>DASPRN010000044.1:0-22596 GCA_035624425.1 Gaiellaceae bacterium
GAGTCCGCCGCCACGATCCGGTAGACCGGGTTCTTCTTCGACCCGATGCGGGTCAGCCTCAACTTCACTGCCAACTGATTTACCTCCGTGTCCTCTTCTTGCGCTTGGCCTTCTTCTTCTTGGTTGCGGAACGCGTGGGCCCATTCTGCCCGGGCTGACCCGGGAGCGCGGGCATCTTGCCCTTTCCGAGCTGCTTCATCATTTTCGCCATCTGCTTGCGGGCTTCGAGCAGCTGGTTGACCTGCTCGACCGCCGAGCCGCTCCCTTTCGCGATCCGCTGCCGGCGCGAGCCGTCGATCACGTGCGGATAGCGCCGCTCCTGCGGCGTCATCGAGAGCACGATCGCCTCGACGCGCGCGAGCTGCCGGTCGTCGACCTGGTCCAGCCCCTCCATCTGGCTGCCGAGGCCCGGGATCAGCTTGAGCACACCCTGCACCGGCCCCATGCGGCGGAGCATCTTGTAGCTGCGCAGGAAGTCGTCGAAGGTGAACTCGCCCTGCATCAGGCGCTTCTCCAGCTCGTCGCGCTCGTCGGCCTCGACCGCCGCCTCGGCCTTCTCGACCAGCGTGAGCACGTCGCCCATGCCGAGGATCCGCGAGGCCATCCGGTCGGGGTGGAAGTACTCGAGCTGGTCGAGCCGCTCGCCGACCGAGACGAGCTTGACCGGCTTGCCGGTGACTGCCTTGACGGAGAGCGCCGCGCCACCTCGCGCGTCGCCGTCGAGCTTGGTCAGGACGATCCCGTCGAAGGCGATCCGGTCGGCGAAGGCCTCGGCGACGCGGACCGCGTCCTGGCCGGTCATCGAATCCAGCACGAGCAGGACGTTCGTCGGGCGGGTCTCGTCGCGGACGGCGGCGAGCTCGTCCATCAGCGCCTCGTCGACGTGCAGGCGCCCGGCGGTGTCGAGGACGACCACGTCCAGACCCTCCGCCTTCGCCTGCTCGACCCCCTCGCGCGAGACGGCGACCGGATCGTCGGCTCCCGTGAACACCGGGACGTCGATCTGCCGGCCGAGCTGGACGAGCTGGTCGACCGCGGCCGGCCGCTGCAGGTCGGCGGCGACGAGGCCCGGCCTGTGGCCCTCCTTGCGCAGCTGCAGCGCGAGCTTGGCGGCTGCGGTCGTCTTCCCCGAGCCCTGGAGGCCGGCGAGCAGGATGACCGTGGGCGGCCGGCCGACGAAGGCGAGGCGCGAGTCGCCCGAACCCATCAGCGCGGTCAGCTCCTCGTGGACGATCTTGACGACCTGCTGCCCCGGCGTGACGCTCTTCGTCACCTCGGCGCCAAGCGCGCGCTCGCGCACCTGCGCGACGAAGGTCTTGACGACCTCGAAGTTGACGTCGGCCTCGAGCAGCGCCAGCCGCACCTCGCGCATCGCGCGCGAAATCGCCTCCTCGTCGAGTCGCCCGCGCTTGCGCAGGTCTCCGAGCGCGCCCTGGAGCCGGTTGGAAAGCGTGTCGAACACGCGACCAGGGTACTCAGTTGGTCAGCGAGGCGCGCTCAGCGCCCGGCGGCGGTCTGGCGCCGGCGCGCCACGGTGTCGAGCGTGACCGCCGCAAGCAGGATCAGGCCGGTGGTGACGTACTTGACCCAGTCAGCGGAGCCGACGAGGTCGGTGCCGTTGCTGATCATCCCGATGATCAACCCGCCGAAGAGCGCGCCGCTGACGCGCCCACGCCCTCCAAAGAGACTGACGCCGCCGATCACGGCCGCGGAGATCGCGTCGAGCAGGATCGTCCCGCCACCAAACGTCAGGTCGACCGAGTTGAGGCGCGAGGCGAAGATGACCCCGCCCATCGCCGCGCAGGAGCCGGAGATGACGAAGCAGAGGATCCGGATCAGCTTCACGTTGATGCCCGCGCGCCGTGCGGCCTCGGCGTTCCCGCCGACCGCGTAGACGTGGCGGCCGAAGGTCGTTCGGCCGGCCAGGTACGAGAAGAGCACCACGATGAAGAGGAGGATCAGGCCGACGAGCGGCACGCCGCGGTAGTGGTTGCAGACGGCGACCGCGGTGAAGGCGAGGCCGCCGTAGAAGACGACCCGGAGCACGGCGAGCGTGACGTTTCCGGTGGGCAGACCGGCGCGGCGACGGCTCAGGTACGTACCGACGGTCGCAAGTGCGAGACCGCCGGTGAAGACCGCGGCGACGATCCAGCCGGTGTTCTTGGTCAGGACGTAGTTCGCGACGTCGTTCACCTGGTTGTCCTGGATCCCGATCACGCCCTGGGTGCCGAGGAGCTCGATGATCAGCCCCTGGCAGATCAGGAGCCCGGCCAGCGTGACCACGAACGACGGCACGCCCACAAACGCGATGATCGATCCCTGGATCGCGCCGATCACCGCTCCGATCAGGAGCGCCAGCGCAATCGCGACCAGGCCCGGATAGTCGTGACTCGAGCCCGCGAGCTGGAACTCCGCGACGGCGACACTCGCGATGCCGCTGACGTAGCCGACGGAAAGGTCGATCTCGCCGATCAGGAGCACGAAGACGACGCCGATCGCAATCACCGTCGTGCCGGCCATCTGGCCGATCAGGTTCGAGAAGTTGACGGCGGTGAAGAAGATGCTGCTCTTCGCAGTGAAGAACACGGTGATCGCGACGATCCCGACCAGGACCGGCAGGAAGCCGACGTCCCCGCCCTTCAGCGCCTCCCAGCGCGAACGGGCAATCGCTGCGAGGCTGCCGTCGACCGCGGTTGCCTGGACCTCGGCGGGCGCGGCAGAGCTCACGTAGATGCCTCGCCCACCGGTGTCCCGGCGGTAATCGCCTGCACGATCTCCTGCTGGCTCGTCTTCTTGCGCTCGTAGACACCGACGTTGCGGCCGAGCCGAAGGACGGTGATCCGGTCGGCGACTTCGAAGACGTCGTTCAGGTTGTGCGAGACGATGACCACGGCGAGCCCCTGTTCGCCGAGCCGCTTGACAAGGTCGAGCACCTGGCGGGTCTGCGCGACTCCCAGCGCGGCCGTCGGCTCGTCCAGGAAGACGACGCGGTTGTTCCACATCACCGCACGGGCGACCGCGACCGACTGGCGCTGGCCTCCGGAAAGGGTCGCCACCACCTGGCGCACCGAACGGATCGTCGTCACCGAGAGCGACCTGAGCGTCTCGGCCGTGCGCTGCTCCATCGGCGCCTCGCGCAGCCGGAAGAGCGGGTCGTGCTCCTCGCGACCGAGGTACATGTTCTGCACGACGTCGAGGTTGTCGCAGAGCGCGAGATCCTGGTAGACGACCTCGATCCCGAGCTTGGCCGCGTCCTTCGGCCCGTGGATCGACACCTTCTTGCCGTCGAAGAGGATTTCGCCGTCGTCGATCGAGTAGATCCCGGCGACGCACTTGATCAGTGTCGACTTTCCAGCGCCGTTGTCGCCGACGAGCGCCATCACCTCGCCGTCGCGGACCTCGAAATCGACGACCCGCAGCGCTTCGACCGAGCCGAACTGCTTGCTGAGGCCTCGGATCTGGAGCGTTGCGGTCCGGGTCGCGGTCGGGGCGGCCATGCCGGCCCGTTTGTATCACGGCCGGGGCCCCCGCAAGGGTGCCCCGGCCGTCGTTCTTCTTACTTGCAGTACTTCGCGTACTCGCCGACGCAGACCTGCTTCTTCTTCAGGAACCCGTCCTTGAAGAGAAGCTTGTAGTTCTTCTTCGTGACCCACACCGGGGTCAGCAGGACCGAGCGCGTGCCGCTGACCTTCTGGCTCACGCCTTTGTACTGCTTGGCAATGGCCGGCAGCGAGACCTTCTGGCCTTTGATGATCGCAATGGCGAGTGTTGCTGAAGCAGCCGCCTCACGCTTCACCGACTTGTAGACCGTGCCGGTCTGCCAACCGGCGAGGATGAACTGGACGCCCGTCGGTGTCGCGTCCTGGCCGGTCAGCGGGATCGGGTTCAGGCCGTGAGCCTTGAGCGAGGCGATCACGGCGCCGGCGAGGCCGTCGTTCGCCGCGATCATGGCGTCGATCTTGTTCCCGTTCTGGGCGAGCATCTGGTCGAAGATCTGACGACCCTTGATCGGGTCCCAGTCCGTGTACTGGTCGTCGGACTGGGGCTTCTTGAACGTGCCGTTCTTGTAGAGCGGGTTCAGCACCGAGTTGTAGCCCTGCCTGAACAGGTGGGCGTTGTTGTCGGTGATGCCACCGTTCAGCCGCCCGACGACCGGGTGTGACCCGTACTTGCCCTTCGCCTTCAGCGCGGCGATGAGCCCCTTGCCCATCAGCTTGCCGACGCCCGGGTTGTTGAACGACACGTAGTACGCCGCCTTGCTGCCGACCACGAGGCGGTCGTAGTCGATGACCTTGGCGCCCTGGCTGACCGCCAGGTTGGTGATCGCCTTGCCCGACGCGGCGTTGAGCTGGTCGAGCAGGATGACCTTTGCGCCCTTCGCGAGGCACTGCTGGGCCTGCGACTTCTGCTTCTGCGGATCGTTGAGGGCGTTCAGCACCTGCGCCGGCACCTTCGCCTTCTTGAACGCGGCCTTCAGATAGGGCGCGTCGAACAGCGTGTAACGGGTTGACGACTTCGTGTCCGGCAACAGCGCACACGCCTTGATTTTCGCGGCGGTCGGGCTCTTGGCCGAGCCGGTGCGCGCCGACGCTCCGGCCGCAATCAGCCCAACCAGCGCCGCGGCGAGGACAACTGCCGCGATGCCCTTGAAAAGCTTTCGCTCTCCCACGGTTTCCTCCTTAGTTTGACCCCAACTTGCATGCGTACGGAACCTTCGTAGCATTTCCCGTAGCGCCGATCAAGCGGGTGCGGCGTCGACCAGCGCCCGGGCGAAATCGCCGGGATCGAACGGCTGCAGGTCCTCGAGCCCTTCGCCGATGCCGATCAGCTTCACCGGAAGGCCGAGCTCGTGCGCGATCGCGACCGCGATGCCGCCCTTGGCGGAGCCGTCGAGCTTCGTCAGGGCGACCCCGGTCACCTCGACCGCCTGGCCGAACAGCCTCGCCTGCTGCAGGCCGTTCTGCCCGGTGGTCGCGTCGATCACGAGCAGCGTCTCGTGCGGGGCGCCCTCGAGGCGCTGGCCGATCACGCGGCGGACTTTTGCCAGCTCCTCCATCAGGTTCGTCTGCGTGTGCAGCCGCCCGGCCGTGTCGACCACCACGACGTCGCGCCCGCGCGACTCGGCAGCCGCGATCGCGTCGAAGGCGACCGCCGCCGGGTCACCGCCCCGTTCCGAGCCGACGAAGTCCGCACCTGCGCGCTGCGCCCAGATCTCGAGCTGCTCCTCTGCCGCGGCGCGGAAGGTGTCCGCGGCGGCGACCAGCACGGAGCGGCCGTGCTCCTGCAGCCGGGATGCGAGCTTGCCGATCGTGGTCGTCTTGCCCGTCCCGTTGACGCCGACCACGAGCACGACGCTCGGCCGCGCGCCCAGCTCGAGCCGGCCGGGCTCGCCGAGCATGCGCGCGATCTCCTCCTGCAGCGCCGCTCCGAGGTCGTTTCCCCCGCCGCGCGCCTCGAGCCGCTGCACCACCTCCGCGGTCGCCGGGACCCCGACGTCCGCGGCGATCAGCGCCTCCTCGAGCCGCTCCCAGGACGCCTCGTCGGCCGGGTCGAAGCTGCCCAGCGCCAGCTCTTCCGTGAGTGCGCGCCGGCTCTTGCCGAGCGACTCCCGCAGGCGCGCAAACAGCCCCGGCCGGTCGGCGGACTCCGCCCCCGCTCCGTCGTCCCCGAGCAGTTCCGCCCAGCTTCGCGCCATCGCGGCAGGTTAGTCCCAGGTGTCGAGGAGCGGAAAGCGAGCGTCGGCGTCGAGGCACGCGGCCGCGAAGAGCGCCGCGCCGACGCCGCCGGTGAAGAGCGAGTACCGCCCGGGCGAACGCTCGATCTGAGCGAGGGCGTGGACGGCGAAGCGCCGGGCCCGTTCGAGCCAGAGCTCGTCGCCGGTTCGCTCGAACGCCTTCAGAAGCGCGTAGCCGTTGCCTGCGGTGCCGTGGCAGAGGCCGGCGCCTTTCTCCGGCCCGTGCGGCCCCGCCCGCCAGGTCAGCTCGGCCCCGCCGAGCAGCAGCTCCTCGTCGAGGTAGCCGCCGGCGGTAGCCACGATCCCCGGCGCGCCGTGACACCACTGCAGGCGGATCCCGCTCGGCGGGTCGAGCGGCCCGCCCGCAGCTGCCGGCCACGTGGCGAGCCCGTCCTCGATCACGGCCTCGCGGGCAAGGACCGCGGCCGTCTCGGTTCGGAGGTCGTGCTCCGGAAGCAAGGCGTGCACATTGCCGACGAGCCCGTGGACAGGCCCGAGGAGCGGCTGGGGCTCGCTTCCGTACAGGCGCTGCTGCCAGAGCCCGTCCCGGCGGCGAGCGAGCAGCGCGTCCGCGCTCTCGCGCCAGGCTACGACCCAGCGCTCCTCGCCGGTCCACTCGTACATCGCGCGCGCCGCCAGCATCGTTCCGGGCGAGCCCCACATCAGCTCCTCGAACGCGTTGTCGCGGTTCTCCCGCACCCGGGCGAGCAGGAGGTCGGCCAGCTCGGGCCGCGGTTCCACCCGCCAGGCCACGAGCAGCACACCGGCCTCGCCGCACAGGAGCGAGGACGCCCGCTCGGGTGGAAGCTCGGTTTCCCCGGCGGCAAGGTCGGGCTCCTCGCGACACAGCTCAAGTGCCCGACCGGCTGCGGCAGCGAGATCGATCCTGGTCTCCGCGTGCCCGCAGCGGCTCAGTGCTTCCAGTGCCCAGACCACGCCGCCTGCGCCGCAATAGAGGCCCTTCAGCGGCACCGAAGAGCCCCACGCGTCCCACTCGTTCGCCGGCCAGAGCGCGACCGGGTCGAATGCTTCCTCCGCGCCGCTGACGATCGCCCGAATCCCGGCGCTAACACGCGCCTCGTCCCACGGCTCGTCGGTGAGCGGCTCGAAGCCTGCGGGTGTGTAGAGCACTACGCGGCGGCGGACTGTTCGCGCGGCAGCCGCCGTGAGACGACCTGCGAGACGCCGTCACCGCCCATGGTCACGCCGTAGAGGACGTCGGCCGCCTCCATGGTCGTCTTCTGGTGGGTGACGACGATGAACTGCGCCCGGTCGGAGTAGCGCCGCAGCAGCTCGACGAAGCGGCCGATGTTGGTGTCGTCGAGGGCGGCCTCGACCTCGTCGAGCAGGTAGAACGGGCACGGCTTCGCGAGGAAGAGCGCGAACAGGAACGAGATCGCGCCGAGCGCCTTCTCGCCGCCGGAGAGGAGCGACAGGCGCGTCACGCGCTTGCCGGGCGGGCGTAGCTCGACCTCGACTCCGGCCTCCGCCCCCTCCTCTTCGGGCTCGGTCAGCCTCAGCCGCCCGTGGCCGCCGGGGAAGAGCGTCGCGGCGACCTCCTCGAAGTGCGTGCTGACCGCGGCGAAGGTCTCGTCGAAGCGGCGCTCGACGGTCTCGGCCAGCTCGGCGCGGAGCTCCTCGAGCTCCTTCAGGCTCGCCTCGAGATCGGCCCGCTGCGCGACCAGCTCGTCCAGCCGCTCCTTCTCGCGCTCGTGCTCCTCCTTGGCCAGCGGGTTCACCTGGCCGAGCGACTCGCGTCGCCGCTCCAGGCGCTCGATCCTGCCGGCGAGCTCGTCGCGGTCGTCGCCCTCGGCCGGATCGGCGCCGGCCTCCTCGAGCCGCCTCCGGGCCTCGTCCGCCTCGGCCTCGAGCCGCGCGCGCTCGACGTCGACGGCGGCGCCCCGCTCGCCCGCCTCGGAGGCCTCGCGGCGAGCCTCGGCCTCCGCTCCTCCGAGCCGCCGCAGCTCCGCCGCCAGCTCGCCGGCGCGCGTCGCGCCCGCGTCGACCCGCGCCTGCAAGGGCGCCTCGAACCGCTTCGCAGCCTCCGCCGCGCCCGCCAGCGCCGCCGCGAGCCGGTCGGCCAGGAGCGCGAGCGGCTCGACCGGGACCGGCGCGGCCTCGGCCGGCAGCGCCTCGGCCCGACGCTCGAGCTCCTCCGCCTCGCGCGCGAGGGAACGGCGGCGCGCGTCGAGCTGCAGCAGGACCGCCTCCGCCGTCTCCCCCGCGAACCAGAGCTCGCCGCTGTCGGCGTCAAAGCAGTGGCCCTCGCGCGTGACGAGCACGCCGCGCTCGGCCCGGGCGAGGTCGCTCGGCTCCGCGAGCCAGACGTCCTCGAGCAGCGCGGCCACGCGCTCGCCGCCTGCCCTCGCCCGCACACGGCTGGACAGCGCCTCGGCGCCGACGAGCGGCGGGCGGCCCTTGCGGCCCGGCTCGGCCTGCGGCGGGACGAGAACGGCGAGGTCGCCGAGCCCTCCGCGCCGCGCCCGCTCGACCAGCTGCAGCGCAGCCGCCGCGTCCGCCGCCACCAGCGCCGCGGCCCGGTCGGAGAGCGCCGCCGCCACCGCTCGCTCGTAACCCGCCTCGACCTCCAGGAGCGACAACGCCAGCCGCTCGCCCTCCTCGGCGAGCGCTCTCGCGGCGGGCGGCAGCCCCTCGCGCTCGGCGAGCGAGTGCTCGAGCGCCGCCAGCCGCTCACGGGTCAACCGCGCGCGTTCGCGCAGCGCCTCCCGCTCGGGGTTCGGCGCCGGCCGCGAGAAGAGCGGCTCGGCCCGCAGCCGCGCGGCGAGCTCTCCGGCTGCCTCGCGCCGCAGCTCCAGCCGCTCGGCCGCGCTCTTCAGCCGGTAGAGCGCCGAGGTCGCGCCCTCCCCACGCCCGACCGCACCCGCCAGCTCGTCCTCGACCCGGTTGCGCTCCTCCAAGAGGGACTCGAGCCGGTCCTCGACGCGCTTCCGCGCCAGCGCCGCGGCAGTGCGCCGCTCCGCGACCTCCGCCAGCCGCTCGTCCACGGCCGCCAGGTCGAGCTCGGCCAGCCGCGCCCGCAGGCCGGCGATCTCGCCACGCAGCTTCTCGACCCGCTCGGCCGCGCTCGCCTGCAGCGCCAGCGGCCGCAGCCGCGCCTTCACCTCCGCTTCGAGGTCGCGCGCCCGCTCGACCTGCAGCTGCACCCGCGCCAGCTTCAGCTCGGCCCGGTGGCGGCGCCGCTTGAACTTGCCGAGCCCGGCCGCGTCCTCGATCAGGACCCGCCGCTCCTCGGGCTTGCTGGCCAGGATCTCCTCGACCTTGCCCTGGCTGATGACCGAGCCGTGGCTGCCGCCGAGCCCGACGTCCGCAAGCAGCTCGACGAGGTCGGTGCGGCGCACGGTCGCACGGTTGATCAGGTACTGGCCCTCGCCGCCGCGGTGCAGCCGCCGCGCGACGGAGATCTCCGTGAACTCGAGCCCGGCGAAGGCACCGTCCTCGTTGTCGAAGAGCAGCTCGACCTCGCAGTGGTCGGCCGCCGGCCGGTCGGCCGCGCCGGCGAAGAGGACGTCGTCCGGCTTCTCGGCCCGCAGCTCGTGGGGGCTCAGGCTCCCGGAGGCCCAGAGCAGCGCGTCGGCGACATTCGACTTGCCGGAGCCGTTGGGGCCGACCACCACCGCCACGCCCGGCTCGAGGCGAACCTCGACCGGGTCCGGAAACGACTTGAAGCCACGCAGCTTGATCGCACGGAGGTGCACGCGCGCCGGAGGCTAGCTATCGGCGCGGACATCTCACTTCGCAGCGGCGAGCGAGAAGCGCATGATCCGCACGCCAACCGTCGGCGACGAGCCGAGCTGGTAGAGCTTGGCGCCGGGGCCGCTCCGCACGTCGGTGATCATGAAGCCCCATCCGGCACGGCCGCTCTGGTCCTTCCCCTCCTCGCTGGCGGCCGGAAGCGAAAAGCGGATGCGGCTCGGCCCGCTGCGCGCCAGGCGCAGCACCAGGTACTCCGCCTCTACGCTCGCGCAGCGATTTCCAGCAGGGCCAGAAGGGCGCGCGACCCGGAGAACCACGACCGGGTCGCCGCCGACGAGCGCGGGCGTCGCGGACAGGGACTCGCTGATCGTGGTGCGGCTGGTGATCCGCCAGGCGCGGAGGACCCGACCGGCCCGGTCGATCAGGGCGAAGCGCGACTCGTAGGGCACAAGCTGCGCGCAGAACCCCTTCTCGAAGGCGGCGGGAGTCGACACGAGCCGCAGCCCACCCGGCAGGGGCTGGTAGTGCAGCCTCCGTCTCAGCTGGTAAGCGGTGCTAAGCGGACGTCCGGAGGGCGTGGCCACAGGGACCCAACTGTCCCCTCCCCGCGGCTCTACGAGTCCACCGGTCCAGTAGAGCGTGCCGTCCGGCCCGAGACGGAGGTTGATGTTGTGGATGGTAGTAGCGAGCTCGCTCGTCCAGAGCACGTGTCCGGTGGCCGACAGCCGGCTCAGCCCAGTGTGGTGCTTACCGGGACGCTTATGGGAGACGTAGAGGCTGCCCCCGGGACCGAGCGCGAAGTCGCCCAGCAGGCCCGGCAACGAGGCAAGCGAGACGGCGCGTGGGTGAGCGTTCGGCTGCCCGGGCGGCCACACGAGCAGCCGCCAGTTGTACGTGTCGACGAGCCAGACCGACCGATCCGGGGCGATCTGGAAGGACCACGGCCCGTTCACCTTCCCCTCAATCCCGATGCCAACGTCCGTCGGGCCGGCGCTCGCGACGATCGCCTCGGGCGCGCGCAGATTGCCGAAGCGGTGGGTCCCGAGCTTGATGACCTGCGCTCCGGTGAGAACGCGGACAGACTCGAGGCCGGCGGGAACCCTGACCGAGCGGCCGCTCTTCCGGTCATGGATGACCGCGTAGTAGTAGAGCCAGTGCCCGCGCACGAGCGAGGCGGGCGCGAATCCGCGCAAGAGCCGTAGCTCGTCCTGCCAGGTGAGCGGCTTCGGGCTCTTTCCCCAGCGCAGGGTGACACGCGTGAACGTGTGCTGCAGGTCGTTGCGCACGTACAGGACTCCGGTCGCCGCAGGGAGCTTCAGCGTGTTGTACCCGACCTCGATCCGCTCGCCCGGGGCGACGAGAGGCGGCGGGAAGTGCTGCTGGACGACCTTCAGCTTGGCCGCCGTCGGCGCCGAGGGCGCGCTTGCCGCCACGAGCAAGAGGCTGCCGCCAAGCGCCGCAATCATCAGGGCGACCACTCTCAGCAGCCGAATCTTGGCTGACGCCCTGTACATGGAGCCACCCCCTGAGACTCAAGGGTGACTGCTCAGCGAGGCGCCCGCATCGGCGGGAGCACTGATTCGAGCTGTGGGGATCTACGGAAAAGGGCCGCTAGGCGGCCCTTTTCGTGCTCGGCCAGCCCGGCTACTCGTCCACGACCATGCCCGCGAGAGTCTCGCGCGGGAACTGGTCGGCCATGTCTGCGTGCACCTCCTGGACGTGGGCCTCGGCGTTGTCGAGCACCTCGTCCTCGGTCTCGCCGCGGATCGTCTCGCCGCACGCGCAGTCGATCTTCATCGACACGGTTCCTCCTTTCACGGGAGCGATCCGATCCTACGCGGCGGCGGCCATCGAGTAGCGGTAGATCGCGACGCCCGTGGTGGGCGACGAGCCGAGCTGGTAGAGCTTGCCGTCCGGGCCGACCCGGAGGTCCGTCATCACGTCGCCCCAGGCGGCTCGTCCACTCGTATCGAGCCAGCTGGCGGACGGCAGCGAGAACCTGGCGCGCGTGCCCGACGGGGTTTTCGCGAGACGTAGCACGAGGTACTCGTTCCTGCGCCCGCTCGACGCCGTCAGCACGACCACCAGATCGTGGCCGACGAGAGCGGGCGTGGCCTGGGGATGCGGCCAGATGACCGTCCGGCTCGTGATCCGCCACGAGCGAACGAGCCGCCCTGCCCGGTTGATCAGCGCGAAGCGCTCTTCGTGGGGCGCCCGCCCGAAGAACGGATCCTTCTCGAACGGGGCCCATCCGCAGAGGAGCCGCAGCCCGCCCCGCAGCGGCTGGTACATCGTCCGCGCCCGCGCCTGCCGCGCAGTGCTCAAGGGCTTTCCGTGCGGCGTGGCGGCCGGCACCCAGACGCTGTCGGGCCCGCCTCGCTCGGTCCGCCGCGAGCTCGGAACGCCTCCGGTCCAGTAGAGCGTTGCATCCGGCCCCTGGCGGAGCTGGTTGTTGAAGATTCCGGTTGCGAGCTTGCTCGTCCAGAGCACCCGGCCACCGGCTGCCAGCCGAGTCAGGCCCATCGCCCTGACGGGCGGCTTCAGCCCTCGGGTGATGTAGACGCTTCCTGCGGGACCGAGAGCGAAGTCGATCGGGAGAATCGATGCGAGCTTGACCACGCGGGGGTGCGCCTTCGGGTGCCCGGGTGGCCAGACGAGCAGCCGCCTGTTCAGCTCGTCGAGCAGCCAGATCGACCGGTCGCGGGCGACCTCGAACGACCACGGCCCCTCCTTCGCGCCCTGCGCAGGGTTCGTGAAGGCGACCTGACCCGGCCCGGCTTTCGCGACGACCGTCCCGGGCGCGCGGAGCCGGCCGAAGCGATGGGTTCCGAGCCTGACGATCCGCGCACCTGTGAGAACCCACGCCTTCTCGCTCGAGACGGCAGGGATCCGCAGCGAGCGGCCCTTCCCCAGGCGCAGAACGGAGTAGTAGAAGAGCTTGTGTCCGCGCACGACGGAGGCGGGCACGGTCGCGCGCAGCACGCGGAACCGATCGCTCGGGACGAGCTGCTGCGAAGCCTTCCGCCGGCGCAGCGCGATGCGCGTGAAGGCTCGCTGCGTGTCGTTGCGCACGTACAGGAAGCCCTTCGCCGCCGGAGTCGTGCGTGTGTCGTATCCGATCTCCACCCGGTCGCCCGGCGCCACGAGGGGCGGCGGGAACTCCAGCTGGGCGACCGCAACCGCGCTCCCGGCTGAGAGACCGGCCCGCGACCGCGGGGAAGCGCGTGTGCCGAGCGGCGCGCCGAAATCCCGTACGAACACGTCCGGGTTGGGGTTGGTGTCGGGAGCGAGGGTGTGCGCCCAGGAGCTGAAGACGAGGTAGCGGTTGTCGGCGCTCAAGGCGCCGGCCTCGGCATAGCTCGTGTCGTTGCCCTGCTCGCCGCTGCTGCTGAGGCTCGCGAGCAGCGTCAGGTGCGTGACGCGGTCGTGCACGAAGACGTCCCCGGCCCCGTTGCTGTCACCCGGGACGAGGTTCGAGGCGAAGGAGCCGAACACGACGTAGCGGCCGTCGGCACTGATAGCGGGCAGGGACCCAACGTCGCCGTTTGCCTGCGCGCCGGTGCTGCTGACGCTGACGCGTTGGGTCTTCCCGGTCAGCCGGTCGTGCACGAACATGTCGCCGACACGGTTCGTGTCGTGGGGGACGAGGTTCGAGGCCGCCGACTTGAAGGCGACGTAGCGGCCGTTGCCGCTGATCACCGGCGCGACGCTGTCGGAGACGCCCCGCCGGCCCTTGCTCTGCTTGCCGCTGCTCGAGACGCTGACCCGCTGCGTCTTCCCCGTCCGGCGGTCGCGGACGAAGATGTCCTCGTTGTGGTTGGTGTCACGCGGGACGAGGTTCGAGGCGAGGGACGAGAAGGCGACGTAGCGGCCGTGGGTGCTGATCGCTGCCACGTCGCTTTCGCCGTTCGCTTGCCGGCCGGCGCTGCTGACGCTGACTCGTTGCGTCTTCCCGGTCACCCGGTCGTGCACGAACATGTCCCACTGCCGGTTGCTGTCGCGAGCGACCAGGTTCGAGGCGGTCGACATGAAGACGACGAAGCGGCCGTCGGCGCTGATCGCAGGTTCCCCGCTCGAGCCGTTCCCTTGCCGGCCGGCGCTGCTGACGCTGACGCGTTGGGTCTTCCCGCTCACCCGGTCGTGCACGAAGACGTCGAAGAGACGGTTCGTGTCGCGCGGGACGAGGTTGGTCGCGTCGGAGACGAAGACGACGTAACGGCCGTTCGCGCTGATCCCACCCTCGCGGGAGCCACCGAATTCGTGGGGGCTCTGATGGGCCTCGCCGCCGCTGCTCGTTACGCTCACCCGGGTCGTCGTGCCGGCCAGGCGATCGCGGACGAACACGTCGCTCTGCTTGTTCGTGTCGTGCGGAACGAGGTTGCTCGCCTCGGAGCTGAAGACGGCGAAGCGGCCGTTTGCGCTGATGCCGATCGCCCAGCTGTAGTAGTTGCTCTGCTCGCCGCTCGTGGAGACGCTGACGAGTGTTGTGGTCGCGGAGCTCGCAGCCGGCCGGGCCGGCCCCGCGCCGGCCGTCGCCAGCATGCCGACAACCACGAGACCGCAAACGACGACTCCGGGTCGCCAGATCCGAGCTGATGCGCGTTCCATGGCTCCCCCCTGAAGCCACCGTCAGCTTCGCCGCTCGGCCGCACGCCCGCATCGTCACGGCCGCTGATTTGCGCTACGGGGTATCTACTGAATCTTCATGCCGCGGCGGCAAGGCGGTCGAGCGCCTGGCGGGCGGCGGCCTGCTCGGCGGCTTTCTTCGAGCGCCCGGTGCCCACGCCCGCCTCCTCGCCTTCGATCACGGCCGCACATCTGAACGTGCGGTCGTGCGGCGGGCCCTGGACGTCCAGGACGGCGTACGAGACCTGAAGCCCGCGTCGGGCGAGCTCCTCCTGCAGCTCCGTCTTGTGGTCGACGTGGCTCGTGAGCGCGTAGGCGATCCGGCCCTCGAAGGCGGCCACGACAGCCTCCTCGACCGCCTCGAAGCCGTGCTCGAGGTAGACGGCGGCCAGCGAGGCCTCGAGGAGCGCCGCGAGCACGTTCCGGTTCCGCGAGAGCTTCGTCAGCTCCTCCTCGGGCACGAGCCCGGCGCCGCGCTCGGCGAGCAGCTTGCCGAGCCCGAGCTCCCGCGCGACCACCGCGCAGCTCGCCCGCGAGACGACGTGCGAGCGAATCTTCGCCATCCGGCCCTCGGAGAAGTCCGGGTAGCGGTCGTACAGCGCGCGCGCCGTCGCCAGCTCCAGGACGCTGTCGCCGAGGAACTCCAGGCGCTCGTAGGACGAGGCGCGGTCCGGCGCCCAGGAGCTGTGCGTCAAGACGTTCTCGATCCGGTCCGCCGGCAGCGCGGCGATCAGCTTGTTCAGCGGGTGGGGCCGGCCCTGAGGGGCGCGGCTACTGGTGCGTGGTGACGTAGTCGACGGCCTGCCCGACGGTCTGGATCTTCTGCGCATCCTCGTCCGAGATCTTGATCCCGAACTGGTCCTCCAGCTCCATGATCAGCTCCACGAGATCGAGCGAGTCGGCGTCGAGGTCCTCCTGGAAGGAGGCTTCTTCGGTGACCTCGTTCTCGTCGACCCCGAGCTGTTCCGTCAGGACGTCCTTGACCCGCTCGAACACTTCCTCTCGCGTTGCCGCCATGTCACCTCGCTTGCCTTGGGGAGTCGGAGCGCGCGGATGCTAACACTCTTTCCGGCAGGCGCTGCGCGAGTCGGCCGACGACGTCGTGCTCGACTCCGCGGGCGGCGAGCCGGATCGCGTTCGCGATCGCCAGACGCGAGGAGTTCCCGTGCGCGATCACCGCGAGACCGCGCAGCCCGAGCAGGTACGCGCCGCCGTAGGTGTCGGGGTCGAGGCGGCTCCGCATGCCGCGTGCAGCGGGCCGGATCAGCAGCCCACCGACGCGTCCGCGACGGCTGGCGGTGATCTCCTCGCGCAGCGCATCGAGCACCGTCTTGATCGTCCCCTCCATCAGCTTGAGGACGACGTTGCCCGTGAACCCGTCGCAGACGACGACGTCGGCCGCGCCGCGCAGGAGGTCGCGGCTCTCCGTGTTCCCGGCGAAGCGAAGCCCCTCGGCGGCGGCGAGCAGGTCGTGCGCCTCGAGCGTCAGCTGGTTGCCCTTCTCGGCCTCTTCGCCGATCGAGAGCAGCCGCACCTCGGGGTCGCGCGTGCCGAGCACCTCCTCGGCGAAGACCGAGCCCATGTAGGCGAACTGGAGCAGGTGCTCGGGCCTGGCGTCGGCGTTCGCGCCCGAGTCGATCAGGACGGACGGCCGCGGCTCGGACGGGATCACGACCGCGATCGCCGGGCGCGCCACGCCCGGGAGGCGGCGGAGCTCCAGGAAGCAGGCGGCGAGCATCGCGCCGGTGTTCCCCGCCGACACGACCGCGTCCGCTGCGTCCTCTCCGACGGCTCGGCAGGCGGCGACGAGCGAGCTGTCCGGCTTGGCCTTCACGGCCTCGGCCGGCTTCTCGTCCATGCCGATCGCCTGCGTCGTGACGACCAGCTCGAGGCCGTGCGTGTCGAGGCCCGCGGGCCCGAACAGGATGGGCTGGATCTCGGAAGACGCGGCTTCTGCGGCTCCCGCGACGACCTCCTCCGGCGCGCGGTCGCCGCCCAGTGCGTCGACCGCGACGCGGATCGCCTCCGGTGGCGTTACCGCTGAACTCACTTGGTTCGACCGGTCATTTCAGACGGACACGCGAGCAGAGCTCACGTGTCCTGAGGTCGGCATCGCAAGCGACGCCTACGGCGCCGGAGTTCGGAGCGGTTCGATCTCGCGGCCGGCGTAGGTCTTGCAGACCGGGCACATGCGGTGCGGCCGCTTGGGCGAGCCGCACTGCGGGCAGAGGTTCAGCCGCGGAGCCTCGATCCGGTGCGTAGCGCGCCGCTTGTCCCGGCGCGACTTGGAGGTTTTCTTCTTGGGGACGGCCACGGCGGCGCAGTATAGCCAGGGGTCAGACCCACCCGGACCCGGGGTCAGACCCCAGTCGGATCCGGGGTCAGACCCCGATGGTGAACCACCTTGTAACACAGTGTTACTTGGTCTCTTTCGCCCGGCGCTACAGGTCGTACCGGCGGCTCGGGCGGATGTGCTCGAGGAGCCGCCGGTCGTGCGTGACGAGGACGATGGTGCCCGCGTAGCCGTCGAGAGCCGCCTCCAGCTGCTCGATCGCGGGCAGGTCGAGGTGGTTGGTCGGCTCGTCCAGGACCAGGCAGTTGACGCCCTCCGCGGCGAGCAGCGCGAGCTGGGCGCGGGTGCGCTCGCCCGGCGAGAGCGTGCGGGCCGGGCGGAGGACGTCGTCGGCGCCGAGGCCGAACTTGGCCAGCAGCGTGCGCGCTGCCTCCGGCGGGCCGCCGAAGGCCTCGACCAACGGCTCGTCGACGGCGAAGCGGGCACGCGCCTGCTCGAGCTCGCCGAGCACGGCGCCGGGGCCGAGCTCGCGGCGGCCCGCCGTCAGCGGGAGCTCACCGGTGAGCGCGCCGAGCAGCGTCGTCTTGCCGCTGCCGTTGCGGCCGCCGATCGCGAGGCGGTCGGCTCGGCGGAGCTCGAGATCGATCGGCCCGAGCCGGAAGGCGCTGCGCTCGGCGACGGCTCCTTCGAGCCGGACGACCAGGTCGCCGCCCCGGCTCGCAGGCTCGAGCGCGAGGTGCAGCTCCCAGGGCTCGAAGGGCTTCTCGACCCGATCGATCCGCTCGAGCGCGCGGCGTGCCTGCCGCACCTTCGTGCTCTGGGCATGCGTGGCCCGCCGGCCGGCCCAGCGCCCGTGTGCCCGCGCCTGGCCTTGCCGCTCCCGGATCAGGCCCTCGACCTCCCGCCGCCGCTCATCGGCCTCCTCGAACCGGCGGTACTGGGCCGCCCGGGCCCGCTCGCGCGCAGCCTCGAACTCGCTCCACCCGCCCGGCCACTCACGCAGCCGTCGGGTTCCCTCCTCGAGCTCGACGATCTTCGTGACGGTGCGGTCGAGGAAGGCGCGGTCGTGCGAGACGACCACCACACTCCCGCGCGTCCTCCGGACGAGGCGCTCCAGCCACTCCAGGCCCTCGAAATCCAGGTCGTTCGTGGGCTCGTCGAGGCAGTAGACGTCGTGGTCGGCCCTGAACAGCGTCGCGAGGGCGGCCCGTCTGGCCTGTCCGCCCGAAAGCGCCCTTCCCGGCTTCTGATCCTCCTCCTGGGGCAGGTAGCCGACCGAGAGCCCGGGACTCTGGCGCACGCGGCCCCGCTCCGGCTGCTCGAGGCCGGCGAGCAGGCGCAGCAGCGTCGTCTTGCCGGCCCCGTTCGGGCCGACGACTCCGATCCGGCTGCCGGCCCCGACCGTCAGCGAGACGCCGCCAAAGACCTCGTCGGCACCGTGGGAGACGGCGACGTCGACGAGCGTGATCGAATGTGCGTGCAAAAGGGGACCTCCTGACGAGGAACGAGAGCTGCGTGATGTCGTCAGCTAGGCCCGCATAGGTCGGCGCCGGAGCGCCGCCATGAACTCTAGAGCCGGTCTCGCAGTTCCGCCAGGGCGGACCAGCGAGAGTCGGGCTCGGGCTCGCCGTGGTCGTGGGGCTCGCGGCTCAGGTTCTTGCCGCAGACCGGGCAGAGGCCGGCGCAGTCGACCTTGCAGAGGATCTTGTCGGGTAGCTCGAGCGCGAGCGCGTCACGCGCCCAGGCGGAGAGGTCGAGCTGGTCGTTCTCGAGGTACGGCGTGCGCAGCTCCTCGTCCTCGGGCGAGTTCGCCTGGTACTCGCGCGCCGAGATCGGCAGGTCGAGCACGGCGTCCTCGAGGCAGCGGAAGCACGGCCCGTGCAGGCGCACGTGGAAGCGCAGCTCGAAGACGGTCCCGCTCGAGGCGCGCGTGACCGTCAGCTCCGCCGGCACCTTCTCGGGGACCGGCAGGTAGCGCTGGCCGCCGAGCTCGAGCGGCTCGAGCTCGACCTCGATCTCGTCCCGGAACTGCTCCCCGGGGCGGATCTTGAGCGTGCGCAGGTTGAGCGTGGTCATCTCGGGCCACGGTAGCAACGGCTAGATACGTCGAATCAGCTGGTCGAGCGGCTTGCGGTTAGCCTCGTCGCTCCACGCTTCTGCGGTCTTCGACTCAGGCTGCAGGTCGCGCCTCGGATAGCCGAAGCTCGGGATGTTCACCGGGAGTACCCCCTCGTCGAGGCCCAACGCCTCCGCTGCTGCTCCCGTGTCCGGCATACCGTTCGGGCAGGACACAACGCCTTCGTTCCAGGCGACGAGAAACATGTTCTGCATTGCGCGGCCGACATCGAACGGGTACTTCCCATCGGGAGTCGCGATCGCAACCGCGAACGCGCAGGTGCGGATGTTGCCCCCGGCGTAGACCAGCTCCGCGACACGCTCCTTCGCCTCCCGGCTCTCAACGGCGACGAACGTCCACGGCTGGACGTTCTGCGAGCTGCCACTCAGCCGCCCCGCGTCGAGGATCCGCCGCTTGACGTCTTCAGGTACCGGCCGGTCGGCGTAGCTACGCCAGTCGCGCTTGCTCGCGACCGTGAGCCAGGTGTCCACCCCGCCTCAGTAAGGCTGGTCGTCGTTCGAGCTCTCGATGCCCGCGGAGACACCGGCGACGACCGTCTCCTGCGAGCGCTCGTGCAGCCGCTCGCGACCCCGCTTGACCGCGCTCAGGAACTTGTCGAGGTTGACCTCGAGCGTCGAGAGGATCGAGTCTGCCCAATCCTCCATCTCGAGCCGCGTCTCGCGGGCCTGGCGGCGGGCGTCGTCGACGATCTCACCGGCCTGGCGCTCAGCGAGCTTGACGATCTCGGTCTGCGACGCCTCGCGAACGGCCTGCTCGCGGGCCTCGCCGAGGATCCGGTCGCACTCGCGCTTCGCCTCGGCCAGCATCTCCTGGCGTTCCTTGACGATCCAGCGCGCCTGCTTGATCTCCTCGGGGATCGTCGCCCGCATCTGGTCGAGGATGTCGTAGATCTCCTCGCGGTCGATGCGAACCTGGTCGGTCAGCGGGACGGCCTTCGCGTTGTGCACGAGGTCGTCCAGCTTGTCGATCAGAACCAATACGTCCATGGATTTGCGGAGTTTACAGAGGAAACCGGTTGTCTCAGCTTCTCTGCCAGAACCAGCGGCGCCTCGGCTCGGGCTCTGGCTCCGGCTCGGGCTCGGGCTCGGGGGGAGGCGGCGGCTCGGGCCGCGGCTCGCCGGTGCCGGAGATCCAGCGGCGGCCGCTCGCCTTCAGCTCCTCCAGCAGCTCCTGCGCCTCGCCGCCGGCGATCACGATCTCGTCGCCGCGTGCGAGCTGCGACTCGAGCCGGTCGGCGGCCGCGCTCTCGGCGCCGCGGGCGCGGAGCTTCTGCACGACCGCCTGTGCGTCTCGCTTCTCGAGCCGCACCTCGCCGTCGCCGGTGAGGAGTGCCTCTAGATCGCTCATTCCTGCGGGTTCTCCGGGGTGCCGGGCCGGCCGTCCGGGAACAGCTCCTTGAACCTGCGCGCGACCGGCTCGGGCACCAGCTCGTCCACCTTTCCGCCGAAGCTCGCGATCTCCTTCACGCCGCTCGAGGAGACGAAGCTCACCTGCGGGCTCGCCATCACGTAGACGGTCTCGACGTCGGGCGCGAGCGTGCGGTTGAGCTGGTTCATCTGGAACTCCCACTCGAAGTCGGAGATCACGCGCAGGCCCTTGACGATGATCTTCGCGTCCCACTTGCGGGCGAACTCGACGACCAGCTCGGAGAAGACGTCGACCTCGACGTTCTGGATGCCTTCGAGGGTCTCGCGGAGGAAGCCGACGCGCTCGTCGAGGCTGAAGAGCGGCTCCTTGTGCTGCGGGGTGCCGACGACGCCGACGACGACGCGGTCGAAGATCCCGGCGGCGCGCCTGATCACGTCGACGTGGCCGTTCGTGACGGGGTCGTAGGTGCCTGGGTAGATGGCGGTGATCACGCTGGCTCGAAGAGGGTGAGGCGGGCGGCGCCGTAACGCCGGCTCGTGCGCTTGGTGAGGGGCAGCTCGGGCTCCTCGTTCGCGGCGGTCTCGACGAGGAGCAGGCCGCCGGGCGCGAGGATCTCGGGCAGGTGCTCAATCAGCGCGTTTTGCAGGGAAGAAAACCTCCGGTAGGGCGGGTCGACCAGCACGAGATCGTAGCGGGTGCCGCCGCGGACATCCGCGCGCAGGGCGGTGAGAACGTCCTGGCAGAGGACGGTTGCGCCTTCGAGGCCGAGCTTGTCGAGGTTGCGGTTGATGGTTCGGCAGGCCTCGCGGTCGCTCTCGATGAAGGTGGCGTGCGCGGCGCCTCGAGAGAGCGCCTCCAGGCCCATCGCGCCGGAGCCGGCGAACAGGTCGAGCACCTGGGTGTCCTCGACGCGGCCCGGGCCGATCAGGTTGAAGGCGGCCTCGCGCACCCGGTCGCCGGTCGGCCGGGTGTCGCTGCCCTTGGGCGCGAAGATGCGAGCGCCCTTCCGCGAGCCCGCGATGATCCTCACGGCGGGAGCCTAGGCCTCGGCGGCCACGACCGGGGTCTGACCCCCGGGTGTGCGCGGGGTCAGACCCCTTTGCGCCCAGGGGTCAGACCCCGCACTGCCCGCACCTGGCCGTTCTGGCGGTCACGCTGCGGGCTCGCGGTCGGCGAAGGCTCGTTCGACCTCCTCGGCGAGCGGGCCTTCGTAGTCGACGAGTCCCTCCGCGGCGGCGCGAGCTCGCTCCAGCAGCGGGCGGTCGCGGCGCCAGTGGACGAAGCGCAGGTCGGAGAGGCCCGACTGGCGGGTGCCGAGCAGCTGGCCCTCGCCGCGGAGCTCGAGGTCCTTCTCCGCAAGCTCGAAGCCGTCGTTCGAATCGACCAGCGCCTGCAACCGCGCCTTCGCGTCGTCGGTCAGCTCCTCGTGCGGTCGCGAGATCAGCAGGCAGTACGACTGCTCCGCCCCGCGCCCCACTCGCCCCCGCAGCTGGTGCAGCTGCGCGAGCCCGAACCGGTCCGCCTCCTGGACGATCATGATCGTCGCGTTCGGGACATCCACGCCGACCTCGATCACGGTCGTCGCGACCAGCACGTCGAGCTCGCCCGCCTTGAATCCCGCCATCAGCTCGCGCCGCTCGGCCGGACGCAGCCGCCCGTGCAGGAGCCCCACGCGGTAGCCCTTCAGCTCGACGCGCCGGAGCCGCTCGGCCTCGGCTTCGGCCGCGCGCCTGGACGACTCCGTCTCCTCGATCAGCGGGCAGACGACGTACGCCTGGCGGCCCGCGTCGAGGTGCTTGCGCAGGCGCGTGTAGGCCGCCGACGAGCGCTCGGCCGTCACCCACGACGTGACGATCGGCTTGCGCGAGGCCGGCAGGTGCGCGATCTCCGTCACCGAGAGATCGCCGTAGAGCGTGAGCGCTAGCGTGCGCGGGATCGGCGTCGCCGTCATGTGCAGCACATGCGGGGCCCGTCCTTCGACGAGCGCGCGCCGCTGCTCGACTCCGAAGCGGTGCTGCTCGTCGACGACGGCGACCGCGAGCTCGCCGAGATCGACGCCCTCCTGGATCAGGGCATGCGTCCCGACGACGATCTGCGCGCCCTCGAGGTCCGACTTCACCGAGCCGGTCAGCAACACCGCCCGCACCCCGAGCTCGGCGCACCAGGGCTCGATCGTCAGGAAGTGCTGCTCGGCCAGCGTCTCGGTCGGCGCCATCAGCGCGCCCGAGAGACCGGCCTCGACCGCCCGCAGCAGCGCGTAGAGCGCGACGACGGTCTTGCCGGAGCCGACGTCGCCCTGGAGCAGCCGCTGCATCGGCGCCTCGCGCGCGAGGTCGCGGCCGATCTCGGCGATCGCCTGCTCCTGATCCGCCGTCAGCTCGAACGGCAGCAGCTCGCGGTAGCGCGCGACCAGGGCGCCGGGCTCGCCGAGCGGACGCGCCCGCGCCTGCTCGCGGCCCGTCCGTGCCCGCGCGAGGCCGACCTGGAGCACGAGCAACTCGTCGAAGGCGAGCCGCCGCCGCGCCTCCTCCCCCTCCTCGAGCGAGCGCGGACGGTGCAGCACGACGAGCGCGTCGGGCAGCAGCGGCAGGCGCTCGGAGGCCTTCAGCGCGGCCGGCAACGGGTCGGGCAGGTCACGCGCGTGGACGAGCGCGCGCTCGACGAGCCCGCGCAGCCGCTTCGGCGTGACCTCCTCGCTCGCCGGATAGACCGGCGCGAAGTCCG
>DASPRN010000048.1:0-20474 GCA_035624425.1 Gaiellaceae bacterium
AGGTCGGAGAGGCGGATCTCGCAAAGGTGCGGGAGTTCTTGGCGAGCCGCCCGGTGCTGGAGTTCGAGTTCACCCACGTCGCCGAGTTCCCGGGGGCCGTCGTCTACGCAGCTCCAGAGCCGGACGACGAGCTGCGGGCGACGATGCGGGGCCTCTGGTCGCTCTACCCCGAATACCCGCCGTACCGCAATCCGGGAAGCGACCCGCCGCCGCACTGCACCCTCGGCCGGCTCGAGGGCGACCACGCGATCACCTTCGAGCAGGTCGCCGCCCGCGTCAAGCCTTTGCTCCCCGTCTCCTGCGTCGTCCAGGAGGCGACGCTGATGGAGGAGTTCGAGCCCGACCGCTGCCGCGTGCGCGAGGCCTTTCCGTTCGGGCGTTAGCCAGGCGTGGAGCGTTTCGTTCTCGAGCTCGCAGACGAGCGGCGTCCGCGCTGGGACGGCCCCGGGGCCCGGCCTGTGCGCACGCATGTCTGGGCGGCCCGCGGCCGAGACGCGCCGGTCCGGGTCGTGCTCGTCTCGCACGGTACTGGCGGGTCGGCGTCGCAGATGACCTGGCTGGCCGAGCCGCTCGCCGAGGCCGGTTTCCTCGTCGCGGCGGTCGATCACCACGGGAACAACTTCACCGACGGCTATCTCCCGCAGGGGTTCGCGTTCTGGTGGGAGCGCGCGCTCGACCTGAGCTTCGTGCTCGATGCGCTCTCGGAGGAGTACGCCATCGGGTCCGCCGGCGCCGCGGGCTTCTCGCTCGGCGGGTACACCGTCGCCGCGCTCGCCGGCGCCCGGGTCGACGCGGACCTCTACCGTCGGCTGCTCGACGGCCGCCTCGAGCTTCCGCCGCCGCCCGAGTTCCCCGACCTCGCCGAGCAGCTCCGCGCTCAGGTGACGCTCGACGACGAGATCGTCGCAGCCGCGGCCGCCTCCTACCGCGACGAGCGAATCGCCGCCGCGTTCGCCGTCTGCCCGGCGGCCGTGGCAATGCTCGATCCGGCGAGCCTCGGGGCGATCGACCTGCCGTTCGCGGTTCGCTGGGCCGGAGCCGACGAGATCGCCCCGGACGCGCAGCGCTACGCGGAGCTGATCCCGGACGCGGAGGGACGGTGCGTCGGCGACCGCGTCGGCCACTACGACTTCCTGCACTCGACCCAGGGTGCCGAGCCGGTCCGCGACGGCGTGGCCGCGGAAGCACTCGGCTTCTTCCGCCGCAATCTGCCGTAGGGCGTGCGTGTTTTTCCGCGAGGAGGCGGCGCGTCTTTGCGGATGCAGCGCCGGCCCGATTGCAGCATGATCGCCATGTGAGCGAAGCGCCGTTTCGAGTGGTAATCGCCGGCGGAGGGGTGGCCGGACTGGAGGCCGTGCTGGCGCTCCGCAGCCTGGCCGAGAACCGCGTCTCGATCGAGCTGATCGCCCCGGAGCACGACTTCGTCTACCGGCCGCTGGCCGTCGCCGAGCCGTTCCGCGCCGGCGAGGCGCGCAGCTTCCCACTCGCTCGGCTGGTCGAGGACGCGGGAGCCTCCCTGCGGCGCGACCGCGTCGCGGCGGTCGACCTCGGCGGGCACGTGGTGGAGCTCCCCGACGGCGGGCGCGTCGAGTACGACGCCCTGCTCGTCGCGCTCGGTGCGCGGCCCCACGAGGCGGTCCCCGGCGCGCTCACGTTCGCCGGGCCTCAGAGCTCCGAGGCGCTTCGGGCCGTGCTCGACGAGATCCTCGCCGGCCAGGTGCACCGGATCGCCTTCGCGCTTCCTTCCGGCGTCACCTGGTCGCTGCCGCTGTACGAGCTGGCGCTGCTGACCGCCAACTTCGCGGTCGACCACATGGCCGGCGGCGTGGAGATTGCGCTGGTCACGTCGGAGGACCGGCCGCTCGCGCTCTTCGGCGAGCAGGCGACGGAGACGATTGTCGAGCTGCTCGAGGAGGCCGGTGTCGAGCTGTACCTGGGGACGACGCCCGTCGAGTTCGCAGGCGGCGAGCTGCAGATCGCTCCGGGCGGCTCGATCGAGGCCGAACGGACGGTCGCCCTGCCGCGCCTCGAGGGGCCGAGGCTTCCCGGCCTGCCCTGCGACCGCGACGGTTTCATCTCGATCGACTCGCGGTGCCGGGTCAGCTCCGAGGTCGACGTCTTCGCGGTGGGCGACGCGACGCAGTTTCCGCTCAAGCAGGGCGGAATCGCCGCCGAGCAGGCCGACACGGCGGCCGAGCACATTGCGGCGCTAGCCGGCGCGCCCGTCGAGCCGGAGCCGTTCAAGCCGGTCTTCCGCGGGCTGCTCCTGACCGGAATGGCCGCGCGCTACCTGCGCAGCGAGCCGGGCGGTCGCGGCTCCGAGGTGGACACCGAGGCGCTCTGGTGGCCGCCGGCCAAGATCTCGGGCCATTACCTGGCGCCCTTCCTCGCCTCGAAGCTCGGGATCGCGTCGCTCTCGACTTAGCGGCGCACTGTGATTCCGGCGAGCCGCAGCCGCCGGTCGGCGCGGCGAACGGCGACGTGGACGAGGTGCCAGCGCTGCGGGCCGAGCGGGAGGGTCAGCGTCGTCGGCCGGACGACGCGGCGGGAGCGTGTGCTCCCGTCGACCGTGAAGGTGCCGCGAACCGGGCCTGCGGAGGCGAGACGAAGCACGAGCCGGCCGTGGCCGCGCACCCAGAACCAGTTCTGCCGGTAGCGCGGCCTCCGCTGCTTCCATTCGGGGCAGAAGACGACGTTCGTGTTCGTGGGCTCGTGCATCGGTGGCGGCTCGGGGGGCCGGCTGCGCGCGAAGGTGGTGATCCCGCCGTCGCGGGCGAGCACGCCCCAGCCGCGGGCGGCGAGCGCCCGCCAGGCGAGCCAGCCCGCGCCGTGGCCGTAGAGGCCCGCGTGGAAGGCGAGGTAGCGAACGCCGAGGCGATCGAGCAGCCGCTCGGTCCGCGGCGTCCAGACGCCGCAGTCGATCGGCTCGAGCTTCAGCGCGAGCAGGGCCGCCTTCAGCGGCGCCACCGTCGAGTACCCGCCGGGCCGCTCCCGCTGCGCCTGCATGTCGTAGTAGAGATAGAGGGCTCCGTGGCCGACGCTCGGGTGCAGGACGGGCAGCTCGAGGAGCCGGCCCGGCGGCTGGGAGCGAAGCGCCGCGTAGGCCGCGTTGTCCGGGTCGGCCGGCACCGAGCGGTAGGACGAAACCCCGAGCCGCAGGTCCAGGGCCACCGCGACCACCGCGAGCAAGTAACACAGTGTCACTAGGTGGGGGACGGCCCTGGCGATTCGGGCGAGGGCGACGGCGGCAAGGGCGGCGAGGGCGAGGCAGGCGACCGGAAGTTCGCGCTCCGGCACGCGTGGGTAGCGCAGCGGCGCGAAGTGGTGCCAGAGCGTCGCGTAGAGCGGGAAGTGGGTCCCGAGCGCGAGCAGGACCGGGACCAGCGCGCCGACGCCGAGCGCGATCGCTAGGCCCCAGCGCCGCCCGGCGAGCAGCACGACCAGGCCCGCGAGGGCCAGCAGCGGCAGCAGCCAGCCGAGGAAGATGAAGCTCTCGGGCCCGTGCCGCGCGTGCCGCGTGACGAGGTCGAGCCCGGTCGCCGAGTAGTGCGCGACCTCCCGCAGCGAGCGGCCGCCCGAGCCGATCGAGCCGGAGATGTTCAGCGCGGCGACGAGCAGCGCCGCCCCCACCGCCGCCGCCACGCACGCCGCCGCGCCGGCCAGCAGCCACGGGCTCCGTGTCCGGCAGAGCGCGTAGACGAGGAAGAACGGGACCGCGCCGAGCGCGAGGTGCAGGTCGGAGAACGGGATCGACGCGATCGCCGCGCCGGCCAGGAGGAGCCACCAGCGGCTGGCGCGCCGCGCGCGCTCGAAGGCCCAGAGCGCGAGCGGGATCAGGATCGAGATCGGCCCGCGCAGGTGCCCGGCGCTCTGGGCGACGCGGTAGGGCGCCAGCGCGAAGGCGAGCCCGCCGACCAGCGCCGCCCCGCGCGGCAGGCCGAGCTCCCGCAGCCACATGCAGGCGAAGCCCCCGGCGCCGAGGTAGGTCAGCAGGATCAGGATGTTCCAGGCGACGACCGGCCCGAACGCCTCCGTCAGCGGCCAGAACGGCACCCCGAACGGCCAGCCGCCGAAGTTGACGCGCGGGCTCGACTCCGGCTGGAAGGTGTACGGGTCGAGCCAGGGCGCGCGGCCGTGGTCGAGCTGGTGCCCGACGAGCCATAGGTGGTACACCGCCTGCAGGTCGTCACCCGAGGACGCCTCGCCGCGGATCGCCTCGGCGCGGGCGGCGAAGTGCGTGCCGAAGTGCTTCGGCGCGGGCCACATCGCGGCCAGACCCGCCGCGAGGTAGAGCGCACAGGCGAGGGCTACAAAGCCCGGGCGGCCGAGAGCAGCTCGTCGAAGTCCGGCACCTCGGCCGTCTCGTAGCGCCATGCGCCGCGGACCGTACCGCTCCGGTCGACGAGGAACGCCGTCCTTTCGGCGACGTCGCGGTAGCCGCGGAACTCGTGCGCGATCCCGAAGCCGCGGACGGCCTCCGCGTTCCAGTCGGAGAGCAACGGGAAGCTCAGGTCGAGCGCCTGCATCCAGGCGACGTGCGACCAGGGCGAGTCGCGCGAGACCCCGAACGCCCGCACCCCCGCCGCCTCGAACTCCGCGCTCCTGTCACGCAGGAGCTCCATCTCGCTCGTTCAGGTCGAGGACCAGTCGAAGAGGTAGAAGAGCAGCAGGAGCGAGTGCTCGGCCGCGAGCTCGGTCAGGTCAACGCGCTCCTGTGGCCCGAGCCAGACCGTCACCTCCGGAATCTGCTCGCCCACTGCCAGCATCGGCCGATCCTACGGGACGAGTCCCTGGGCGAGCGCTAGCACGGCCCGCGCGTGCCGCTGCGCGGTCGCCGCGGAGATCCTCCCGGCCGGGAACTCGACCACGAAGTGCGAGCCGCCCGGAAACCGCTTGCGCTCCCAGCGGGTCGCGGCGCCGGGCGGCGCGGCCAGACGGTGGTACGGCAGCCCGGTCAGCCGGGCGTAGCGCTTCAGCACCGCGACGTGCGGGTCGGAGCCGTAGACCTCGTCGAGCGGCTGGTGGTACCAGATCGTGAGCGCGGGCTTGATCTTCAGGATGAAAGCGCGCATCGCCCGGTTCTCGGGCTCCGACATCGGTCTCGGCCCCGAGTAGTAGCCATCCCAGGGCACACCGTTGTGCTTCCAGCCGGCCGGCCAGTTGCGGTTCAGGTCGACGCCGTGCGCGTTCTGGCGCGTGCCGGCCGCGAGGCCGTCCGGATTCACCGTTGGAACGAGCCAGAGGTGGACGCCCGCCGGCAGCGGCATCGCCCGCAGCCGCCGGATGACGGCGAGCCCGGCCGTCTCGTTCCCGTGGATGACGCCGACGACGAGCGTCACCGGCGCGGAGAGATCCCCGCGCTCGTAGGCGACGATCCCCCGGCCCTTGACCGAGTGGCCCACGACGGTCTGGGGGCTCGCACCGGCGCCGCCGACCACGACGAGCGCCGCGACGGTCAGCCCGCGCAGGACCAGTCCTCGACGCGCGGGACGCCTCCGAACTGCGACGAGATTCGCGATGCCCAACGATACGTCTCGGCCGCCCGGACTAGTTTCAGAGCGCCATGGTTGCCGCGGTGACCGATGGTTACGCGGGAACCGCCGCCTGCTCCGTCGCGTCGGCGATCTCGCGGACGACCTCGACGATGTCGCGGTTCGCGTTCCACACGCGGCGCTGGCGGTCGGCGCCGTTCCCCTTGCGCAGGATCTCCGTGATCCCCTCCAGCTCCCGCTCGCAACCGAGCTCGCGTGCGTGCGGCTCGAGCTCCTTCAGGGTCCGCCGGACCAGCTGGGCGACGGCGACGCGGTTGCGCCGGCCGGTGGCGAGGTCCATCACCGGCGCCTCGAGCCCGTAGCGAGCCGCGAGCCACTTGTTCTCGCTGGTCAGGATCCGGTGGTACGAGGGGATCGCCTCGCCTGCGTCGAAGCGCTCGGAGTAGAGCTTGACCAGGGACTGGCAGTACGCGGCGAGCGCGACCGCATCCTCGACCCGGGTGACGGCGTCGCAGATGCGGATCTCGACCGTGCCGAAGCGCGGGTGCAGGCGGATGTCCCACCAGATCTGGGTGTAGTCGCGGATACAGCCGGTCTTCTCGAGGTGGCCGACGACCTCGGCGTAGTCGGCGTAGTCGCGGAAGCGCGGCGGCGGCCCCGAGCGCGGGAAGGCTGCGAAGACGATCTGCCGGCTGGATTCCAGGCCCGTGAGCCCGCCGCGCCAGAACGGGGAGCTCGCCGAGAGGGCCAGCAGCTGCGAGAGGTGCGCGAGCAGCCCGTTCACGACCTGGACCGCCTTCTCGGGGCCGTCGACCGCGACGTGGATGTGCAGCCCGAAGATCAGCTCGCGCCGCGCGACGTACTGCATCTGGTCGACCAGGTAGCGGTAGCGGTCGCGCGCGGTGATCCGCTGGCGCTCGAACAGGCTGAACGGGTGCGTGCCCGACGAGCCGACCCGCATCCGGCGCTCGGCCGCGAGCCCCGTGACGTAGGTGCGCAGCTTGCGCAGCTCGGCCTCGACCTCGGCCGGCGTGCGGCAGACCGGCGTCGCGATCTCCAGCACCGACTGCATCAGCTCTGCCGTGATATGCGGCTCGAGCTCGTGGCCGGCCGCCGCCGCCAGCACGGCCTCGACGTGCTGGACGAGATCGAGCGTCTCGCCGTCGAGCAGCATGTACTCCTCCTCGACGCCGAGCGTGTACGGGTCGCCGGCGCCGAACTTGTGGTCGAGCACGCTGCCGCCCTCGGCGAACCTCGAGCTCATGATCGTCGGCGGAAAGATCTGCTTCACGCGACGACGGCCTCCAGCTCGATCTCGAGCAGCCAGCGCGGGTCGAGGAGCGCCGCGACGACGTAGCTCGTGTTCACGGGTCGCACATCCTTGAAGACTTCCCCGTGGGCGCGGGCGATCTCGGGGAAGTCCTCGGCCCGGGTCAGCATGATCCGCGTGCGGACGACGTCCGCAGCCGAGGCGCCGACCTGTGCCAGCGCGGCCAGGGCGATCGCGAGGCAGCGGTGCGTCTGGCCGAAGGCGTCCGGAGGCGGATCGGCGTCGTTCGGCATGATCGGCGCCGTCCCGGCGACGAACGCGTGCCGGCCGACGCGCACCACCCGGGAGTACCCCGCGGCCTCGGCGAACGGCGAAACGGCGGGAACCAGCTGCCTGTCCATGCCTAAGGCGCCGACTCGGCGGCGCCGACCATAGAGGCTGCACCGGCTTGGCCGGTGTAGCCGTCTAACGCACTCAGTCGGATGCGGGTGATTGGTCCCTCCTCGTACAGATGCCTCGTAGTATCGCGCGCCGTGGACGCTCTTCGGCAGGTCGAGGGCTGGCCGGCCGAGACGGTGGCGGTCGGCGTCCTGCGCGACGGCGCGGAGGCCGCGGCGTTCGGGCCACGTGAGCAGGTCTTCCGCTGGGCCTCGATCACGAAGCCGGTGACCGCGCTCGCGACGCTGGTCGCGGCCGAGGAGGGCGTCGTCGACCTCGACCAGCCGGCCGGGCCGCCGGGCTCGACGCTCCGCCACCTGCTCGCGCACGCCTCGGGCCTCCCTTTCGAGGGGCGGACCCCGATCGCCCAGCCCGGCCGGCGGCGGATCTACTCGAACGGCGGTTTCGAGGTGGCAGCCGAGACGGTCGCCGCCGCCGCGGAGATGCCCTACGCCGAGTACCTCGCCGCCGCCGTCCTCCAGCCGCTCGGGATGCAGGCCGAGCTGCGCGGCTCGGCAGCCGCGGAGATGTACGGCAGCCTCGACGACCTGCTCCGCCTGGCCGTGGAGCTGCAGCGCCCGCGGCTGATCGCGCCCGAGACCCTCGCCGAGGCGACGAGCGTCCAGTTCCCCGGCCTCGACGGCGTCCTCCCGGACATCGGGCGAATGAGCCCGAACGACTGGGGCCTGGGCGTCGAGCTGCGCGACGAGAAGTCGCCCCACTGGACCGGGTCGCGCAACTCGCCCCGCACGTTCGGCCACTTCGGCGGCAGCGGCACCTTCCTCTGGGTCGACCCCGAGCCGCGTGTCGCGCTGGCCTGCCTGACCGACCTGGAGTTCGGCTCGTGGGCGCTCGAGGCCTGGCCGCGGCTCTCCGACGACGTTCTCATCTCCTTCTAAGAATCCGCTTCGATACTGGAGGCCGCATGGCTCGGCCCCCGGAGACGGAGACGCGCCTCGGGCCCGCGCGCCGCCGCGCGGCCACGGCGAAGCTCGTCCTCGCGGCCGCCGGAGCCTCGGTGTTCCTCGTCGCGGGCGCGCTCGCGCGGGTCGCCTACCCCGGCCATGCGAAGCGCGGCTCGCGCGACCTCTCGCCGCCGCCGCGGTTCGTGCAGATCGTCCGCCAGAACCAGCTCGAGGCGGGAATCCTCGCGCCGACCCAGGCGCCGCCCGTAGCCGTGTCCGGATCCTCCTGAGCCCGTGCACCTGACGACGAGCCCTGTCGACTGGTACGCGGCCCGCGCGGCCGGCGTCGCCGCCTACCTGCTGCTGTCGACGGTCGTCTGCCTCGGCATCACGATGGCGGGCAAGAAGCGGCTCGAGCGCTGGCCGCGGTTCGCGCTCGAGGACGTGCATCGCTTCGGCGGCCTGCTCGTCGGCACCTTCGTGATCATCCACGTCGCGACGATCGCGATCGACGCCTACCTGCCGTTCTCGCTCGCCTCGATCGTCGTCCCGTTCGTGGCCGTCTACCGGCCGATCTTCACGGCGCTCGGGATCGTCGCCGCCGAGCTCCTGCTCGCGCTCGCGGTGACCAACCACTACCGCGACCGCCTGCCGTACCGCTACTGGCGACGCGCGCACTACCTCAACTTCGCGGTCTGGACCGGCGCGACCGTGCACGGCCTGGGCGGCGGCACCGACCGGAGCACTCCGTGGCTGATGGGCATCTTCGCCTCGGCGGTCGCCGCGGTGCTCGCGGCGATCTCGTGGCGCTTCCTGCGCGGGTACGGGCGCTGGGTGCCGGCGGCGGCCGGAGTGCTCGCGGTCGTTCTGCTCGCGGCCGGCCCGCTCCGCTTCTCGCCGCGGCCCTGGAACTCACAGGCGTTCGACGGAACTCTCACTGGGCAGGTGCTCCGCGATGTGGGCTCGACGAGGGCGCTTGTCTCGGCGGCTGCAACTGCCTCCGGCCGGCAGCGCGCGCTCCTGCGTGCCGACCTGCTGCTCGAGCCCGGTCACCTCGCCGCGACCTCCTTCCAGCTCGAGTTCCTGCCGAGCGGAATGCTCTGTACCGGCCGCGTCACGAGGGTGCATTCGTTCGGCTTCGAGGCGCGTTGCCGCGCCGAGGACGGCACGTACCGTTTCGTCAGCGCGAGGTGGGGCAGTCAGGCGCAGGGAAACAGCTTCACCGGCGAGGTCCACGTGCATGCGTAGGTTCGCAGCGGCGCTCGTCCTCGCGCTGCTCGTCGCCGGCTGTTCGTCCGGCGGCTCCCACCACCAGGCAGCGCCGGCCAAGAAGCGGAAGGCGGTCGCGCACCTGGCGGCCCACAAAGCGGCCAGGGCGCAGGGAATCGCAGAGCGGGCCCTCGGCCTTCCGCCGGTCCATTCGCGCGTCGTGCCGGGCTACGTCCTGATCGCCGACCGGAACAACAACCGCGCGCTGATCGTCTCGCCCTCGAAACAGGTCGTCTGGCAGAAGACCGGCCTGCGCGGGCCTGACGACGCCTTCTTCACGCCGGGCTACCGCTCGATCCTCACGAACGAGGAGTTCAACGACACGCTGACCGAGGTCTCGCTGCGCGGCCGGCGCACGATCTGGCGCTACGGGCACGCGGGCGTCGCCGGCTCGAGCCCCGGCTACCTGAACACGCCCGACGATGCCTACCGCCTGGCAAACGGCCTGACCGTGGTCGCCGACATCCAGAACTGCCGGATCGTCTCGCTCACCAAGACGGGCCGGGTGGCGCGGATCCTCGGCGGCAGCTGCGTCCACGACCCGCCGCGCGGCTTCGCCAGCCCGAACGGCGACACGCCGCTGCCGGACGGCGGCCTGCTCGTGACCGAGATCGGCGGCTGGATCGACCGGATCGCCGCGAACGGGAGCCTCCTCTGGTCGATCCGCTCGCCGGTCGCCTATCCCTCCGACGCGCAGCTCCTGCCGGACGGTCGCGTGCTCGTCGCGAGCTTCACCTCACCGGGCCGGATCGTGATCGTCGACCGGCTCGGGCGCGTCAGCTGGTCGTTCGGTGCGGCGAGCGGGCCGGACTACCTCGACAAGCCGTCGCTGGCCGTCCGCTGGCCGAACGGGATGATCGTCGCCAACGACGACTACAACCACCGCGTGATCGTGATCGACCCGCGGACGAAGCGGATCGTCTGGCAGTACGGCCACACCGGCGTCCTCGGGACGGCGCCCGGCTACCTGAACAAACCGGACGGGCTCGACCTCCTGCCCGCGGCCGTCGTGCCGCCGCCGAAGCGCGCTCCCGCGCCGCCGCTGCGCCTGCGCGTTCAGCGGGTCGGGAGCCTGCCGCAGCCGGTCTCGAAGCTGTCCGCGATTGCGCTCCCGGACGGGAAGATCCTCGCGCTCGGCGGGCTGGTCGGCCGGAGTTCCTCGACGGAGGTCCTGCTCGGCCTGCCGTCGCGGCTGCGTGCGGCGGGCCACCTACCGGTGCCCACGCATGACGCGGGCGCAGCGCTCTCGGACGGCAGCGCGTACCTGTTCGGAGGCGGCGAGGCGACCTCGACTCCGGCCATCGTCCGCATCGACCCGGCGAACGGCTCGGCCCGCGCTGCGGGCAGCATCGGCGAGCCGCTCTCCGACCTCGGCGCTGCAGATGTCGGCGGCACCGCCTACCTGGTCGGCGGCTACACCGGCACGCGCTACGCCACCGCCGTCCTGCGCTTCCGGCCCGGCCGTACGCCGGCCCTCGTCACCCGCCTGCCATCGGGGCTGCGCTACGCCGGGGTGGCGGCGCTCGGCGGGCGGATCTACGTCGCTGGCGGGCTGACGACCGCCGGGCCCTCTCGCGCCGTGCTCGCGGTCGACCCGGCCGCCGGCACGGTCACCCGCGTCGCGACGCTGCCGGCGCCGATCGACCACGTCGCGCTCGCCGCGCTCGGCTCCCGCCTGCTGCTCCTCGGCGGCAGCTCGCGGACCGTGCTCGCGATCGACCCGGCCAGGCGGACGGTTCGTGCGACCGCCACCCTGCCGCAGGCGCTGACCGACCCGGCCGCGGTCTCGCTCGGCGGCAGCGTCTACGTCCTCGGCGGCGGCACCGCCGACGTGCTCCGACTCGGCTAGTCGTCCGCGAACAGCGGGCGTAGCAGCTCGTCGAACGTCTCCCGGTCGCAGCTCGCCACGACAGCCGGCGTCAGGGCCCGCACTGACGCGGTCCGCGGGACGTTCATCGCCAGCGCGACCTCTCCGAAGTAGTCGCCCGGCTGGAGCACACGCCGCGGGCCGAGATCCTCCTGGCTGACCGCGAAGATCCCCGAGAGGATCAGGTAGAAGCGCTCGCCGGTCTCGCCCTCGCGCACAACCTGCCGGCCGGGCGGAACCTCCTCGCGCTCCATCCGCCGCGCGATCTGCATCAGCTCCTCGCCCGGTACCGAGGCAAGCAGGGATACGCGGGAAAGCTCGGAGACGGTGGCGGGCACGAACCGCGGCATCGCCGTATTCTGGCCATCGTGGGCGAGCTGGGGGAGTGGCGCTTCTGTCCGCGCTGCCGCGCAGAGCTCCGGCACGAGGGCTCGCGGGTCGAGTGCGGGTCCTGCGGCTTCGTCGCCTACGCGAACTCGAAGCCGACCGCGGGCGCGCTCGTCGAGGACGGAGGCCGCGTGCTTCTGGCCCGCCGCGCCCACGAGCCTTTCGAGGGCCGATGGGACATCCCCGGCGGCTTCCTCGAAGAGGGCGAGCACCCGCTCCAAGGCGTGCGGCGCGAGCTGCGCGAGGAAACCGGCCTCGAGGTCGAGCCCCGCGAGTTCCTCGGCGCCTGGATGGACCGCTACGGCGGTGACTCGACCGCGGAGGCGACGCTCAACCTCTACTGGACGGCACGCGTGGTCGGCGGCGACCCCGAGCCGGCCGACGACGTCAGCGAGCTTGCCTGGTTCGACCCCGACCGGCTCCCCGCCCCCGATGAGCTTGCGTTCGAGAACGTGCCGCTGGTGCTGGCGGCCTACAGGCGCCTGCGGCAGCGCGAGTAGAAACGGCTGGTTAGGCCGCGGCCCCGGCGAGGCCGAGGCGCTCTTCGAGCATCGACTTCGGCATCGCGCCGACGGCGGCCGCGGCGGGCTCGCCGCCCTTGAACAGGATCAGCGTCGGGATCGACATGACCCCGTAGCGCTGGGCGATCGCGGGCTCCTCGTCGATGTTCAGCTTGACGACCCTGAGGTCGCTCCGCTCCTCGGCGATCTGGTCGAGCACGGGCGCGATCGCGTGGCACGGACCACACCACTCGGCCCAGAAGTCGACGAGCACGAGCTGCTCGCTGCCCAAAACCTGCTCGTCGAAGGTGTCTTCGGTTACTGCATCTGGCATCGGTTTCGAGTTCCTTTCTAGCTGAGGTTCCGGATGGTCAAACGCCCCGAGGGAGGCCATTGTTCCCACTCGCTACGATCGGCCGATGGAGGAGATCTTCGCCCGTCTACCGAGCGTACCCGACCATCCGGCTCTCGAACGCGAGCTGCTCGAGCGCTGGGAGGAGGAGGACACCTTCCAGCGCCTGCGCGAGCAGACCGCCGGCGGCCCGCGCTTCCGCTTCATGGACGGGCCGATCACCGCGAACGCGCCAGCCGGAGTCCACCACGGCATCGGTCGGACGCTGAAGGACGTCTTTCAGCGCTACAAGGCGCTGCGCGGCTACCACCTGCGCTACCAGAATGGCTTCGACTCGCAGGGCCTGCACGTCGAGGTCCAGGTCGAAAAGGCGCTCGGGCTCAACTCGAAGCGCGAGATCGAGGAGTTCGGCCTCGCGGCGTTCGCGCGGCGCTGCCGCGACTTCGTCGCCGAGTACGCCGCGATCCAGACGGAACAGTGCAAGCGGCTCGGCCAGTGGATGGACTGGGGCAACGACTACTTCACGTTCTCGGACACGAACATCGAATACATCTGGCGGTTCCTGAAGGAGTGCCATCGCCGGGAGTGGCTCTACAAGGGCCACCGCGCAACGCAGTGGTGCCCTCGCTGCGGGACGTCGCTCTCCAAGCACGAGCAGGCGGGCGACGAGAACTACGCCGAGCTCGAGCACCCGTCGCTGTACGTGCGCTTCCCGCTACGAGGCCGGGAGAGCGAGTCGCTCGTGGTCTGGACGACCACGCCGTGGACGCTTCCCGCGAACGTCGCCGCGGCGGTCAACCCGGAGGCCGAGTACGTGCTCACCGCTCACGGCGAGTGGCGCGCCGCCGAGCGGGTGGGGGACGCAGAGGTGGTTCGCACCGCGTCGGGCGAACAGCTCGTCGGGCTCGAGTACGACGGGCCCTTCGACGACCTGCCAGCGCAGGAGGGCGTCGTCCACCGCGTGATCCCGTGGGACGAGGTCTCACTCGACGAGGGCACGGGAATCGTCCACATCGCGCCGGGCGCCGGGGCCGAGGACTTCGAGCTCGGGCGAATCTACGAGTTGCCCGTGCTGACGCCGATCGACGACGGCGGGCGGTTCGTCTCCGGGTACGGCGCGTTGGAGGGGCTCTCGACCGACGAGGTGGTCGAGCCCGTCGTGGCGGCCCTCGAGGAGCGAGGGCTGCTCGTCGAGCGCGGCACGATCGTCCACCGGTACCCGGTCTGCTGGCGCTGCCGCACGCCGCTCGTCTTCCGGGTCGTCGACGACTGGTTCATCTCGGCCGACGGGATCCGCCAGCCGATGCTCGACGGCAACGCGACGGTCGAGTGGACGCCGCCCCAGTACGGCAAGCGGATGGACGACTGGCTCCGCAACATGGACGACTGGAACATCTCGCGCCGCCGCTACTTCGGGCTGCCGCTGCCCTTCTACCCGTGCGCGTGCGGGCACCTGAACGTGATCGGCTCGCGCGCCGAGCTCGAGGAGCGGGCCGTCCGCGGCCTCGACCAGCTCGAGGAGCTGCACCGTCCGTGGATCGACGGCGTCCTCGTCCGCTGCGAGGAGTGCGCCGGCGAGGTGGAGCGGATCCCCGAGGTCGGCGACGCGTGGCTCGACGCCGGGATCGTCCACTTCTCGACGCTCGGCTGGCAGAACCCGACCTGGATCGAACATGGCAACGCGACGGGCTCGGCCGCTGGGCTGACCGGCGCCGACTTGCCCGACCACGCCTACTGGGAGGAGTGGTTCCCGGCCGATTGGGTCTCCGAGGGCCGCGCCCAGATCCGGCTCTGGTTCTACTCGCAGTGCTTCATGGCGATCACGCTCGACGGCCGCCAGCCGTACCGGAAGGTCCTCACCTACGAGAACGTGCTCGACGAGACCGGCCGCGAGATGCACAAGTCCTGGGGCAATGCGATCGAGCTGAACGAGGCGCTCGAGCGCATGGGCGCCGATGCCATGCGCTGGGTCTACTGCGACCAGAATCCGAGCCAGGACCTCCGCTTCGGCTACGGGCCTGCGGAGGAGGTCAAGCGGCGGCTGCTCACGCTCTGGAACTCGGCCGGCTTCCTCGTCACCTACGCGAACATCGCCGGGTGGCGGCCCGAGTGGGGGAGGGAGCCCTCGTCGGAGCACTCCCTCGACCGCTGGCTGGTCGCGCGCACGGCGCAGCTCGTCTCCGAGGCGGAGCAGGCGTACGAGCGCTGGTGGACGCCTGCGCTGACCGCGTCGTTCCAGGCGTACGTCGAGGATCTCTCGAACTGGTACATCCGCCGCTCACGCCGCCGCTTCTGGGACGGCGAGCCCGCAGCGCTCGAGACGCTGTGGTGGTCGCTCGTCCAGGCGCTGCGGGTGATTGCGCCGGTGATGCCGTTCCTGGCCGATCACCTCTGGCGGGTGCTGCTGCCCGGGGAGGAGGCGCCCGTCTCCGTCCACCTTGCGGGTTGGCCCGATGTGCCTCCGCCTGACGAGAGCCTCCTCGCCGAGGTCGCGGCGGTCCGACGCGTCGTCGAGCTCGGGCGCCAGGCGCGCTCGCAGTCGGGCATCAAGCTGCGTCAGCCGCTCCGGCGGCTCGTCGTCCAGGGCGCCGACGATGTCTCGTCCCACGCCGGCGAGATCGCCGAGGAGCTGAGCGTCAAGGACGTCGAGTTCGGCGAGGTCGAGGCGAGCGAGCTACGCGTGAAGCCGAACCTGCCCGTGCTCGGCCCCAAGCTCGGCAAGGAGCTCGGAGCGGTGCGCGCCGCGCTCGAGGCCGGCGCGTTCGAGGAGCTCGACGGGGGCCGCTTCCGCGCGAACGGCCACGAGCTCGGGCCCGACGAGGTGCTCGTCGAGCGGCGCGGCAAGGAGGGCTGGGCGGTCGCTGCCGAGGACGGCCTGACCGTCGCGCTGGACCTCGCGCTCGACCCCGAGCTCGAGCTCGAGGGCCGCGTCCGCGACCTGATCCATTCCGTCAACGCGCTGCGACGGGAGCTGGGCTTCGAGATCACCGATCGGATCGTCCTCACGGTCCCTCAGCCCGACGACGACCTGCTCGTGCACGAGGACTGGATCAAGGAGGAGACGCTCGCGGTCCGCGTCGAGGCGGGCGGCTCGGAGCTGCACGTCGAAAAGATCTAGATCGGAGAGAGGCCCGCCACTCGGGGGGTGGTGGTGACGGGCTTCTCCCCAGTGCTCGCCGCGGGCCTCAAGGCCAGGTAGAGAGCCGCGCGGCTCGCATCGCCCAGTAGCGAAGACGCTATCCCGCCCGCCTGGACAAACCAATAGGCCGACCGGCCTATCTTTCCAAGTCACACGGAGTCGCTTTGCAACCCGCCCGAAGGAGGCAGAACGCTCGGCCTCGATCCGACCTAGAATCAACGACGCCCAGTGACGCCCCAGGACAAGGCCGGCTACTTCAAGGCAATCCCGCTGCTCGCGCGGGCGGGCGACGCTCTGGCGAGGAGTCCGGCGGAAAGCGGGTATGGACGGCGAACCGGGTAGGGAGATGACGAGAGTGCTCATCATCGACGACGAGGCTCCGATCCGGCTCCTGTGCAGGGTCAACCTCGAGGCCGAGCAGATGGAGGTGATCGACGCCGGCGACGGGCCGACCGGGCTCGAGAAGGCGCGCAGCGAGGAGCCCGACGTGATCCTGCTCGACGTGATGATGCCCGGCCTCGACGGCTGGCAGGTCGCGGAGGCCTTGCTGGACGACGAGCGCACCCGCTCGATTCCGATCATCTTCCTGACCGCCCGCGCGGAGATCCGCGACCGCGCCCGAGGGCTCGACCTCGGCGGGATCGACTACGTCACGAAGCCGTTCAACCCCGTCGAGCTGGCGCCGCTCGTGCGGGAGCTGATCCACCGCGTTCACCAGGGCGAGCGCGATGACGTGCGCCGCGAGAAAATCGCGGAGCTGCGCGAATTAATCGAGCCTTCGTAGATCTACGCGACTGGCTGCGCGCCAAGACAGGTGCGTTGGACGGGCGCACCTGCAAAGCCGGCACGCCCTCCAGTCGGCATCGCAAGCGACGCCTTGGCGAGCCTTCTAGCGGCCCGCGAAGTCGGCGGTTACTACCAGGGCGTGTCCATAGCCCTCGAACGTGCCGCGGAGGGCGCCGACTCCGACGATCCGGTACCCCGGGTGGAGAAGGTTGGCGCGGTGTTCCGGGCTGGCGAGCCACATCGAGACGATCACCCTCGCCCGCGAGAGCGAGCCGACGCCCCAGGCGAGGTTCTCGCCGACGCGGGGGGCCCGGACCCCGACGGCGCGGATCCGAGCTGCGAACGCGCCGTGGAACAGGCTCTGCGTCTGGAGCATCTTGCTCGAGTGTGCGCGAGCCGCCCGCTCCAGCCGGCCGTCGAGCCTCAGAGGCCGCACCCCGTGCGCCACGCGCACCTGGTTCATCACGGTCAGGAGCGAGGCCTCGGAGCGCCTCAACGACGCCCCTTGTGCCTGCCCCCCGAAGATCGTCGCGACGATGGCGGTCGCCGCCAACAGGGTTACTCGCCTGGCCACGAGTGCGGTCATGTAAGCACACCTATCGGACGTAAACCGCTCCGAAACTGAGCGTTTTACACTTTCTAAACACGAAAATTGGCGCTGGGAGCGGGAACTCGTCCCCTTCGGGTCGAAGCTAGACTGAGCGACCCGGGACGTAGCGCAGCCTGGTTAGCGCGCCTGCTTTGGGAGCAGGAGGCCGGCGGTTCGAATCCGCCCGTCCCGATCTAGAGCGGGATTTCCGGCGTGGAAACCACTCCCAGCCGGGCCAGCAGCGTCTTCGCCTCCTTCGCCTCGGCCGCACCGTCTTCGCCGCGGAGCTCCGCCAGGCGGGCGAGAGCTTCGAGCGCGAGCGCCAGCTCGTAGGTCTCGTCGGAGGAGCGCGCGAGCTCGAGGCTCTCGCGCAGGGCCTCGGCGGCCGCGTCGAGGTCGCCGCGCTGCATCAGCGCGTAGCCGCGGACCCGGTGGACGAAGGCGTGGTTGAGGGAGCCGCCGCCGGACCGCTCGATCGCAGCGAGGGCGGCATCGGCGCCTGCGAGGGCCTCGTCCGTCTCGCCGGCGAGCACCGCCCGCTCTGCCAGCCGCGCCTCGAGCTCGACCAGCAGGCCGCCGGCGCTGATCTCCTCCGCGAGCTCGCGCGCCTCGTGCAGGAGCCTCCGCGAGTCCTCGAGCCGCCCCTCCCGCGCGGCGATCCGCCCGAGGTTCGAGAGCGCGTGCGTCAGCAGGTTCCGGTGTCCCGCGGTCTCGAAGACCGAGCGTGCCTCCTCGGCGATCTCCGACGCCGTCGTCAGGTAGCCCTGGTCGGACTTGACCTCGCCGATGTTGTTGGTGATCGTCGCGGCGCCGACCACGTCGCCGATGCGCTCGCGCAGCGCCTTGCTGCGCTCGTAGAGGTCGAGCGCCTCCTGCCAGCGCCCTTCGTAGTAGGCGTCGACGCCGAGGTTGTTGAGAACGTTCGCCTGGCCGAGCAGGTCGCCGAGCTCTTCGTAGATCGGCAGCGCCAGCCCGCGCAGCGCCGCGCGCTCCGGGCTGCGGTTCGAGATGTACGCGAGGTGCATCAGGTAGTACGCGTGCGCGAGCGCCGGCAGGTTGCCGGCCGGTTCCGCCTCCTCGACCACCTGCTTGCACCAGCCCGCTGCGTCGACGAGCTCGCCCTGCCGGACGCGGACACCCGCGTACGCCAGCCCGAGCTCGGAGCGCATCCGCCCCTGCTCGTCGGGCGGCAACGGGTCGAGCGAACGGAGGCCGCGGTTGTACCACTGCAGCGCCTCGGGATAGCGGCCGAAGCGCTCGCGGATGACCCCCTCCTTCAGGAGCAGCCGCGGGTGCTCGTCGAGCGTGCGCGCTCTTCCGTACGCCTCCTCGGCGTCCGCGTACAGGCCGGCGAGCTCGCTGACGTCGCCGAGCGACTCCCAGACGGGCGCAAGCTCCGCCGGCGGAAGGCCGAGCTCGGGCGCCACCTCGAGCGCGCGCCGGAAGAACGCGGCCGCCTCGACGTTCGCGAACTTCTCCTGCGCCCGTTCGCCCGCCGCCAGCGAGTAGCGGTAGGCCTTCCCGGCGTCGCCGGCGTGGAAGAAGTGGAGCGAGAGAAGCTCGGCGAACTCGCCGCGGCCCGCCAGCTCGAGCCGCTCGTACGCCTCGCCGGCCCTGGCGTGGAGCTCGCCGCGGCGCCGGTAGGAGAGCCCCTCGTACGCCGCGTCTCGGAAGAGCGCATGCCGGAAGCGGAAGGCTCCGGCGGTGTACGGGTCGCGCTCGACGAACTCGGCCAGCCGGTTCCAGGCTTCATCCGAGTGCGCGGAAGCATCCGGGTCGGCCGCGAGCACCTCGGTGACGAGGTCGGCGCTGAAGGTGGCGCCGAGCACGGCTGCATAGCGGAGCAGCGCTCGGTCTCCGGGCGCCAGCCGGTCGATCCGCGTTGCGACCACGGCCTCCACGCTCTCCGGCAGCGCCTCCTCCTCCGGCGCGCGCGAGGAGACGACGAGCTCCCGCAGGAAGAGCGGGTTGCCGCCCGCGCGGTCGGTGATCGCCGAGACCTCGTGCTGGAGGAGGCCCTCGGCGGCCGCGGCCCCGACCAGCTCCCGGGCCTCGTCGGCCGAGAGCGGCTGCAGGTGGATCGTCATCGCCGGGACCGGCGGCACGCCCTCCGCGGCCGAGAAGCCGCCGTCGATCGGGCGGCGCGTGACGCAGATCAGCCACGGCTTGCTCGAGACCTGGCTGCCGAGGTGGCGCAGGAGCTCGGACGAGGCCTCGTCCATCCAGTGCGCGTCCTCGACCACGAGCAGCGTCGGCCCGTCCAGCAGCTTCGTCAGCAGCGACTCGATCACCCCGTGCAGGCGCGCGCGCCTGAAGACCGGCTGCAGCTCGTCCACCTCGCGCGTCGGGTCGACCTGCAGGTCGAGCGGCAGCGCCAGCAGGGGCAGCCAGGGCAGGAGCTCGGGATCGAGGGCCTCGACGCAATCACGCAGCTCGGAGGAGGCGGAGCCGCTCGCGGAGAGCCCGAGCAGCGAGCCCAGCACGCCGCGGAAGGCGAAGTACGGCGTCGAGGCTTCGTACTCCTCGCATGAGGCCGTGAGCGTGCGCAGGTCCGGCGCGCGGGCCTGCAGCTCCTCGACCAGGCGCGACTTGCCGAGACCCGGCTCGCCGATCAGCTCGACGATGTTCCCGAAGCCCATCCGCACCGGCCCGAGCGCGGCCGAGACGATCGTCAGCTCCCGCTCGCGGCCGACGAAGGGCAGCCGGTGCTCGTCGCCGGCCTCGGCGGCGCTCGTCACCGCCCGGACGTCGAAGGCCGTCACCGGGCCCTCGATCCCTTTGAGCGCGAACGGCTCGAGCTCGATCGTCTCGAAGGTGCTGCGGCACCGCGCGAGCACGTCGCCGGTCGTCAGCAGCTGGCCGGGCTCTGCGCGCGCCATCAGCCGGGCGGCGAGTGCCGCGGTCTTGCCGAGGATCGTGTACGTGCGCCGGAACGGCGCGCCCACCTCGCCGGCGAAGACGCGCCCGCGGCTGGCGCCGATGCGGAGCGGGAGGCTCGTGTCGCTCCCGGCGATCCCGATCAGCGTCCGCAGGAGCCGCTCCTCGTCCTCACCCCGGGTCTGGGGCACGCCGGCGACGAGGACGATCCTCGCGCCGTCGCTGTCGACGTCCGTCTCGAGGAAGGTCACTCCGTGCTCGTCGGCGACGCGCTGGGCCGCGACGACGAGCTGCTCGAGCGCTTCGGTCGCCTCGGCCGCGCCGCGCTCGACGAGCAGCTCGTCCACCGAGCCGACGTGAACGAAGCCGATCGATGCCTGCCGGTGCTCGGGCTCTCCCTGGCCGCCCTCGAGGACGGTGCGCACCGGGCGGGGGATGCAGGCTTCGACGACCAGACGCTCGAACATCGGCGGCAGCGGCGCCGGCTGGGCGGCGGCGCCCGGCGCTCGCTCGAGGCAACGGCCCCCGTTCTTCGCCTCGCCGAAGAGGGCGGGCGGAAGCGCCCCCGCCGTCTCCTCGCTCACGAGGATCTCGCCCGCCTCG
>DASPRN010000082.1:0-3370 GCA_035624425.1 Gaiellaceae bacterium
ACCGACAGCGAACGGAACGTCCACCTCTCCCGCCACTACATCGGCCTCGGGGCGCCGCCGAAGTGGCGCATGTACGACCTGCCGCCGCTGCACTGGCTCTACCAGACCGGCAAGCAGGAGCAGGTGGACTTCCTCACCGACGACGATCTGGAGGGCTTCAGCAGCTCCAAGCAGCTCGCCCACCTGTACGACCTGATCGTCTTCCCAAGCTACGACGAGTACGACACGACCCACACCTACGACCTGATCACGGGCTACCGGAACCGCGGCGGCAACCTGATGTTCCTCTCGGCGACGAACTTCCTCTGGCGCGTCGCCCGGCACGGCAACCGCATCACGCGCATCGAGCAGTGGCGGTTCCTCGGCCGGCCGGAGTCGAGCCTCGTCGGCGTCCAGTACCGCGGCAGCGACGAGGGCGAGCACCGCGGGCGATATGTGCTCTCCGAGTTCGGACGGCGCTCCTGGGTCTTCGCCGGAGTCGACCTGAGCCAGCTCTCGGCCTGGCACTGGTTCGGCATCGAGTACGACATGACCACCTCGCGGTCGCCGCGTGGGATCCACGTCCTCGGCCGGGTCAACCCGCACATGGGCAACGGCCGCCTGCGCGGGGTGATGACGTACTACCAGCGTGGGCAGGCCAAGGTCTTCGCCGGCGGAACGCTCAACTTTCCGGGGTCAATGTGCTACCCGCCCTACCGGCGGGTGCTCGAGAACATCTGGGATCGCCTCTCGCAGCCGTAGTCCGGTTGTGGGACCATTCGGCCTCTGATGCGGCCTGTCGTCTCGACACTGCTCGCGGTCGCGCTCGTCCTGCTTGCCACCTCGGCGGCGGTCGCCCGCGCACCTGAGCGAAGCGCCCCGCGGCTCCTCGGGCTGGGCGTCACGAGCGGAAGGCCGTTCGCCGGCGACCGCCGGCTGCTCGCGACCGTGAGCCCGAACGGCGACGGCCTGCGCGACCGGGCGGTGGTGCGGTTCCGGCTCGAGCGCCGCGCCACCGTCGCGATGCACGTCTTCGTCCCCGGGAAGCACCCGCGGGGAATCCGCACGATCACGCACGGCTTCGGGCCGGGGAGGCACGTCTTCGTCTGGGCTCCCCGCGCGACCCTCATGCCGCGCGCCTACCTGCTGCGGCTGACGGTGAGAGGCCCGGACGGGTCGAGGCGCGCCTACGGAAGCCTCGTCCACCGGCTCGCGCGCGTGCAGCCGGCGCCGGTCGTGCGCATGCTCGGCATCAGCGCCGGCTTCACCCAGCGAAGCTACGCGCCCGGTGCGACGGCGACCCTTCGGATCGCGACCGACGAGCCGGCCTTCACGCTCCAGCTCTTCCAGGCGGGGCCCGAGTTCCAGGAGACCACGGGCTCCGAGATGCAAGGAGTGCCGCTCGACGACCCGCAGGCGGTCGACTGGTCGGCCCACCGGAACGCCCCCGCGAGGCTGAGCGTGAAGCTCGGCACCTGGCCGAGCGGGATCTACTTTGCCCGGCTCGAGACGCCCGAGGGCCGCGACTACTACGCGCCGCTCGTGATGCGGCCGCAGTGGTGGGGCGTGAACAGGATCGCGGTCGTCGTCCACACCAACACCTGGCAGGCCTACAACTTCCAGGACGCGAACGGCGACGGCTGGGGCGACACCTGGTACGCCGCGGACGACATCCGCACGGTTGACCTCTCGCGCCCGTACGTCGGCCTCGGCGCCCCGCCGCGGTGGCGGAAGTACGACCTCCCGTTCCTCCACTGGCTCTACCGGAACGACAAGCTCGTCGACTTCATCAGCGACGACGACCTCCGCCGCTTCTCGAGCGCGGCCGAACTCGCGCAGCTCTACGACCTGATCGTCTTCCCCGGCTACGACGAATACGAGACCCGCCAGGTCTACAACCTCGTCACCGGCTACCGCAACCGCGGCGGGAATCTGCTCTTTCTCTCCGCGACCAACTTCCTCTGGAAGGTCGACCGCCGTGGGCACAGGATCACGCGGATCGCGCAGTGGCGGCAGCTCGGCCGGCCCGAGGCGAGCCTCGTCGGCATCGAGTACCGCGGGAACGACGAGGGGCGGCACCACGGGCACTACGTTCTCTCGCGATTCGGTTTGCACTCGTGGGCGCTCACCGGGATCGACCCTCGCGCCCTCGGAGCCTGGCGGTGGTTCGGGGTCGAATACGACATGACGACGCGCGCCTCCCCGCGCGGGATCCACGTGCTCGGGCGCGTCAACCCGCACATGGGCAACCACCGGTTGCGCGGAGAGATGACCTACTACCGACGAGGCGCCGCCAAGGTGTTCGCCGCCGGCACGCTCAACTTCCCGGCTGCCCTCGTGTATCCCCAGTTTCGCCAGCTGCTGGCGAACGTCTGGGCCCGGCTCTCAGTGCCCTAGTCGAGTGATTCTCGGCCGCGGCTAGCGAGCCGATATTCCCCTGCAAAGCGACATCTACCTGCGGCCAGCCGAGGTGAACGATGATCCGGATCTGGCTCATAGCGATGCTCGCGGCAGCCCTCCTGATGGTGGTCAGGAGCACCGACCTCCTGCACGCCACCGGCCTGCTCCACTCCTGCTCGTCGATCCCGGCGCCTTCCGGCCGGCACGGCTCGTGGCACTCGTGCCGCAAAGGCCTGCTCAACGGGCGCGCCGACCTGAGCAGGCAGGCCTGCCGCAGCGAAGGGCGCGCCGGCTCCCGTGAGTACTGGCGCTGTCCGGCCCGGCTCCGCTAACTGACCGTGTAGCCTCGCCTCGACGTGGCCGAGGTCCTGCTCTTTCACCACGCGCAGGGACAAACCCCTGGCTTCCTCGCCTTCGCGGACGAGCTTCGCGCGGCGGGTCACACGGTCCACACGCCTGATCTTTACGACGGCAAGACGTTCGCTTCGATCGACGACGGCGTCGGCTACGCCAAGGAGATCGGCTTCGACGCGGTCGCCGAGCGCGGCCGGCGCGCCGCCCAGGGCCTGCCGGACGAGCTCGTCTACGGCGGGTTCTCGCTCGGCGTGATGCCCGCGCAGGAGCTGGCGCAGACGCGTTCGGGCACAAAGGGTGCGCTCCTCTTCAGCGCCGCCTTCCCGGCCTCGGAGTTCGGCGGCTCGTGGCCCGAGGGCGTGCCGCTGCAGATCCACATGATGGAGGAGGACGAGTGGGCGCTCGAAGACCTTCCTGCCGCCCGCGACCTCGTCGAGTCGGTGGACGGCGCAGAGCTGTTCCTCTACCCCGGCGACGGGCACCTGTTTGCCGACAGCAGCCTCCCCGACTACGACGAACGCGCTGCGACGCTGCTCCTGGAGCGCGTGCTGAGGTTCCTCGACGACGTCGGCTAGCGACCTGCGCGAGGTCGCCGAGTACCCCAACTCGTTCGGCGCGCTCGGTCCCGGCAGCGAGC
>DASPRN010000059.1:0-48530 GCA_035624425.1 Gaiellaceae bacterium
CGGACGTGATGTCGAGGCTCACGCCCTAGACTTCTGCCGATGGGGATCTGCCGCATCATCCCGCTCGGCGGCCTCGGCGAGGTGGGGAAGAACATGACCGTGTACGAGGCCGAGGGCTCGATCGTCGTCGTCGACGCCGGCCTCGCGTTCCCGCGCGACGAGCACCTCGGCGTCGACCTCGTGCTCCCGGATTTCGCGTACCTCGTGGAGCGGGCCAACATGGTGCGCGGCGTCGTCCTCACGCACGGCCACGAGGACCATGTGGGGTCGCTCCCGTATCTCATGCGGGAGGTGCGCGTGCCGGTGGTGGCGGCGACGAGGCTCACGCTCGCGCTCGTGAAGTCGAAGCTGGACGAGCACGGGCTCGCGCGCGAGGCCGAGCTGCGCGAGGTCGCGCCCGGCGATGCGCCGTTCGAGCTCGGCCCGTTCCGGATCGAGTTCATCCGGATGGCGCACTCGATCCCGGACGCGGTCGCGGTCGTGCTCGAGACGCCCGGAGGCAGGATCGTCCACACCGGCGACTACAAGCTCGACCACACGCCGGTCGACGGCCAGCGCACCGACGTCGGCATGCTCGCCGAGGTCGGGAACCGCGGCGTCGACCTCATGCTCGGCGACTCGACGAATGCCGAGCGGCCCGGCTTCACCGAGTCGGAGCGCGTCGTCGGCGAAGCGTTCCGGCAGATCATCCCGACGAAGCGCGGCCGGGTGCTGATCTCGTCGTTCGCCTCGAACATCCACCGGATGCAGCAGGCGATCGACGTCGCCGTCGACGTCGGGCGCCAGGTGACGGTGATCGGGCGGTCGATGCGGAAGAACATGAACATCGCGCGCAACCTCGGCTACATGGACGTGGACGAGGAGGTGCTGATCCGGCCGAACCAGCTCGACGACTACCGGCCGGAGGAGACGCTGATCCTCTGCACGGGCAGCCAGGGCGAGCCGCTCTCGGCGCTGGTGCGGATCGCCTACGGCGACCACCCGGCGGTCAGGGTCGAGTCGGGCGACACCGTGATCATCTCGGCCAAGCCGGTCCCCGGGAACGAGCTGCGCGTCCACGACGCGATCAACCAGCTGGCGCGGCTCGGGGCCGAGGTGCTGCACCAGGAGGTCGCTCCCGTGCACGTCTCCGGGCACGGCAACGCCGAGGAGCTGCGAACGATGATCGGGCTCGTCCGGCCAAAGGCGGTCATGCCCGTCCACGGCGAGTTCCGGATGCTGGCCGCGCACGCCAGGCTTGCGCGCGAGGGCGGCGTGCCGGAGGACCGGATCGTGATCGCCGAGAACGGCTCGGTGGTGGAGCTCACGGACGGCGTGGCGCGCCTGGTCGACCACGTCGGCGCGGGGGTCACCTTCGTGGACGGCCTCGGCGTCGGCGACGTGCGCGACGTGGCCCTCCGCGACCGGCGCCATCTGTCCGAGGACGGCGTCCTGATCGTGGTCGCGACGCTGACCGGCACGAACGGGGCCGTCGCCGGCCAGCCGGAGCTGATCGCGCGCGGCTTCGCCGAGCCCGACCCCGAGCTGCTCGACGAGATGCGGGGGGAGGCCCACCGCGTCCTGGCCGAGCTGATCGAGGACGACGTCACCGAGATCAAGCTCCTCCAGGAGCACCTCCACGACGGCCTCGGCCAGCTCGTCTACGACCGCACGGGTAGACGGCCGATGATCTTGCCTGTAGTAGTGGAGGTATGAGTCGTCTCCGCATCGAGCGGACCTGGGCCGACGTGCTCGTCGACAACGCTGCCGACGTCGACACCGCCGACCGGCTGATCCGGCAGCTGCACGCCTGCGAGGTCGCCGCGCTCGCGTTCTGCCGTCTGCTCGAGCGCTGGGCGCGCGGTGACGCCGCGCCGTCCACGCCGGGCGGTCGCCAGGCGGCGCTGCGGCGGGCGGCCGACCGGGCCGAGACGGCTCTGGCCGGGCTCGAAGGGCCGCTCGGCCGCTACCTGCTCGAGCTGGAGCCGGAGCGCGCCGAGGGCCGCTCCTGGTACGGGGCGCCCGGGGCGGCCGAGGTGCTCGAGTGGTCGCCCGTGCTCGACCGTGCGGGCGTCCGGGTCTCGGCGCTGCGCGTGACGCAGGCCTACCTCGAGCTCGCGGTCTTCCTCCGCGCCCTCGCCGGGCTCGCCGACGGCGCGCGGCTGCGCTCGACACCGGACCGCTCGGCGCTCTGGGCCGGCCTCTTCGACCTGCGCGAGAACCTGCTCGGCCGCGCGGTCGAGGACCTGCGCGCGCTGGCCGCGTAGCGACAGCTTTCCTTGTAACACTGTGTTACTTGGATCGGTTGGGAGCACCGGGTGGCTAGGCTAGGGGTGATGCTGGCCGACATCTGGATCGTCCTGATCCCCGTCTTCATCCTCGCGGGGCTCGTCCTCCTGCTCATCGCCCTGAACCTGCTGGCGCGCGTGCAGGGCGGGCGCTACGTTCGGCCGCTCGCGCGGGGGCTGATGAAGCTTCCATGGATCGGCAAGCAGCTGCAGAAGGCCTCACGGGCGTCCCTGGAGCGCCAGAACCCGGAGCTCGCGAGCGCCGTGACCAAGCTCGAGCGCTCCGGCGCGACCCGAGACCCGATGAAGGCCCAGCAGGCGCTCTCCCGCCTCACCGCGGCCGAGCGGCAGGCCTACATCCAGGCCGCCGGCGAGCAGGGCGAGGCGCCGGAGCCAATGAACCGCGCCCAGCGCCGCGCCGCCGAGAAGCTGAAGAAGCAGCGCCGCTAGACAAGGGAAGGCGCCGGCGGCGTCGAAGCAGGCGCGCATGGCGCGCCGTCGGAAAGGACGCACGCTCAAGCCGCGCGTGCCCAAGCGCGTGAAGCAGCGCACGAAGCGCGCTCGCAAGCCGCGTGGGCACCAGCATCCGGAGCTGGTCGGCCTCGCCCTGCTCGCGCTCGGCGCCTTCCTCGCCGCGGTGCTCTGGGCAGGCTGGAACGGCGGCTACGTCGGCGGCTGGACCTCGCACGGCCTCGATGCGCTCGTCGGCTCGGCTTCGTACGCGCTACCGGCCGCGCTGGCGATCCTCGGCGCGCTGATGGTCGCCCGCAGCGACCTGGTCGAGGTGCGGCCGTTCCGCACCGGGATGATCGTCCTCTTCCTCGGCCTGATGCTGACGCTCGGGACCGCTCACGGCGGCTACCTGGGCACTGCGTTCGGCGGCGGTCTGGGGCTCGCCCTCGGCGCCACCGGGGTCGCGATCGTCGGCGTGCTCGCGCTGCTCGCGGGCACGCTCCTGCTCACCGGCGCCTCCGCGGGAGCGATCGTGCGCCGCTCCGGCCGAGCCGTCCACACCGCGGCCAGGCGCTCGCTCCAGCGGCGGCCGGCGGCACCGCCCCTGCGCGTGATCGAAGGCGAGGCGCTCGCCCCGGAGCCACTGGCGCCGCCGGTCGACGTCGTCAACGCCTTCCCCGACATTGTCTCCCAGGGCGAAGAGCCGCCGCCGCTCCTCGTGCCCGAGCCAGAGCCTGACGAGCAGGAGAGCCTGTTCGACGTCCTCTCGGAGCCGGCCGCCGACTACCGGCTGCCCGACCGCGAGCTCCTGCGCAGCTCGCCGCCCGGCGGCGGCCCCAATGCCGACCAGAACGCGCGGATCGCGGACGCGCTCGTCCAGACGCTGGCGAACTTCGGCGTCGACGCGACCGTCGTCGGCCAGATCTCCGGCCCGCGGGTGACTCGCTACGAGCTGCAGCTCGCACCCGGCACGAAGGTCTCGAAGGTCGCCGCGCTCAAGGACGACCTCTCCTACGCGCTGGCCACGACCGAGATCCGCATTCTGGCGCCGATCCCCGGCAAGCAGGCCGTCGGCGTCGAGCTGCCGAACACCAGCCCGAACCTCGTCACGCTCGGCGACGTGTTCGCCGACCTGCCGCAGTCGTCGAGCCCGCTGGCGGTCTGGCTCGGCAAGGACATCTCCGGCCAGGCGGTCTGGACCGACCTGGCGCGGATGCCGCACATCCTCATCGCCGGCACGACCGGGTCGGGCAAGTCGGGCTGCATCAACACCGTCCTGACCTCGGTGCTGCTGCGCGCCACCCCGGATGACGTGCGCATGATCCTGATCGACCCGAAGCGGATCGAGCTCGGCTACTACGAGTCGATCCCGCATCTGCTGACGCCGGTCGTCTCGAGCCCGAAGGAGGCGGCGGCCGTCCTCCGCAACGTCGTCGCCGAGATGGAGCGGCGCTACGAGCGTCTCTCGGCGGTGCGCGCCCGCAACCTGCCCGAGGCGAACCGCGCGCTCCGCACGCGCGGCGAGGCGCAGCTGCCGTACCTGCTGGTCGTGATCGACGAGCTCGCCGACCTGATGATGATCTCGCCGCAGGAGGTGGAGGACTGTGTGATCCGCCTGGCGCAGAAGTCGCGCGCGGTCGGCATCCACCTCGTGCTCGCCACGCAGCGGCCTTCGGTCGACGTGATCACCGGGATGATCAAGGCCAACGTCCCGAGCCGCATCGCCTTCGCCGTCTCGAGCCAGACCGACTCGCGCGTGATCCTCGACCAGGCCGGCGCGGAGAGCCTGCTCGGCCAGGGCGACATGCTCTTCAAGCCGCTCGGCACCTCGCGCCTGCAGCGCGTCCAGGGTGCGTTCGTGACCGAGGAGGAGATCGCGCTCGTCGTCGAGCAGTGCCGCGGTCAGCGCGAGCAGGAACTGGACGAGTCGTTGTTGGAGGCGCCGGCCGGAGTCGAGGTCGAGGAGGGCGAGGCGGGCGACTTCGACCCGGACGAGGACCCGCTGCTCGACAAGGCGATCGAGGTCGTCGTCCAGACCCAGACCGCGTCGGTGTCATTGATCCAGAGGCGCCTGCGGGTCGGCTACACGCGTGCCGGCCGCCTGATCGACATGCTCGAGCGCCGTGGGATCATCTCCGGCTACGAGGGCTCCAAGCCCCGCCGCGTGCTGGTGGACGAGTCGTCGCCTCAGCTGAGCGACGTAGTCTAGGACTCGACAGCGGCAGAACGGGCCGCTCGGCCCTATGCAAGGGGCCTAACTTCGGGTTAGCATCGATCGTCTTTCAATCTGGTTACAGGTTTCCGGATCTCAAAATCAGGGAGGGCAAGTGAGGATTTCACGTCGTACGTCCATCGTCGCCGCGCTGCTCGTGGTGACGGTGCTGGCCGGGGTGGTGGCGCTCGTCGGCAGCAGCTCGAGCCAGGCCTCGCCAAAGGCGAAGAAGGCCACATTCCTGGCCGCGCTCGTCAGCGACATCGGTAAGTTCACGGATCGTTCGTTCAACCAGTCCCAGCTCGAGGGCCTCAAGCGGGCCAAGGCGAAGCTGAAGGTGAACATCCTTCCGCTGCAGTCGAACTCGACCTCAGACTACGTTCCGAACTTCAACCAGGCGGTTCGCGCGCACGCGAACATCACGATCGCCGCCGGGTTCCTGCTCGCGGACACGCTCGAGACGTTCGCCGACCAGTTCCCGGACTCGAAGTTCGCGATCACGGACTACTGCGCCAAGGGTGCGGCCGCGAAGTGCATCACCGGCAGCGTCCTGACCAAGGACCACCCGAATGTGATGGGGCTCGACTACGCAGCGAACCAGTCGGGCTGCCTCGTGGGCTACCTGGCCGCCGAGATGGCGGTGCGGGCGCACAAGAAGGTGATCGGTGCCGTCGGCGGCCTGCACATCCCGCCGGTCGACATCTGGATCGCCGGATACAAGTTCTGCGCGCACAAGTACAACAAGCACATCCACGTGCTCGTCGGGTACTCGGGCGACTTCGTGAAGTCCGACCTCTGCAAGACGGTCGCCGAGAACCAGATCGCGCAGGGCTCGTACGTCGAGTTCCAGGTCGCCGGTGGCTGCGGCCTCGGCACGCTGAAGGCCGCCGCTGCCCACCACATCTGGGGCATCGGCGTCGACAAGGACCAGTACAAGGACTCCAAGCGTGTCCTGACGAGCGGGGTCAAGAAGGTCGACCTCGGCATCTTCAACATCATCAAGACGACCAAGGCCGGCAAGTTCAACGGCAATCACGACCTGCAGTTCACGCTGAAGAACGGCGGCATGGGCGTCGGCAAGATCAACCCGACCGTGCCGAAGAAGTTCATCACCGCGATGAACAAGATCAAGGCGAAGATCATCGCCGGCAAGCTCAAGATTCCGGTCAAGCTGACGTAACGACCTGCTTGCCTCGAAACCGCGAAGGCGGGCCTCCAGGCCCGCCTTCGTCTTTTGGTACAACACGACCTGATGCGGATCGCGATCCGCCCCCTGCTGCCACTCGTTGCGCTCGCGGCGCTGGCCACCGTCGCTGCCGGCTGCGGCAAGTCGTCGTCGAACGCGGGCACGACGAGCTCGCAGTCGAGCTTTACGGCCGCGCTCATCAGCGACATCGGCAAGTTCAATGACCGCTCCTTCAACCAGTCCCAGCTCGAGGGCCTGAACCGGGCGCGGACGGAGCTCGGGATCAAGGTGCTGCCGCTGCAGTCGAACTCGACTTCCGACTACGTCCCGAACTTCGCGACCGCCGTGCGCCGCAACGCGAACATCAGCATCGCTGCCGGGTTCCTGCTGGCCGACACGCTCGAGACGGTCGCCGCCCGTTACCCGGACGCGAAGTTCGCGATCACCGACTACTGCGCCAAGGGCGCGGCGAAGACCTGCATCACCGGCAGCGTTCTGACCAAGGACCACCCGAACGTGATGGGCCTCGACTACGCCGCCAACCAGTCGGGCTGCCTCGTCGGCTACCTCGCCGCCGAGATGGCCAAGAAGCAGGGCGGGAAACAGGTGATCAGCGCCGTCGGCGGCCTGCACATCCCGCCGGTCGACATCTGGATCGCCGGCTACAAGTACTGCGCCAAGCTCTTCAACCCGCAGATCAACGTGCTCGTGGGCTACTCCGGCGACTTCGTCAAGTCCGACCTCTGCAAGGCGGTCGCCGAGAACCAGATCGGGCAGGGCTCGCAGGTGCTCTTCCAGGTCGCAGGCGGCTGCGGCCTCGGCACCCTGAAGGCCGCAGCGCAGCACGGCCGCTGGGGAATCGGCGTCGACAAGGACCAGTACAACGACGCCGCCCGCGTCCTGACGAGCGGGGTCAAGCGTGTCGACCTCGGCGTAGTGAAGGTGATCGAGGCGACGAAGAACGGGAAGTTCAAGGGCGACCAGGACCTGCAGTTCACCCTCGCGAACGGCGGCATGGCCGTGGGCAAGATCAACCCGGCCGTGCCGAAGGCGTTCATCGACAAGATGAACGAGCTCAAGCAGAAGATCATCTCCGGCCAGGTGAAGGTCCCGACGACGCTCCAGTAGCACTCGTCCCCGGCGACTCCATAGAATCACCCGCAGTGGAAGCGGCGCCCGTCCTCGAGATGCGGGGCATCACGAAGCAGTTCCCCGGGGTCGTCGCCGACGACCACGTCGACTTCGACCTCCTCCAGGGCGAGGTGCACGCGCTGCTCGGAGAGAACGGCGCCGGCAAGTCGACCCTGATGAACATGCTCTACGGCCTCTACCGGCCGGACGAGGGCGAGATCCTGCTGAACGGGAGGCAGGTCACGTTCCACTCCGCCAAGGACGCGATCGACCGCGGGATCGGGATGGTGCACCAGCACTTCATGCTGATCCCGGTGATGACCGTCGCCGAAAACATCGTGCTCGAGATCGAGCCGACGAAGGCGGGCGTGCTGCTCGACTACGAGGCCGCCGCCGAGCGGGTGCGGGAGCTCTCCACCCGCTTCGGGCTCGTGGTCGATCCGAAGGCGAAGGTCGAGTCGATCAGCGTGGGCCAGCAGCAGCGCGTGGAGATCCTGAAGGCGCTCTACCGCGGTGCAAGGCTCCTCATCCTGGACGAGCCGACCGCTGTCCTCACCCCGCAGGAGGCGGGCGAGCTGTTTCAGATCGTCAAGAGCCTTCAGGCCGACGGCACGTCGATCATCTTCATCAGCCACAAGCTGAAGGAGGTGCTCGAGATCGCGGACCGGATCACCGTCCTACGGCGGGGCAAGAAGATCGACACGGTCGCGCGCGAAGGCGCGACGGAAGACATGCTGGCGCGGATGATGGTGGGTCGGGAGGTGTTGCTCCGGGTCGAGAAGAGGGCACCCGACGTCGGTGACGTCCTGCTCGAGGTGCGCGATCTCTCGGTGCGTGACGAGCGTGGACTGGACGTCGTGCGAGACGTCTCCCTGACCGTGCGGGCGGGCGAGATCGTCGGCGTGGCCGGAGTCGAGGGGAACGGCCAGAGCGAGCTGATCGAGGCGATCACGGGCCTCCGCGGGCGTCAGTCCGGCGAGGTGCTCGTCGCCGGGGAAGCGGTGGCGCACCCGACGGCGCGCCGCATGCTCGACGTGGGCGTCGGGCACATCCCGGAGGATCGTCAGCGCCGGGGTCTCGTGCTGGAGTTCTCGATCGCCGAGAACATCGCCCTCCACGACTACAACCGGCCGCCCGACTCGAGGTTCGGCTGGCTCTTCCCGCGGCGCCTTGTGCAGCGTGCCCGAAGGCTGATCAAGGAGTTCGACGTCCGCGGCGGCGGCCCGCAGACGCGCGCCGGCGCGCTCTCGGGCGGCAACCAGCAGAAGCTCGTCGCCGCGCGCGAGGTAGCTCGCGACCCAAAGGTGCTGATCGCCGCGCAGCCGACCCGCGGACTCGACGTCGGCGCGATCGAGTACCTGCACCGTCGCCTGCTCGAGGAGCGGGACGAGGGCCGTGCGATCCTGCTCGTCTCGCTCGAGCTCGACGAGGTGCTCTCGCTCTCCGACCGCATCCTCGTCATGTACGAGGGCCGGATCGTCGCGGAGCACGCCTCGGGGGCGACCGAGGACGAGATCGGGATCGAGATGCTCGGCGGCAGACGCAAGGCCGAGGAGGCCACCGCGGCGCCGTGAGCGAGCCGCTCGCCCCCCAGCACGGGCCGGAGCCGGAGGAGATCGCGGAGGACGCCCCGCTCACGCCGGCGTCGCGTCTGGCGGCCTGGCACCGCGCCGGCGGGATCATCACGCCCCTGGTCACCGTGCTGGTCGCATTCCTGATCGGCGGGGTCGTGATCGCCGCGACCGGACACGACCCGTTGCAGGCCTACTGGGACATCATCAAGGGCGCGGGCCTGAACTGGCTGGCGCATCCGTGGGACACGAACATCGCTCACACGGCCGCGTACAACTTCAGCCAGACGCTGCTGCAGACGACGACGCTGATCCTGTGCGGCCTCGCTGTCGCGTTCGCCTTCCGCTGCGGCCTCTTCAACATCGGCGGCAACGGCCAGTACATCGTCGGCCTCATCTGCGCGAACTGGATCGGGGTCTCGTTCGTGCACATGGCGCGGCCCGCGCACATCCTGCTCGGGATCGCCGTCGCCGCCGCGGCCGGCGCGGTCTGGGCGGGGATCGCCGGGTTCCTGAAGGCAACCGTCGGGGCCCACGAGGTGATCACCACGATCATGCTCAACTGGATCGCCTACTGGATCGGCGTCTACGTGTTCCAGCAGGGCGGGCCGCTCCAGGCGCCGCAGAACGTCGCGAACCTCGTCCCGATCTCCGCCGACGTCGCCCACAGCGCGCAGCTGCCCGTCTTCTGGGGCATCCCGGCCCTCCAGGGCCTGCACATCGGCTTCTTCATCGCGATCGGGATGCTGGTCGTCTTCTGGGTGGTGCTCAACCGGACGACGCTCGGCTTCGAGGTCCGCGCCGTCGGCTTCAACCCTGACGCCGCCGCCTACGGCGGGATCAAGGTGCGAACCAACTACCTGCGCGCGATGGCGATCTCGGGAGCGTTCGCAGGCCTCGCCGGGGGAATCGACATGCTCGGCTACCTGCACCACTACGGGACGATCGACGTCCAGGCGACCTCGATCGGGTTCCTCGGAATCGCCGTCGCGCTGCTCGGCCGCAACACGGCGGTCGGGGTCGGGCTCGCGGCCCTCCTCTTCGGCGGCCTCGTCTACGGCACGACGCACGGCCTGCAGTCGGGCACGATCGACCCGAGCCTCGCCGGGCACCTGACGGAGATCATCCAGGGGCTCGTCGTCCTCTTCGTGGGCGCGGACGTGCTCATCCTCGCCGTCTGGAACTCGCGCCGTAAGCTTCGGCGTCGCGAGCCGCAGGCAGCGGCTCGGGCCGCGGAGGTGGAGACGTGAGCACCTACGTCGGCACGGTCAGGAGCGGTGCGTCGCGCTTCCTGGAGCCGAAGGCGATCGGAATCCTCGGGATCCTGTTCGGGCTGCTCGCGCTCTGGCTGGCGATCCCGCCGATCGCGGCCTCCTCGCCTGTCTGGCCGGTCATCGCCGGCCTGCTCGGCGCGATGTGCGGCGTGATCGCCCTCAGCCGCGGCGCCTACCGCGTCGGCGGCGGCGCGATCGCATCGGCGGTCTTCGGCGCCCTCCTGGCGTACCTCGCGACCCGCTCCAGCTCCGCGAAGCTCGACCAGGTGGTGGACGCCAGCCTGATCGCCCAGATGCTCGTGTTCGCCACCCCGCTGACCTACGCAGCCCTCGGCGGAATCTTCTCCGAGCGCTCGGGGGTCGTGAACATCGGCCTCGAGGGGATGATGCTGATGGGCGCCTTCTGGGGCATCTGGGGCGCCGACAAGACCGGCAGCTGGTTCTGGGGGGTCGCGATCGGCGCGCTGTCCGGCGGGTTGCTCGCGCTCGTCCACGCCTTCTTCGCGATCAGCTTACGCGCCGACCAGATCGTCGGCGGGGTGGCGGTGAACTTCCTCGCGTTAGGGATCACGGGCTACTTCTTCGTGCAGCTCTACCACGGCAACAACATCCCGATCGGGGTCGCGCAGGTGCCGGATCTGCACCTGACGAGCGCCTCGAGCACCTCCTTCTTCGGGAACTCCTTCGGGAACCTGAACTACATGATCTGGCTGGCGATCCTGCTCGTGCCGCTCTCCTACGTGATCCTGTTCAAGACACCGGTCGGCCTGCGCATCCGGGCCTGCGGCGAGCATCCGCGGGCGGCCGACACGGTCGGCATCAACGTCTACCTCGTGCGCTACTTGTCGGTCGTGCTGTCGGGAATCCTCGCGGCCCTCGGCGGGGCGTACCTGACCGTCGGCTACCTGAACACGTTCAACGAGAACGTGACGGCAGGCCGGGGCTTCATCGCGCTGGCGGCCGTGATCTTCGGCAACTGGCGTCCGTTCGGCGCCTTCGGCGCCACACTGCTCTTCGGGCTCTCGACCGCGATCGCCTTCCGTCTGAACGTGTACTCGGACCAGGCGCAGACGCTTTTCTTCGCGCTTCCGTACGTGCTCACGCTGATCGCGGTCGCCGGCGTGATCGGCCGCACGGTTCCGCCTGCCGCCGATGGACGTCCCTACAAGAAGCAGTAGGGCCCGGCGCAACGACGCGGCGCGCGGGGCTCTGCTCCTGGCGCTCGTCGGCCTCGCGATCCCGGTCGCGGGCTACATCGCAGCCCGGCAGCTCGACAAGGTGACGATCGTGCACGCGACCGCGGCGACCTGCGCGTCGGCAGTGCTCGGGATCGCCGCGATCGTCCTCGGGCGGCGCGGGCAGCGGAATGTCGAGCGGACGCTCGGCCGCCTCGGCGGCGGGGGAACCGCCCGTGCGGGCCGGCTGCTAGGCGCTCTCTCGCTCTGCCTCGGCCTGATCGCGGCCCTGGCGCTCGGCGTCTACGAGCTACTGAACTACCTGGGCTAGACGCCGCTACAATCGGCGACCTCCCGTGTTCGAGATCGGCAACAGCCTGCGCGAGGCGCGCTACCGCCAGCAGCTCGAGCTCTCCGAGGTCGAGCAGGCGACCAAGATCCGCTCGCGCTACCTGAAGGCGCTCGAGGAAGAGGCCTTCGACGCGCTGCCCGCGCAGACGTACGTCAAGGGCTTCCTGCGCACCTACGCGGACTACCTGGGGCTCGACGGGCAGCTCTACGTCGACGAGTACAACTCGCGCTACTCGGCCGGCGGGGAGGAGCCGCGCGAGCCGGTCGTCGCGAAACGCACCGCTCCGTCGCCGCACCGCCGCCTCGAACGCCGGGGCGTGCTGCTGGCGCTGGCCGGGATCGGCGTCCTCGTGGTCGTCGTCATCGCCGCGTTCACGTTCGGCGGGCACGACAACACCGGCTCGCAGATCCCGAACCTCGGCCCGTCCACACCGAAGGCGCACACGAAGGCGAAGACGCACAAGGCCGTCGTCGTCCCTGCGCGCCCGGCGAGGTTCCGCTTCTTCGTCGTCTCCACCGGCGGCAACTGCTGGATGGAGGTGCGCAACTACTCCGTCAACGGCCGCACGCTCTACGCGGGCACCCTGCAGCTGCACCAGTCCCAGCGCTTCGTCGCCCGCCGGCTCTGGATCGACTTCGGCAGCCCCGGGAACGTGCAGGCTTCCGTGAACGGCCAGGCGGTCACGATCCCCGGCGGCGGCCGCACGGTGACGGTGCAGGTCACGCGGAAGGGGATCTTCCCGGCACCGAAGACGGGTTGACGCGGCCGCGCGCGGTCGTCGTCGTGACGGGCAGCGAGCTCGTCAGGGGCGAGCGCACGGACCGGAACGGGCCGTTCCTCGCCGCCGAGCTGATGCGCCTGGGGATCGAGCCGGCGCGGATCGCGATCGTCGGCGACGATGCGGCCGAGCTCGAGCGCGCGCTGCGGGAGGGGCTCGAGGCCGACCTCTGCGTCGTCTCGGGCGGGCTCGGGCCGACCCACGACGACCGCACGGTGGAGGTGCTCGCCCACGTCGCCGGGCTCGAGCTGGCGGTCGACCCGGAGCTCGAGGCGGTGATCGAAGGCTTCTCGCGGAAGGTCGCCGAGCGGTTGAAACGGCCGTACGCCGACTTCGCGGCGGGCGTGCGCAAACAGGCGACACTCCCGGCGGGCGCGCTGGTGATCGGGATCGCCGGGACCGCGCCCGGTCTCGTGCTGGGACGAGACGGCTCCGCGGTGGTGGTGCTGCCGGGCCCGCCGCCGGAGCTGCGACGCCTCTGGCCGCCGGCGCTCGAGTCCGAGCCGGTGCGGGCCGTCCTCACGCGCGCGCGTGTACCCGAACGGCGCGCGTTGCGCTTCTACGGCGCGAGCGAGTCGACGGTGGCGCGGGCGCTCGCCGAGGCCGGGGGAGAGGCGGAGGGGCTGACGGCGACGATCTGCGCGCGGGAGTTCGAGATCCACGTCGACCTGGTCGCGGAGACCGAGTCGCGGGAGCGCGCCGACCGGCTCGCCGCGGCGCTGCGGGAGCGGCTCGGCGAGTACCTGTTCGCCGAGGACGAGCGCCCGGTCGAGGAGCTGGTGCTGGACGCCGCCCGGGAGCTCGGGCTGACGCTGGCGACGGCCGAGTCCTGCACCGGTGGGCTGGTGGCGGCTCGGCTGACGTCGGTTCCAGGCTCGAGCGACGTCTTCCGCGGCGGGATCGTCGCCTACGCTAACGACGTCAAGGCGGCCCAGGCAGCGGTGCCCGAGGAGCTGCTCGAGCGGTACGGCGCAGTCTCGGCCGAGGTCGCCCAGGCGCTGGCGGCAGGTGCGAGGGAGCGGCTGGGAGCTGACGTCGGCATCGGCGTGACCGGGGTCGCGGGTCCCGGCGGTGGGACGCCCGAGAAGCCCGTCGGGACCGTCTACCTGCACGCGGAGGGCCCGCGCGGTCGCGGGCTCGCACGGCAACTCGACCTGCCCGGCGATCGCCCCGCGGTGCGCGGCCGCGCGACCGCTGCGTCGCTCCATCTGGCGCGCGCGCTGTTGGCACAGATTCGTGACGAAGGTGCATGAAGGGTCCTGCTAGCGTCGAAGGCGATGAGCGGCTCCGTCTCTTCCTGGCGCTCCTCCTGCCTCCGGCGACCCTCGACGCGATCGTGTCCTGGCAGGGCGAGGCCCTTGCGGGCGTCCGCGGCGTCCGGGTCGTTCCGCGCGAGAACCTGCACCTCACCATGGCCTTCCTCGGCCACCGGCCGGCCGCGGAGCTGGAGCCCATCGTCGGCGCCCTGCGCGAGGCCGCCGGCGGCGAGCCGGCGCGTCTCTCCCTGCGCGGCTACCGCGAGACGCGCAGCGTCGGGATGCTCACCTTCGACGACGAGGACGGCCGCGCCGCCGCGCTGGCGGCCGACCTCCATGCGCGGCTCGAGGCGCTCGGCGTCTACGAGCCGGAGCGCCGAAGGTGGCTGCCGCACGTGACCGTTGCGCGCTTCCGCGAGCGTCCGCGACTGCAGCCCGCCTTGCCCGAGCTGGAGCCGTTCGTGCTGTCCGATGCTGCTGCTTATCTGTCACGTCTGCGCCCCGGCGGTGCGCAGTACGAAGTCCTCGAATCCATGCGAGTGGGAGGGAGATGACGGTGGACCGCGAGCAAGCTCTCGACACTGCGCTCGGCCAGATCGAGCGCCAGTTCGGCAAGGGGTCGGTGATGCGCATGAACGACCAGGCCCAGGTCGCGATCGGCGCCGTCTCGACGGGCTCACTCTCGCTCGATCTTGCGCTCGGGATCGGCGGGCTGCCGCGGGGCCGCATCGTCGAGATCTTCGGCCCGGAGTCGTCCGGCAAGACGACGCTCGTCTACCACGTCATCGCCGAGGCCCAGCGCCGCGGCGGCATCTGCGCCTTCATCGACGCCGAGCACGCGATGGACCCGGCCTATGCGAAGCGGATCGGCGTGAACATCGACGACCTGCTCGTCTCGCAGCCCGACACCGGGGAGCAGGCGCTCGAGATCGCCGAGCTGCTGGTGCGCTCGGGCGCGCTCGACGTGGTCGCGATCGACTCGGTCGCGGCGCTGACGCCGAAGGCCGAGATCGAGGGCGAGATGGGCGACTCGCACGTCGGCCTCCAGGCGCGGCTGATGAGCCAGGCCCTGCGCAAGCTGGCCGGCACGCTCAACCGCACCGACACGATCTGCATCTTCGTCAACCAGCTCCGCGAGAAGATCGGCGTCATGTTCGGGAACCCGGAGACGACGCCGGGCGGCCGCGCGCTGAAGTTCTACTCGTCGGTGCGGCTCGACATCCGGCGGATCGAGACGCTCAAGGACGGCGTCGAGGCCTTCGGCAACCGCGTCCGCGTCAAGGTGGTCAAAAACAAGGTCGCGCCGCCGTTCAAACAGGCCGAGTTCGACATCATCTACGGCACCGGGATCTCCTGGGAGGGGACGGTGCTCGACTCGGCGCTCGAGAAGAAGATCGTGCAGAAGTCGGGCTCGTACTTCAGCTTCGAGGACGAGCGGCTCGGCCAGGGACGGCAGAACGCGACGGCGTTTCTCCGCGAGCACCCGGACGTCGGGCAGCAGATCCTGGCGCGGATCCAGGCGTCGATCGGGCCGGAGCAGGTCGTCTCGGCCAGGCTCCTGCCCGAGCACGAGACGCCGAGGGCCGACGGCGACCAGGCCGGTTCGAACGGAGCTGCAGCCGAAGCCGAGGCCGACCAAGCCGAGGCGGGAGCTCCCGCCAAGGTCGCCTCGAAGGCCTAGTGGGCCCGGAGGCGTCGCTTGCGATGCCGACCTCAGGAAGCGCGGGCTCTGCCCGTGCTTCCGTCTGAAATGACCGGTCGGAAACGACTGTCATTTGCCAACAGACCCTTATAGGGAGCCGGCGCGGGCCGAGGCGCTCGCGGCGGCACAGCGCGCGCTGGCCCGGCGCGACCTGTCGGAGCGTGAGCTACGCGACCGGCTCGTACAGGTCGGCCTGGAGCCGGCGGCGGCCGAGGAGGCGCTGGAGACGCTCCGTCGCGGCGGCCTCGTCGACGATGAGCGCTTCGCCGCCGAGCGGGCACGCGTACTGGCGGAGAGGGGCAAGGGCGACGCGGCGATTCGCTACGACCTGGAGCGCCACGGTGTCGCGCGGGCGCTGGTCGACGGCGCGCTCGCCGCACTCGAGCCCGAACGACAACGCGCCGAGCGCCTGGTCGCGAGGCGCGGCGGCGGCGAGAAGACGGCACGGCTGCTCGCGAGCCGGGGCTTCGGCGAAGAGGTCGTCTCGCTCGTAGCGGGCGCCGGCATTGCGCAGGAGCCGTGAGCAGCGCTAGGATACGAATTGCTCTATTCGACATTCTTCCTGCATCTAGCCTGTTTCCGAATCGGACAAAAGCATCTTGAGACCAGACCATATGAGCGCAGAGGAGACGAACACCAAGCGGCGGTGAGCTGACCGCTGGGCGAGGCCTGCGCGCGCCTCGCAACGCCCCGATTCGAGCATGGCCGGTGCAGCGGTGCCGGATGAGCACCGCGTTCCGGCGCGGACAACGGTCCCAGCCGGGCTCGCCCGGCTCGAGGTAGGGAGCCTGCATGCTCGTCGTAATCGGGATAGCGATCGGCCTGGTCATCGGAGTCGGCGTCGCCTTCCTCTCGCTCTACGCCTTCACAGGCTCCCGGCTCGCCGCCGCCCGGCGGACGCGGCAGCTGGTCGTCACCGAGGCCCGGCGGGACGCCGAGGCCCTCAAGCGCGAAGCGCAGATCGCCGCCCGTGAGGAGTCGGTCCGCATCCGGGCAGCGATCGAGGAGGAGGTCGCCGCCCGCCGCGGCGAGACGATCAAGATCGAGGAGCGAATCTTCGCCAAGGAAGAGGAGATCGACGGCAAGCTGACCGAGCTCGGCCGGCGCGAGCAGGGAGTGGCCGACCGCGAGCAGCACACGAGGCAGCTCCAGGACGAGCTCAAGCAAGCGCGCGAGTCCGAGCTCGCCGAGCTCGAGCGGATCTCCGGCATGACCGTCAACGAGGCCAAGGCGCACCTGCTCGAGCGCTCAGAGGAGCTGATCCGGCACGAGCTCGCGCGCCGGGTGCGGCAGGCCGAGGAGGAGGCCCGCGGCGAGGCCAAGCGGCGGGCGCGCAACCTCGTCGCGGACGCGCTGCAGCGGGTCGCCGCCAACCATGCCTCCGAGACGACGGTCTCGCTGATCGAGCTTCCGTCGGACGACATGAAGGGCCGGATCATCGGCCGCGAGGGCCGCAACATCCGCGCGCTCGAGCACCTGACCGGCGTGAACGTGATCATCGACGACACCCCGCAGGCGGTCGTGCTCTCGTCCTTCGACGGCATCCGGCGCGAGGTGGCCAAGCTGACGCTGACGAAGCTGATCGAGGACGGCCGCATCCATCCGGCGCGGATCGAGGAGATGTACTACCAGTCGAAGGCGGAGATCGACGAGAGCGTGCGCCAGGCGGGCGAGCAGGCGGTCTTCGAGGCCAACTGCGGCGAGTTTCACGAAGAGCTTGTCAAGCTGCTGGGCCGGTTGCGCTTCCGGACGAGCTACGGGCAGAACGTCCTCAAGCACACACTCGAGGTCGTGCACCTGGCCGGGATCATGGCCGCCGAGCTGGACGCGAGCGTCAAGACGGCAAAGCGCGCCGCGCTGCTCCACGACATCGGCAAGGCGCTGACACACGAGCAGGAGGGCTCGCACGCGGGCCTTTCCGCGCAGTACGCGCGCCGCTACGGCGAGTCGCCCGCGGTCGTGCATGCGATCGAGGCCCACCACTACGAGGTCGAGCCGCAGACCGTCGAGGCCGTGCTCTTGATCGCCGCCGACGCGATCTCGGCGTCGCGGCCCGGCGCGCGGGGGGAAAGTCTCGAGCAGTACATCAAGCGGCTCGAGACGCTCGAGGAGGTCGCCGGACGCCACGAGGGTGTCGAGAAGGTCTACGCGCTCCAGGCCGGCCGCGAGATCAGGGTGATCGTGAAGCCGAAGGAGATCGACGACGACGCTGCCGTTCTCCTCTCGCACGAGATCGCCCGGGAGATCGAGGACGAGCTCGAGTACCCGGGCCAGATCAAGGTCACGGTCATCCGGGAGTCGCGGGCCGTCGACTACGCGAAGTAGCGTCGCCTGCCGGTGGCGCCAGCAGCAGCTGCTCGCTCAGCGCAACCGCGCGTCGAACACAGAGCTGGGCCAGATGGCGGGCAACCTCGAAGCCGATTCCTGCGCAAGCTAGGCTCTCGGCGTGCGCCGCTACCACGTCACGACGTTCGGCTGCCAGATGAACGCGCACGATTCGGAACGGATCAAGGGCCTGCTCGAGGAGCTCGGCCTCGGCGAGGCGCCGACACAGGACGAGGCCGACGTGCTGGTCTTCAACACCTGCACGATCCGCGAGAAGCCCGACACGCGGCTTGCGGCCCACCTCGGCAACGCGCGGATGCTCAAGGAGCAGGATCCCGGGCGCGTGATCGCGGTCGGCGGCTGCTACGCGGAGGCCCAGCGGGAGCGAATCTTCGATACCTACCCGTTCATCGACGTCGCCTTCGGACCGGGCTCGATTCCGCATCTGGCCGAGTGGCTCGGAGCCGGAGGCGAAGGCGTTCGGCGGGGTGCGTTCGGGACGGCGGAAGAGCGTGCCTTCGCCGGCCGCCTGCCCGTCCACCGCGGGCGGAGCTTCCAGGCCTGGGTGCAGATCTCGATGGGCTGCAACTCCGTCTGCGCCTACTGCATCGTCCCCGCCGTTCGCGGCCGCGAGGTCTCGCGCCGTCCTGGCGAGATCGTGTCCGAGGTCGAGCGGCTCGCGGCGGACGGCGTGCGCGAGATCACGCTGCTCGGCCAGAACGTCAACTCGTTCGGACGCGACGTGGGCAGCGACTTCGCCGAGCTCCTTCGTGCCTGCGACTCGATTGACAGGATCGAGCGGATTCGGTTCACGAGCCCACACCCGAAGGACTTCCGCGCGCCGGTGATCGCTGCGATGGCCGAGTGCGATGCGGTCTGCGAGCACGCGCACCTGCCGCTGCAGTCGGGATCGACGCGGGTCCTGAAGGCGATGCGGCGCACCTACTCGCGCGAGCGCTACCTGCGCCTGGTCGACGAGCTGCGAGCCGCGATCCCGGACCTGGCGCTGACCACGGACCTGATCGTCGGCTTCCCGGGCGAGACCGAGGCCGAGTTCGAGGAGACGGCCACCGCGGTCGAGATGGTCGGCTACGACGGAGCCTTCACGTTCGTCTACTCGCCACGGCAGGGAACCGAGGCGGCCGCCATGCCCGACCAGGTGCCCGAGGACGTCAAGCGCGAACGGATCGAGCGGCTGGTCGAGACCGTCCAGCGCACGGCGGAGCGGCGCAACCGCGAGCGAGTCGGCCGCGTCGAGGAGGTGCTCGTCGAAGGCCCGAGCCGGACGGACGAGTCGCTCCTGCGCGGGCGAACGCGGCGCAACACGACGGTCGTCTTCGCCGGGGCGGCACAAGCGGGCGAGCTGGTGCAGGTGCGGATCGAGGACGCGACGTCGACCACCCTCCGCGGCGTCGAGCAAGCAGCAGTTGCCGCGTAGCCGAGATCTCGTCTGGGACGGCTGCCTCAACGTCCGCGACCTCGGCGGCCACCGGACCGTGGACGGCGGCGAAACGCGCTTCGGAGCCGTCGTACGCGCCGACAGCGTCGACCAGCTCAGCGAGGCCGGCTGGGAGGCGCTCGTCGCCTACGGCATCGGCACGGTGCTCGACCTCCGGGGCGAGCACGAGCGCGAGGACGACCCGCCCGCCGAGCTGCCGGTCGACGTATTGCACATCCCGTTCATGGAGGCGAGCGAGGCCGATTGGGAGCAGATCGCCGTCGAGATCGAGTCGGCTGCGGCCGCCGCGCCCGACGTCGAAACCTCGACCCGCGACGTCTATCTGATCTTCCTCGAACGCTTCGGCCCCAACGTGGCGGCCGCGCTGAAGGCCGTCGCGCACGCGCCCGAGGGCGGGGTCGTCGTGCACTGCGTCGGCGGCAAGGACCGCACGGGGCTGCTGGTCGCCTTCCTGCTCCACCTCGCCGGTGTCCCGGACGAGGACGTCGCCGCCGACTACGCGCTCAGCGAGGAACGTCTCCGCGAACGGCACGAGGCCTGGTACGCGGCCGCTGAGAGTGACGAGGAGCTCGAGCGACTGCGGCGGATCGCCAGGACTCCGGCCGAGTCGATGCTGGGCGTCTTCGCCGAGCTCGAGCGCCGCCACGGCAGCGTCGAGGGGTACCTCCGCTCGACGGGCCTGACCGACAAGGAGCTCGACGGGCTGCGTCATCGGCTCCGGCGATGATGGAGAACCCCCGCTGATCGACCAGTCATTTCAGACGGACGCCCGAGCAGAGCCCGGGCGTCCTGATAACGGCACCGCAAGCGGTGCCTCGGCGTGGCTGAGCTCGTGATCGCGATCTTCGGGCCAACCGCCTCGGGCAAGAGCGCGGTGGCCGAGGAGCTGGCGTGGAGGATCCCGGCGGAGCTCGTCTCGGCCGACTCGATGCAGGTCTACCGAGGGCTGCCGATCCTCACGAACCAGTCGCCCGCGCGGCTGGTGGGGATCTGGGACCTCGGCCACGACGCGTCGGTCGGCGAGTACCAGGAGCTGGCCCACCGCGCGATCGACGGGATCCTCGCCGCGGGACGGACGCCGGTCGTCGTCGGCGGCACCGGCCTCTATTTCCGCGCGGCGCTCGCCGAGCTCGACTTGCCGCCCGCTCCGGAGCCCGGCGCGCGCGAGCGGCTGGAGCGGCTCTACGACCGCGTCGGTGCCGAGAAGGCCCATGAGCTGCTGTCCGAGCGGGACCCGGCCGCGGCGGCGAGCCTCCATCCAAACGACCGCCGCCGCGTCGTGCGCGCACTCGAGCTGGCCGAGGCGGGCTCATCGCTGAGGCCGGAATCCGACCGCCTCTGGGCGGGCGAGACCAGGCACCCGACGCTGATCGTCGGCCTCGAGCTCACGCGTGAGGTGTTGCGGAGGCGAATCGAGGAGCGAGCCCGCGAGATGTTCGAGCGCGGGGTGGAGGACGAGGTCCGCCGCGTTCTGGCCCGCCCGGTATCGCGCACCGCGAGCCACGTCCACGGCCTACGGGATATTGCCGATCTTCCGCCCGAAGAGGCGTACGAGGCGCTGGTCACCCGCACGCGCCGCTATGCCGTCTATCAGCTTCGCTGGATGCGCCGGATTCCGGGCGTTGTTAGCCTGAACGCGGAGCGCGACCCGGGCGACCTGGCGGATGAGATTCTCGAAATGGCACGGTCTCGGCAACGACTACCTGCTCGTGGAGCGGGTGGAGCTGAGCGTCCCGCTGACGCCTGAGCGCGTCAAGAGGATCTGCGACTACCACTTCGGCGTCGGGTCGGACGGCATCCTCGAGATCGTCGCCGCGAACGGGGCCGAGGCGGAGGTCGTGATCTGGAATCCGGACGGCTCGACGGCGGAGCTCTCCGGCAACGGGACGCGGATCGCCGCGCGCTGGCTGGCGCGCCGAAGCGGGAGGGACGGGGTCCTGATCCGGGTTGGCCCGCGTGAGGTCGCGGCGCGCCTGCGGGGCCAGGAGGTCGAGCTCGACGTCGGGAGCGTCGAGGTCGGGTCGCCCGAGACGATCGACGTCGACGGCGAGCAGGTGGAGCTGACGCCGGTCTCGGTCGGCAACCCGCACGCGGTGATCCGGCGCGAGCCGAGCCGTGACGACCTGCTGCGCCTCGGGCCGCTGGTCGAGAATCACCAGCGCTTTCCGGACCGGACCAACGTCCAGCTGGTCCGGGTCGACGGTCCGCATGAGCTGACCGTGGGCGTCTGGGAGCGCGGCGCGGGCGAGACGCTCTCCTCGGGAACGAGCTCGGTGGCAGCCGCGGCCGTAGCCGTCGAGCGAGGCTGGTGCGAGAGCCCGGTCACGGTCCACCTGGCCGGCGGGGACCTGAAGGTCGAGCTGGCGGGCGGGGAGGCGACCCTGACGGGACCGGTGGAGGAGATCTGCACCGTCGAGCTCGCGGAGGAGTTCGAGCTGTGAGGTTCTCGAGGCGGCTCGACGAGGTCCCGCCGTACCTGTTTGCCGAGCTCGAGCGCAAGATCGCCCGTGAGCGGCGCGAGGGCGTGGATGTGATCAGCCTCGGGATCGGCGACCCCGACCTGCCGACACCCGAGCCGGTGATCGCCGCGCTCGCCGAGGCCGCGCGCGACCCGGCGACCCACCAGTACCCGACGAACCACGGCTCAGATGAGTTCCGCGCCGCCGTGGCCGGCTTCTACCGCGACCGGTTCGGCGTCGAGCTCGACGTGGCATCGGAGATCGTCCCGGCGCTCGGTGGCAAGGAGGCGGTCGGCCACGTCGCGCTCGTGCTGCTCGACCCGGGTGACGTCGCTCTCTCGCCGGACCCGGGCTACCCGCCCTACACGTCAGGCCCGCTCTTCGCAGGGGCCGAGGTCCACTACCTGCCCCTCGAGCAGGCGAACGCCTTCCAGCCTGACCTCGACGGGATTCCCGAAGACGTGCTTGCCCGCGCGAACGTTCTCTACCTCGACTACCCGAACAACCCGACCGGCGCCGTCGTCGAGCCGGGCCTGTTCGAGCGTGCGGTCGAGCTCGCGCGCGCGCACGACCTGGTCGTCGTCCACGACAACGCCTATTCCGAGATCTGCTTCGACGGCTACCGCGCGCCGAGCTTCCTCGAGACCCCGGGCGCGAAGGAGGTCGGCATCGAGATCTTCTCGCCGTCGAAGGGCTGGAACATGACCGGCTGGCGTGCCGGGCTCGTGGCCGGGAACGCCGAGGTGGTCGAGGCCTACCGGCAGCTGAAGACGAACCTCGACTCGGGCATGTTCGTCGCAGTGCAGCGCGCGACCGCCGCGGCGCTGACCGAGGCGCGCGACTTCCCGCGCGAGATGTCAGAGGTCTACCGCCGCCGCCGCGACCTGGTCGCCGAGGCGCTGGGGGCCATCGGCCTCGAGGTCGAGCCGCCCCGAGCGACGCCCTACTTCTGGGTTGCGGTCCCGGAGGGCTACACCTCCGAGTCGTTCGCGGAGCTCGTTTTGGAGCAGGCCGGCGTCGTCGTCGCGCCGGGCCCCGCCTACGGGCCGAGCGGCGAGGGGTTCTTCCGCATTTCGCTCACCGTGCCCGACGAGCGGCTGGAAGAGGCCGTGCGGCGTATCGAATCCTCCCTGCGAGCAGGCATAATCGAGGCGTGACGGCACATCAGCCCGACCCGGCGCCCGGGGCCGAGCCCGAGCGCGGGTTCGTCGTCGCGGTGCTGGCACCGGGCGCCGCCGCCGAGGACGAGCTGGCCGAGCTCGAAGAGCTGGCGCGCACCGCCGGGGTCGAGCCGCTCGGATCGATGGTGCAGCACCGCGCCCGTCCCGATCCGCGAACGTACGTCGGCAAGGGCAAGCTCGCCGAGCTCAAGGCGGCCTATCCGGCCTCGGAGGGGGAGGTCCTGCTCGTCGACGGCGAGCTCAGCCCCGTCCAGCAGCGCGCGCTCGAGAACGAGCTCTCCGCGCGGGTGGTCGATCGCACGCAGCTGATCCTGGACATCTTCGCGCAGCACGCCGTCAGCGCCGAGGGCAAGCTTCAGGTCGAGCTCGCGCAGCTCGACTACAACCTGCCGCGGATGCGGGGCATGTGGCAGCACCTCGAGCGCCTCGGTGGCGGCGTCGGCACGCGCGGGCCCGGCGAGACGCAGCTCGAGACCGACCGCCGCCTGGCGCGCCGGCGGGTCGCCCTGTTGCGCCGCCGGCTGCGCACGCTCGGGCAGCAGCGCGCGACGCGCAGAAAGTCGCGGCGCCGCTCGGAGACGCCGACGATCGCGCTCGCCGGGTACACGAACGTCGGCAAGTCGACGCTTCTGAACGCGCTCACGGGCGCGGGCGTCTCCGTGAACGACCGCCTGTTCGAGACCCTCGACCCGACCACGCGAGGCTTCGAGGTCGACGGCCGCCGCTACCTCGTGACCGACACGGTCGGCTTCATCCGGCGCCTGCCGCACCAACTCGTGGAGGGCTTCGCAGCAACCCTGGAGGAGACGCTCGTCGCCGACGTCGTCCTCCACGTCGCCGACGCCTCGGTGCCGGAGTCCCGGCTGGACGAGATGCTCGACGCGGTCGAGCAGGTGCTCGGCGAGATCGGCGCGGGCGAGCTGCCGATCGAGCTCGTCCTGAACAAGGTCGACGCGATCGACCCGCTGACGCGTCGCCGGCTGGCGAACCGCTTCCCGGACGCGCTGCTCGTCTCGGCCCGGACCGGGGAGGGCCTGGACGAGCTGCGGCGCCGTGTCGCCGACCGGTTCGCCGACCGCTTCGAGCCGGTGCGGCTCTTGATCCCGTACGCGGACGGCGCGCGGCTCGCCGAGCTGTACGCGCTCGGCGCTCCGGTCGACGAGCGCGCCGACCGGCCCGAGGGGGTCTTCGTCCGCGCGCGGCTGCCCCGGAGCGAGGTGCGCCGCTTCGCGTCCTACCTGCTGGCAGAGCCGCGCGAGGCCTCCGCCCGCTCACGCCGGTGATCGAGCTTCCTGTGCGGCGTCTGCGCGAGGACGCGGTCCTGCCGGAGCGCGCCTACGCCGCCGACGCCGGCCTCGACCTCGCCGCCTGCGAGCGGCACGAGCTCGCTCCCGGCGAGCGCGCCGTGGTCGGCACGGGCCTCGCTGTCGCGATCCCCGAGGGCTACGCGGGCTTCGTGCAGCCGCGCTCCGGCCTCGCCGCACGGCACGGGCTCTCGGTCGTCAATGCGCCCGGCCTGATCGATGCGGGCTACCGCGGCGAGATCCGAGTCGTCCTGCTCAATACCGACCTTCGCGAGCCGCTGGTCGTCGAGCCGGGGATGCGGATCGCCCAGCTCGTAGTGCTGCCGGTGCCGGAGCTCGAGCTCGCGGAGGTCGAGGAGCTACCCGAGAGCGAGCGCGGCGTCCGCGGATTCGGATCGTCCCTGTCGTAATGGCCGAGCCGCGGATCCGTGTCTCCGCGATCCTGCGCTGGCGCGGCAGCGTGCTCCTCTGCCGCCACGAGAAGGACGGCCGCGAGCACTGGCTGCTACCCGGCGGCGGCGTGAATTCGGGCGAGAGCCTTGTGGACGCGCTCCGGCGCGAGCTCGCCGAGGAGGTAGGGGTCGGGGACGACATGTCGGTCGAGGGCCCGGTGGCAATCGTCGACTCGATCTCGCCGGTGCGCTCGTTCGCAGCCAAGCACGTCGTGCACATCATCTTCGCGGGCGACCTGACCGGCCGCTCGCTCGAGGCGGTCACGTCGCGTGACACCGCCGTCCGCGGCCATCGCCTGTTCGCGCCGGACGAGCTCGCCGACGTCGTCCTGCATCCGCCGATCCACCGCTTCCTGGAACGCTGGAGCCCCGGCGATCCTGCGGTGTACCTCGGCGCCCTCTGGGCTCCTTGAACCTCGGGACTAAAGGGCTCTCCCAACCGTCGACTCCATGATGGCGAGACCGACTGGGTTGCTGTTCATGGTCTTCGCGACGACAGCTGGCCGAGCAGGTGCTGCAGCAAGACCAACACCCTCCGGTCGGGTGAGGACAGCCGCTATGAGCCGTCTACCGAATCTCCAAGTAACACTGTGTTACAAGCTCAGTAGCGCCCGCCCCGAGACCGGGCCCGTGCGGACGAGACCTCGTGGGCCTCGGCCTCCAGGCGATCGTCGAGCGGCTCGAAGATCGGCGCCTCCCCGGTGCGGTGGGCGAGCGCCTGCGCCAGGAGCCAGTCCGCGAGCCACGGGTTGCGCGGGAGCAGCGGCCCGTGCAGGTAGGTGCCGATGGCTCGGCCGGCGCGGCAGCCCTCGTAGCCGCTCTCGCCGTCGTTGCCGAAGCCCGCGACCACACGCCCGAGCGGCTCCGCCCCCTCGTCGAGGAAGGTGCGGCCCGCGTGGTTCTCGAAGCCCGCCAGCGTGCGCCGGGCGCCGGGCTCGAGCTCGCACTCGAGCAAGACGTCTCCGATCATGCGCCGCTCCCCCGCCACGGTTTGCAGGGGAAAGAGCCCGACGCCGGGAAGCTCCTCCCCGCTCTGGTCCCGGTAGGCCCTCCCGAGCAGCTGGTAGCCGCCGCAGACCGCCAGCAGCGCCGCGCCGCCGGAGACCGCGTCCCGCAGGGCCTCGCCGTGCGCGGCGAGCGCGGGTGCGATCAGCTCCTGCTCGCGGTCCTGACCGCCGCCGATGTAGTAGAGGTCGTGCCTGCCCGGCCGAGGCGCGTCCCCGGCGCCGATCGCTTCCACTTCGAGCTCGTGCCCGCGCCACGCCGCCCGGCGCGTGAGGACGGCGATGTTCCCACGGTCCGCGTAGATGTTCAGGTAGTCCGGAAACAGGTGCCCGACAACGATCAAGCGGCCTCCTCCCAGTAGGGCCGGACGAAGCCGCGATCGGAGACGAGGTCCCGCAGGGACAGCATCGCCGTGTAGGTCGGGAGTGCCACGAGCTCGCCCCCGGCGGGCGTCAGCGCGAGGCCGCGGTCGAGTGCCATGCCCAGGTCGGGCACGACCTCGATCGCCTCCTTCGGCAGGCCTGCGTACTTGAAGCGCAGGGCAAGCTCGGCGGCCCGCTCGCCGGTCGCCACCAGGCGCTCCAGGCCACCGAGCAGCGGCTCGAAGTCCACGTCCCAGATCCAGGAGACGTCGCGGCCGTCAGCGATCTCGTCGTTCAGGCCGATCAGCAAGACGTGTGGAGCCCCGCCGGCGACCAGGGTGCGGACGACCTCGTTCGCCCCGGCGGGATTCTTGATCAGCAGCACGAGGAGGCTCCGGTCGCCGAGCGAGATGCGCTCGAAACGCCCGAACGCTGCGGAAAAGCCCTGCAAACCGGCCACGATCTCCTCGAGCCCGACCCCGAGCGAACGGGCAAGGGCCGCCGCGGCCAGCGCGTTGTAGACGTTGTAGAGGCCGGGGACCGAAAGCTCGACGCGGCTCGAGCCCTCCGGCACGACGAGCTCGAAGGAGACCCGTTCGAGGCCGTCGAGCTCCACCGCGCGCCCCACGACGTCCAGATGCGGACGCGCGTGGCCGCACGACGGGCAGCGGTAGTCGCCGAGGTGCCCGATGTAGGCGGCGTCGTAGACGTACGGCGTGCCGCACCGGACGCACCACTTCGAATCGGCCGCATGCTGGAGCGTGGGGGAGGCGTGGCGCGGGTCGTCGAGGCCGAAAACCGTCGCGTGCGCGTGCCCGTGCGCAAGGTCGCCGACCTGAGGGTCGTCCCCGTTCACGACCAGCGCGGTCTCGCCGGGAAGGACGTCCACCGCGGCCCGCCAGCGGGCGGCGACGAGCTCGAGCTCGCCGTAGCGGTCGAGCTGGTCGCGAAAGAGGTTTCCGAGGCAGACGGCGCGGGGCCGGAGCCGCCGCGCAACCTCGGGGAGCGCGCCCTCGTCCACCTCGAACAGGCCGAGCTCGGCTCGGCGTGCGGCGAGCAGCGCGGAGGCGACCCCGGAGACGAGGTTCGCGCCGGAGCGGTTGTGCGCCAGCCGTGCCGCGGGCGCGAGGATCCGCGCCGCCATGGCGGAAGTCGTCGTCTTGCCGTTGGTCGCAGACACGAGAGCGGCGCCAAGCGGCAGGCGCGCCGCCAGGCGGTCGACGGCGCCCGGATCGAGCTTCCAGAGCAGCTTTCCGGGCACGGTCGTGCCACCGCCGGCGCCGGCCAGGCGGGAAAGCCCGGCGGCGGCCCGGGCGAGCGCGATCTCGGCTGCGAGCGGTGCACGGAAGGCCATCAGCGGGACGGTATCGCGCGGCGGCCGGGCTCCTCCCCCAAACGAGTGAACTTTGGCCCGGGCTCACCCGGCCGGGGGATGTAGGGGGGGCCACCGGCCGCGTACGTTCCGCCAGGTTTTCAAGCGCCAGCGAGGTTCGAGGCGCTTTCTGGAAGTGACATGCGGCCCGCGCGAGGGCGCGGAAAGGAGAACGGAAGGTGCGGAATACCAGCGGGAAGCGAGGAGAAACGCGGTCGAGCGCGCTGTGGGGCACCGGCAACCGCGGCGGCGAGACCCGTTCGAACGCGCTCTGGGGCAAGGGAGGCCGTGGGGCCGTCACCGCGCTTGTGGCGGCGCTCGCTGTCAGCGTCCCGCTGGCCTCCAGCGCGATCGGCAACAAGAACCACGTGCATGCCGGTGGGAACTTCAGGAACTGGCTGCACCAGACGTACGTGTCGCCCGTGCTCTCGAAGCACGCACGCAACCACCCGAACTCGAACCTCCAGGTCATCGTCCAGGCGGATTCCACCTTCGTGCTCAACCACCAGGTGAAGCACGTCTTCCGCAAGGCCGGGATCAAGCACTTCCGGAAGCTGAACCTGATCCACGCGGCCTCGGTGACGATCGACGCGAACCAGCTCTACGCGCTCTCCAAGATCAAGGGGCTGACGGTCACGCCTGACGCTCCGGTCAAGGTCAGCGGCTACAGCTCGAGCCAGCTCTGGCCGTACGAGGCCGGGCTTGCCCGCGACTGGTCGGGATACGGCGCGCCGACGACTGGACAGGCGCCGACGATCGCGGTCGTCGACTCCGGCGTCGAGTCGGGTCGGTCGGACTTCGCCAACGGCGGTGTGATCGGCAGCGTCAACCTCTCGACGCTCGACAACACCCTGCCGGGCGCGGCGGACGGGCGCGGTCACGGGACGTTCGTGGCCGGCATCGCCGCCGGCAGGGCCCCGGGCTACGCGGGTGCGCTGCCGCAGGCGTCGGTGTTCTCGGTCAAGGTGATGAACAGCGACGGCATCGCTCGGACGAGCGACGTGATCAACGCCTGCCAGTGGATCCTGGCGAACAAGGCGAAGTACAACATCAAGGTCGCGAACTTCTCGCTCCACTCGAGCAGCCCGGCGAGCTTCCTCAACGACCCGCTCGACAAGGCGGTCGAGAGCCTCTGGTTCAACGGCGTGGTCGTCGTGGCCGCCGCCGGGAACTACGCGGTCGACGGCAAGCCGAGCGGCGTGCTCTACGCGCCGGGGAACGACCCGTTCGTGATCACGGTGGGCGCGGTCGACCTGAACGGGACGTGGAAGCTCCAGGACGACTTCAACGCTCCGTTCTCGGCCTACGGCTACACGCCCGACGGATTCGCGAAGCCCGATCTCGCGGCGGCGGGCCGGTACATGATCGGCCCGGTCCCGGCGACTTCGACGCTCGCGCTCCAGCGCCCCGACAACGTCGTCGCCCCGGGCTACATCCAGCTCTCGGGCACGTCGTTCTCGGCGCCGGTCGTCGCGGGTGCAGCGGCGCAGATCCTGGCCAGGCATCCGACATTCACACCGGATCAGGTCAAGGGCGCGTTGATGGTCTCGGCGCGGAAGCTGCAGAACGCAGCCCCGATGTCGGTCGGCGTGGGCGAGCTCCGGATGGACCGTTCGGCGTTCGTCCAGAACCCGCCGAACCCGAACAAGGGCCTCGACCAGTTCGTCAAGACCGATCCGACGACCGGGACGACCGCCTTCGACGCCGTCAGCTGGTTCAACAACGCCAAGGCGGACGTCTCCTGGAACGACGTCTCCTGGAACGACGTCTCCTGGAACGACGCGGACTTCAGCGCCGTCTCCTGGGCGGACATCTCCTGGAGCGACGTCTCCTGGGCGACGGTCTCCTGGAACGACGTGTCCTGGAACGACGTCTCCTGGGCGGACGTCTCCTGGGCGGACGTGTCCCACGAGGATGCGGCCGAGGGCGACGCGGACAGCGGTGACGGCTACGCGCTGACTCCCGAGGAGGCCGCCTCGATCATGGCCGACCCGGACATCGCGCCGGATCCGGACACGCTCCCCTGCGACCCAACCACCCAGGACTGCAGCAGCGACGGCGGTGACACCGGCAACTCTGGTGGAGACAGCTCTCCCTGATCGACGGACGGGGCCGGCGGCCGGCTCGCCGGAGCCGAAACGACGAGGGGCCGGACATCCCGGCCCCTCACTCGTTTGGGGGATTTACCGGCCGTACCGAAAAAGGGGGATGTGACGTGTCTCCCAGACCCCTAGCTTGGGGGAGTGGTGATCCAGTTAGCGGCGGATTTGCCACGGTTTCTGACTGCGGCGCCGCGAACACGCGGAGACAAGGAGACGGTGCACAGGCGATGACGGGTCTCGATCGCAGCCTGAGCGGGAAGGCGGCGGAACTGTGAGCGCCTTTCCGACGTCGCTCGAGCACGAGGTGATCGGCCCGGCCATGCCGGGAGCGCCGAAGCTCGCGCCGAAGGCCGCCGTCTACTTCTTCCTCGTGCTCGCTGCCACCATCGCGGCCACGGCGCCGCCGCTCAGCCATCTGCAGGCGGGCACGCACGGCTGGACGACCTTCGCCATCCTCGCCCTGATCTCGGCGACGGCGCAGCTCTTCGTCGTGGGCACGCCGCGCCACCAGTCATACCACACGACGATCGTCTTCCTGATTCCCGCGGTGATGCTCCTGCCGCCGGGGCTCGTCGCGCTGCTCGGCATCATCCACGCGCTGCCCGAGTGGCTGAAGACCCGGGCGACCTGGTACGTCGCGATCTTCAACATCGCCGACTGGACGTTCTCGATGATGGCGGCCTGGGCGGCCTTCCACGCCGTGCTGAACGTTCTCGGAAGCACGAGCCGCGTCTCGTACGCGATGGCAGGCGTCGCAGCGGCAGCGACGATGGTCGTCCTCAACCACCTGCTCATGGCGCCCATGCTGCGCCTGGCACGCGGCCTGTCGTTCCGCGAGTCCGAGCTCTTCTCGTTCCAGAGCCTCTCGACCGACCTCGTGCTGGCGATGCTGGGCGTCGCGACGGCAGCGTTCTGGCTGTCGAACCCGTGGCTGATCGCCTTCGCGGTCGCGCCGCTGTTCCTGATCCACCGGTCGCTGTCGGTGCCCCAGCTCCAGGAGGAGGCGCGCGTCGACGCCAAGACCGGCCTCTTCAACGCCCGCCACTTCGCCGCCACCCTGAACGAGGAGCTCACGCGGGCGGCGCGCTTCGAACGGCCGCTCTCGCTCGTCATGGCCGACCTCGACCTCCTGCGCGACATCAACAACACCTACGGCCACCTCGCGGGCGACGCGGTGCTGCAGGGGATTGCCGAGGTCTTCCGTGCGCAGCTGCGCCACTACGACGTGCCGGCGCGCTTCGGCGGCGAGGAGTTCGCGATCCTGCTGCCGGAGACGCCCCCCGAGAAGGCGTTCGAGATCGCCGAGCGGATTCGCCGGACCGTCGCCGCGCGCGCCTTCGACGTCGAGACCTCGAGCGAGCCGATCCGGGCGACGGTGTCCATCGGCGTCGCCGGCTTCCCCCGGGACGGCGCGGACGCGAACGAGCTGATCCACCAGGCCGACCTCGCGGTCTACCGGGCCAAGCTCCAGGGCCGTAACCGGGTTCTGGACGCAAGCTCGGAGCCCTTGCTGCTCCCGGAGGAGCGCAAGGCGCGGCTCGTCGTCGTGCCGGAGGACGGCGAGCACCTCTCGCCGTTGCCGCCGGCGGCCACCGCGCACCCGGACCTCGAGCGCAGGCACCCGCGCCCGCATGCGCTCCACGGGCCGCGCTTCCTCTCGCTCTCGCGCCGTCTCGCCGGCGTCGTCGGCGTGATCAGCACCGTCGGCATCGCCGCAGGCGTGCTGGGGCTGATCTTCGGCAAGAGCACCGACTGGCTCGGCCTCGGCGCGATCGTCGCGCTCGTCGGCCTGGGCCAGGCTCTGGCGCTCGAGGTCGACGACGGCTCGATCTCCGTCAGCGCCGTCGGGTCGATCGCGGGCGCCGCGCTCTTCGGCCCGCGCGCCGCGCTGCCGCTGGCGATCACGATCTCGGCCGTCGAGTGGAGCGCGAGGCGCTCGCCGTTCCACTACGTCCTCTTCAACGTCGGCACCCTGTCGCTCTCGTCACTTGCGGCCGCCGCCGTCTTCACGGCAGGCTTCCACGGCGACGTCGGCCGGATCGTCTATGTGATCTCCGGCGTCGCGGCGGGCGCGACCTACTTCGCGGTCAACATGGGCCTGATCAGCCTCGTCGTCTCGGTCGAGGGACACGAGCGCTGGTGGGCCGTCTTCAGGGAGCGCTTCGCCTGGCTCGCGACGCACTACCTCGTCTACGGCTTCATCGGCAGCGTGATCTGGATCGGCTACGGCGCCGCAGGCCTCTGGGCGCTCGCCGTCTTCGCACTGCCGCTGCTGCTGATGCGCAAGACGCAGGAGGCGTACCTGCGGCACACCCAGCGCAGCGCGCAGAAGCTCCGCCAGGCGGCCGAGACGATCCAGACGCAGAACGTCTCCCTCGAGCACGCCAACAAGCTCCTGCGCGAGCGCTCCACGGCTGCGATGGAGAGCCTCTCGGCGACGGTCGACGCCCGCGACGCCTACACGGCGGGCCACTCCCGCCGGGTCCAGCAGCTCGCGCTGGCGATCGGCAGGGAGCTCGGGCTCTCGCAGGCCGAGCTCGACCTGCTCGGTCACGCGGCCCTCTTCCACGACATCGGCAAGCTGGCGATCCCCGATGCGATCCTGCTCAAGCCGGCGAGCCTGACGACGGAGGAGTGGGACCTGATGCAGCGCCACGCCGACGAGGGCGCGCGGATCATCGACCGGCTCGGCTTCCTCAACGACGCCGTGCCGGCCATCCGCCACCACCACGAGCGCTGGGACGGCACGGGCTACCCCGACCGGCTCGCCGGCGAGGACATCCCGCTCGGCGCCCGGATCATCCACGTCGCCGACGCTCTCGACTCGATGCTGACCACGCGCATCTACCGTGCCGCCCGCCCCGCCTCCGAGGCACTGGACGAGCTGCGGCGCGCCTCGAGCAGCCAGTTCTGCCCGCGCTGCGTCACCGCCCTGGAGCGGATCCTGCCGCTCGAGGGCGTGGACGAGCAGGGCCGCCCTCAGCGCGTCCTGGCTGCGTCCTAGAGCGCCTCCGAGCGACCCAGTCGTCTCCGACCGGTCATTTCAGACGGAAGCACGAGCAAGCTCGTGCTTCCTGAAGGTCGGCGTCGCAAGCGCCGCCTTGTGAGGGGGTGTTAGCAAAGGGGCGTAGACGCTCGTCTGTTTCTTGCATCTCGCTGCAATTGCTCTACCATTCTTGGTTCCGTGCCCCGCAAGCCCCAGTATCGTGCGCTCGCGGGCATCGACCGGAAGGCGCTCGAGGCCTTCCAGGCCGGCATCCGCAAGCGCTACACGAACGAGCAGATCCTCGAGGAGCTCGCGGCATCCGCGAAGCGCCTGGGCCGCTCGCCGACGATGCGCGAGTTCGCCGCCGATCCGAAGACCTCCGTCCACCCGCAGACGGTGATCGAGCATTTCGGCAGCTGGAACGAGGCCAAGCGCACTGCCGGTCTCGTCCCTCGGCGGTTCGCAACGCGCGAGGAGCTGCTCGAGCTGCTCAGAGGGCTGGGGGACGAGCTGGGCCGGATCCCGACCGCGCGCGACATCGAGGAGCACCGCGGCCGGATGCCGTCGAAGTCGCTCTACTGGCACACCTTCGGCTCGCTCGCGAACGCGCTCCGGGAGGCGGGCTTCGACGTCCCGGTGGGCGAGGAGAAGCTCGAGCGCGCCCTCGAGCAGGGGATGGCTCTCGCCCGGCGCCTGAGGCGATTGCCGAAGTTCGCCGACTGGACGGGCGCGCGGCGCGAGGACGACTCGCTCCTCACCGAGTGGCAGATCTACCGCATGTTCCAGGGGCGGCGGGGCGCCTGGTCGACCTTCCAGTTCCTGATCCGGGAGCGCCTGGTCGAGCAGGGCGCGAAGGTGGCCGCCGACGGCCGTCTCCTCTAGTGTCCGTCGCGTGCGCGTCCTGATATCAGCGCTGCTGGTGGCTCTCGTTGCCGGCCTCTCGGCCGCCGGTCCCTCGCGCGCGACCTACCCGGCCTCGCAGCAGCGGCTGCTGATCCTGAGCGAGGCCTCCGGCTTCGCCAGCCTCGAGCTGCTCGGCCCGCAGAAGCAGGAGCTCGACCTGGACATTCCGGTCGGCGTGCTGGGCAGCGCCGCGATCAGCGCGGACGGGACGCAGATCGCGATCAACGCCAGCATCCCGCTCGATCCCACCGACCCGACGTCGGCCCTGTTGAGCGCCGGCGACTGGCTCGGCACGAAGGGCGGAGTCGTCGCCCACAACGTGGCGCTCGGCGGCCGGCCAACGTGGTCGCCCGACGGCACGCGAGTCGCGTACGCGGCCAGGACGAGCAGCGGCATGTACGACGTCTACGTGGCGGCCGCCGACGGCAGCGGCGCCCCGGCGGACCTGACCAACGATGCGGCGGCCAACGACCGCAACCCACGCTGGGCGCCGAACGGCAGTGCGATCAGCTTCGAGAGCGACCGCACCGGCAACTGGGACGTCTTCACGATGGCGACCGACGGCTCGAACCAGACGGACCTGACCAACAACCCGGCGGAGGACCGCCTCGGCGACTGGTCGCCGGCCTCCGACAAGCTGGTCTTCTCGAGCACGCGGACCGGAGGAGGCGACCTGTACGTGATGCCTGGCGCAGGCGGCACGGCCACGCAGCTGACGAGCGGCGCCGGCGCCGACACCCACGCGGCCTGGTCGCCGGACGGGACGACGATCGCCTACTCGAACGATGCCGACGGCAGTCCGAACATCTGGGAGATCGCGCCGAACGGCAGCAACCAGGTGCGGCTCACGCACGACGACTTCGTCGACTACGTCCAGGACTGGCAGCCGCTGATCGACAGCACCGCGCCGGTCACGCACGCGCTCGCCGGCAAGGGGAAGCGCAAGCATCCCGCACTCCTACGCTTCCGGATCACCGAGAGCTCCGGCCAGGCGGCCGTGATCATCGACCTTCCGGGACGCGAGCTGACCGCGATCAAGCTCATCAACTCGATCAAGCCGGGGCACGTCTACTCGATCGGGCTGCCGTACCGCTACCTCGGCATCAAGCCGCCCGCCTCGTTCCGCTTCTGCGTCCAGGCGCTCGACGCCTCGCTCAACCAGGGCGCGAAGAGCTGCGCCCGCTACACCTTCCTCAAGCCGAAGAAACGTAAGCGATAGCTCTAGAGCGCCGCGAGGGCGGCGAGCTGCTTGAGGCAGGAGTGGCCCTCCTGCGGCGCCCGCACCGCCGGGCGCTGGCGCTCCTCGAAGTCCCGGTTGGGGCGGAAGCGCTGGCGCTCGAGCTCGCGGCCGGCAGCCACGACGACGAACGTGCCCTCGCCCACCTCGCGCTTGCGGAGCTTCACGCGAAGGGTGCGCTCGACGACCTCGAGCGCGGCCTTCGTCGACGCGAAGAAGAGCTCGTTGCGGCCGGCTCCGGTCCAGAGCGGCCGGCCCACGCCGCGGGCGAGGAACACGGTCTCGCGCAGGCGCTCGTCGAGCCAGGCGGTCGCCATCGAGCCACGCAGCTCTTCGAGCGCGCACGGATCGCCGCCGGCGGACTCGGCCAGCGCGAAGATCGCCTCGGAGTCGACGGTCATCTTCGGCTCGGCCCGCTCGAAGGCGTGAGCGGTCATCAGCTCGTCGTCGTTGAAGATGATCCCGTTGTGGACGCCGACGACGGCGCCGTGGCGGATCGGGTGGTTGTTGGCCTCGATCCGCGGATGGCCCTTGGTGTAGTCGCGGACGTGGACGAGCGCCTCGGTCACGCCCTCGGGAACCTCGATCTGGTCGAGGAGGGCGCTGGCGCCGGAGGGCTGCTTGTGGATCTCGAGCGGCCCGCCCGGAGCACGGTACGCATAGCCGACCGCATCTGCGCCGCGCTCGGCGATTCCGGCCAGGAGCGCCTGTGCCGCAAGCGTCCGCTCGACTCGGCTGGTCGCGCTCAGGCTGTATCCGGCGATTCCGCACATGGTCTCAGTGAGCCCCTTGAACGATTCGGGCGGCTACTCCAGCCGCCACTGAGTGTGACGAGGGCATCGGCTGAGAGTTAGGCGTCGCAGACATCGCTACCTGCCATCTCGGTTCGCCGCGCAAACCCCTGATCCCTCTTAGGAGTAGGCATGCCTCAAGCGAGGGACGGTGCACACCGATAGAGCCGGAGTGATGGCGCAGCGGCCGCTTCCTGACGCGCACCCCGACCCCGAGCCCGAGCCCGAGGCTCGCCTCGAAGTCGTTCCGGAGCCCGTCGAGGACGACGAGGAGACGGAAGTCGAGGTCACCGAGCCGCAGACCGCCGACCCGCTCAAACTCTACGTCCGCCAGATCGGCGACGGGCGGCTGCTCACCCCCGCCGAGGAGCGGGAGCTGGCGCGCCTGAAGGACGAGGGCGACGAGGCCGCCAAGCGCAAGCTGATCGAGTCGAACCTGCGCCTGGTGATGTCGATCACGCGCAACTACACCAAAGCGGGCGTGCCGCTCCTCGACCTGATCCAGGAGGGGAACCTCGGCCTGATCCGCGCGGTCGAGAAGTTCGACTACACGCTCGGCTACAAGCTTTCGACCTACGCGACCTGGTGGATCCGCCAGTCGATCACCCGCGCGCTCGCCGACCAGGGTCGGACGATCCGCCTCCCGGTTCACGTCGCCGAGCAGGTGCGCAAGGTGATGCGCGCGCGCCGGATCCTGGCGCAGAAGCTGAACCGCGAGGCGCTGCTGCCGGAGATCGCCAAGGAGAGCGGCTTCCCGATCGAGCGCGTCCGGACGCTGCTCGAGCTCGTCGAGGATCCCGTCAGCCTCGAGACCCCGGTCGGCGACGGCGAGAGCCTCTACGGCGACCTGATCGAGGACACGCACTCCGACCGCCCGGACGACGCCACCGCCGTGCTGCTTCGCTCGGCCGAGCTCTCGAACGCGTTGCTCCGGCTGGCGCCCCGCATGCGCCACGTGCTCTGCCGGCGCTTCGGGCTCGACGGCGAGACTCCTCAGACGCTCGAGGAGGTCGGCGCCGACCTCGGCATCACGCGCGAGCGGGTGCGCCAGCTCGAGTCGCGCGCCCTGCGCGAGCTCCGCGCCGTGGCCCCGGGCCTCCAGCTCTACCTGCGCGCCGAATAGTCGCGCTCGCAAGTCCGGCCCGCTTCGCGGGCCATGACGACTTGCGAGCGAGTGCCGCTACCGGTCTGCGTTCGTGTGCCGCAGCCGCGCATGTCGGCTGCGGCGGCAAGAATGCACGTCGTGCGCGAGTCGGCCAGCTTTGACGCGTGGTGGATGGAATCGGGTCAAGCAGAGCTTCAGCTAATCCTCTGGGCAGCTTGGGATCCGATCGGACGCGTTCCGCGCGACGAATATGACTGGTACGTGCCCCGGCTCAGGCCGTTGATCCGAAGCACGCGAGGTGCTGCTTGAGGGGAGGCGACTCGACGAGATGGGGGCACCGGACGCCGACATCGAAGAATGGGCAGAGCGCGCACAAGCCTCGGAGCACAAGCTCGCGGCACAGCTCAGCGAGTGGCGGACCGAGCCGATCGGCGTTCGCGCCAACACGCTGAAGGACCAAGCAGTCGTTTGGAAACTGACTGACTGCTGAGCCCGCCGGCCAGCGGCGACTTCGCGCCGATTGATTGTGTTGCGTTAGCCGAGCATCGACTCCTCAGCTACGTTGCGAGTCCGGTGGGATTCGTCGACTGCCATTCGCACGTCGTGCCCTCGGGCGACGACGGGGCCAAGACGCTCGCCGAGGGATTGCGACTCTGCGAGCTGGCCGCCGAGACGGGCACGGAGGTCCTCTACGGAACGCCGCACGTCTGGCCGCACCTCGTGCTGACGCCCGAGCGGGAGGCGGCGATCCTCGACGCCTTCCAGCGGCTCCGGGAACGGGCGCCGCTGGAGCTCAGGCTCGGGTACGAGCTGACGCCTTCGAGGGCATTGCTCGACGAGGACCCGGCCCGCTACGTCCTCGAGGGAACGCGGCTGGTGCTCGTCGAGGTGCCGTTCTCCGGGCCGGCCGACGAGCTGCTCGCGCTGGGCGAGCACATCGAGGCGGCGGGCCTCGTGCCGTTCGTCGCGCACCCGGAGCGGACCCAGGCCGTGCAGGAACGGCCGGCTCTGGCGCTGGAGCTGGCCGAGCGCGGCTGGCCGCTGCAGGTCAACGCGACGAGCCTGCTCGGGCTTCACCGTCCCGAGGCGGAGGCTCTCGGCTGGAGGCTCGTCGAGGAGGGGCCGGCGAAGGCCGTCGCCTCCGACGGCCATCGCGAGACGCGTCCGGCGCGCCTGGACGACGCCTATGCGCTCGTCGCCGCCAGAGTGGGGGAGGAAGCCGCAGCGCCGCTCTTCGACGGCTCAGTGCTCCGCTACCCGGCTCATAAGGCGCTCGCTTGCGACGCCGACATAGAGGCCACGCCGGCTTCGCCGGCGGGGCCGTCTAACGCACCGTCTCGGTTGCGCTAGAAGGCTCCTTGCGCGCCTATAGGCTCGAGATCGACTCCATCTCGCGCAGGCGCGCGAGACGTTTGAGCGCCTCGGTCTCGATCTGGCGCACCCGCTCGCGGGTCAGGCCGAGCCGCCGGCCGATCTCCTCGAGCGTCTTGGGCTCCGCGTCGTCGAGCCCGTAGCGGAGGATCAGGACCTTGCGCTCGCGCTCGGAGAGGGCGGCCAGCGCGACCGCGAGGGCCTGGCAACGCAGCGAGACCTCGACCTGCTCGTCGGGGAGCGGCCCGTCGCCGGCGACGAAGTCTCCGAAGACCGCGTCCTCGGTGTCGCCGACCGGCTGGTCGAGGCTCGTGGACGTTCGCGCCGCCGCCTTCACCTCGTGTGCCTGCGCAATCGGCAGGTTCGCCTCTTCGGCGATTTCCTCGAGCGTCGGCTCGCGGCCGAGCTGCGTCCAGAGCGTCCGCTCGGCGCGGTTCAGCTTCTGCATCCGCTCGACGATGTGCACGGGCATCCGGATGGTCCGCGCCTTGTCGGCGAGGGCCCGCGCGACGGCCTGGCGGATCCACCAGGTTGCGTAGGTCGAGAACTTGTAGCCGCGACGCCAGTCGAACTTCTCGACGGCGCGGATGAGGCCCAGCGTGCCCTCCTGGATCAGGTCGAGGAACGGAAGCCCCTGGTTGCGGTAGTTCTTGGCGATCGAGACGACCAGCCGCAGGTTCGACTGGATCATCGTCTGCTTTGCCTGCGAGTCGCCGCGCTCGATGCGCTTGGCGAGCTCGACCTCCTGCGCGGCGGTCAGAAGCGGGTGCCGGCCGGCGTCACGCAGGAACAGCTGCAACGCGTCGGTGGTCGTCTCGTGGGCGACCGCCTGCGGCGGGGGCGGCGGGGCCTGGGGCTCCGCCTGTTGCTGCTCGACGATCTCGATCCCCTTCTGCTCCAGCCCGCGGTAGACCGCGTCGGTCTCCAGCGGGTCGAGGTGCAGCACCTCGAGCGCCTCGACGAGGTCTGCGTGGCGGAGCGAGCCCGTCTGCTCGGCCGATTCCACCAGCTCCTGCAACTCGGGCGTCGCGAGGACATTGTCGATCTCGACCGTCGTCATCCCGGTCATTTCACCACGAAGCATGTCTGAAAACCGTCTCGGCTGTTCCTGGGCGCGGTTCCGGCGTGCACGGTAACGGGTGTTATGTCAACCGGGCAAGTCCGCCGGTCTTGGACCAAAGAATTCGCCGAGCCGGTTTCCCTTTCGTCCACCGCTCTCGCTGACTTTCCCCTTCCGGGTACAGTCCTCGAGTTCGGCTTCGACCTACTCGGGCTCCGTGCTCGGCGCAAGGAGGAATCTAGGGCCTGGACAGGGCCCGTGCAAGACCTTCCGGACACGTCGAGGCCGCAATTTGCGGAAATTCAATTTTCCACATTTCCACAGCAGACCGTGCAGCTTGTGGAAAACCGAGCCCCGGCGAGCCGATAAGGTCCCGGCCGTGTCCCACCTTCGCTCTCCCTCGATCTCCCACGGCGCGATCTCGTTCGTCTGGGGGCTGTTCCTGGGCGCGTTCATCTGGGTCGGCTCGGTGGCCGTCGGCGTCTCGGGAGCGACCGCGTTCATCGTCGGAAGCGTCAGCGGCTTCCTGATCTTCCTGGCCGTGTACCTGTACGGCGCCGACGAGGCGGCCGATCAGCCCAAGCGGCCTGCGGCGCCGCGCCGCTGACCCGCGAGGCCAAAGAGCAAGAGGCGCAGGAGGTCGGTCCCGACCAGGTCGCGGAGGCGGTCGAGCACCGGCCGGCGTCTGCGGGTCTTCTCCACCCCGCAGTCAGCGAGGAGGCGCTCGTCGTGGCTGTCGAGGGCGGCGCTCATTGCCCCGCTGGTATCGGCGGACGTGCAGGCCGCTTCATCCCTCCCGGGAGGGAAGGCCGTTCGCGCCCGGGCGGTCGGCGGCTACAGGGAGAGCCGGCGCGCGTCGAAGCGCGCGGAGCGCAGCTCGGCCGCAAACCCCTCGAGCGCGCGCTCCGCGTCCGGGGCGAAGACGTGCCCCACGACGCCGATTTCCTGGTCGTTGTGGAAGGGGACGTCGACGTGCTGCGCCGAGACGAGGTTGACCGAGACGCTCGAGCAGACCGGACAGCGCACGGCGATCCCCACCGCGGCGCGGTCGCTCGCGGCCGCGAGCAGGAAGAACGCCGACGGGAAGATCGGCCGCGGCCGCTCCTCCGGGTAGCAGAAGAAGCTCCACGGCCACTCGCCCGCACCGATCCGCCGCGCCGCGAGGTCGGTGAGCTCGTTCTCGACCGGGTCGAGGGTAGCGGTCATCAGGTTCAGGAAGACGCCCTCGTCCTGGAGGCCGAGCGGCGCCCAGTCGAGCTCGTCGTGCGAGACGAGGCCGGGATGCCGTCCGCCGCAGCCGCAGTCGAACTCGACGCGGAAGACCGCGGGGTGCTCGGCGCCGGGAAGCTGCTCGATTCGCCGGAACGACGAGAGCGAGACGCGGGCCTCTCCCCGCTCCGGGCAGGCAAACCCGTACCGCGTGGTGAGAGCGTCGAACATCGCCTTCTTGTAATCGGCAGCCCGGACGGTGAAACCTGAGCTTCAGTACGTGATCAGCGAGAAAACGTCGTACTGCTCGAGCTGCTTGCGCCCCTCGAGGAAGGCGAGCTCGATCACGAAGGCGGTGCCGACGACGACTCCGCCGAGCTGTTCCGCCAGGTTGCAGATCGCCGCGGCCGTCCCGCCGGTGGCCAGGACGTCGTCGTGCACCAGAACGCGCTGTCCGTCCGCGATCGCGTCGGCATGGAGCTCCAGGCTGTTCTCGCCGTATTCGAGCGCGTACGTGGCGCTCACGGTCTTCCAGGGCAGCTTCCCGGGCCGTCGCGCCGCGACGAACCCGCAGCCGAGCTTGTAGGCGATCGCGGCGCCGAGGATGAAGCCGCGCGCCTCGGCCCCGAGGATCACGTCGGGCTTGCGCGGCTCGATCCAGTCGGCAAGGAGGTCGACCGTCTCCCGCAGCGTGACCGGGTCGGCCAGCAGCGGCATGATGTCCTTGAAGACGATCCCGGGCTCGGGGAAGTCCGGGACGTCCCGGATCTTGGCCTGCAGGGTCTCGGACATCAACCGGAGGCGAGGTGGCGAAGGTCGCGCCAGAAGAGGAGCTGCGACAGCTCCTGCGCCAGCTCGGCCAGGACCTCGAGCTCCTGGATCCCGGCCTGGCGGCGATCCGGGTTGCGGGAGCGCAGCGCGGGCGCGACGAGCTGGTGCAGCAGGCCGGCCTCGCGGTCGGCCGACGTCCTGAACGTGCGGAGGTGCCGCGCGGAGATGCCGTAGCGGGAGAGCTTGGCGCAGGTGACGGCGACGTCGACGTCGCCCGCCGCGTAGAGCTTCTCGCTGCCCTCGCGACGCGACTGCAGCAGACCGTAGTCCTCCAGCTCGCGCGCCAGCTCAGGGGTGATCGCCGCCCGCTCGCAGAGCTCGCCGAGATCGAGCTCCTCGTCCGGCCCGGCCAGCCCGGCGGCGCGCTGCCGGCGGCGCTCCTTCCCCGGGCCCGACGGGGAAGCGAGCTCCTGCCGGATCACCCGTAGCGGCAGGAACTCGTCGCGCTGCAGCCGCAGGATCGTCTCCAGCCGCTCGACGTCGTCCTCGCTGAAGAGCCGGTAGCCGCTCTGCGTACGCCGCGGCGCGAGCAGGCCCTGGTCCTCGAGATAGCGGATCTTCGAGATCGAGATGTCCGGGAACTCGGCCTGCAGGTGGTTGCAGACGCTCCCGATCGTGAGCAGCCGCCGCTCCCGCGACTGGGTCTGGGCCTGCGTCGCGCTCATGTGTCCAGGAAGGTCAGCTTGTACTTGCCGATCTGGAGCTCGTCCCCGTTCTCGAGCTTCCCGGACTCGATCCGCTTGCGGTTGAGGAAGGTGCCGTTGAGGCTTCCCTGGTCCTCGATCACGAACTCCCCGTCGCGCTGCACCAGCACTGCGTGCTTGCGGGAGACGGTGACGTCGTCGAGGAAGATGTCGCAGTCCGGGGAGCGTCCGATCGTCGTGCGCTCGCCCTGCGGGACGAAGTGCTCGCCGGCGCGGCCGCCGCCGGAACGGACGACGAGGGCCGGGCCTTCTTCCCCGAGCTCCTCGAGCGTCGGGGTCGCGTCGCCGTCTTCGTCGTCGGGCGTGTAGCTCATCGTCGTCTCGGAGCCCGGCTCGTCCTTGACGAGGAGTGCGCCGCACTTGGAGCAGTAGTTGGCGGCTTCCGGGTTCTGAAACCCGCACTCGGGACAGTAGATGTGTGACATAAGCGTTAGCTGTGCTAGCCGTCGCCGGGCGGGGCTGCCTTGCCGGCCAGGATCGCGGCGAGCCGGTCGACGTCGACCTGCTCGAGCACGCTCTTCCCCCCGGTCTCGCGCAGCCGCGCCTGCAGCTCGGCGCGGAGCAGGTCGATCTTGCCGTGCAGGATCCGCCGCCGGTACGACACCTCCAGCTCCTCCTTGGTCAGGTCGTCGATCAGCTGCTTGAGGTCGTCGTCGGAGAGCGAGCCGAGATCGGGAAATGCTTCCACGGTGGAGACCTTTCGTCGAAGGAGCGGGCGCTCCTAGTTTACGCAGCCGAACGCATAAGGGTCAACCTCACCTTGAGGCTCCTGCCTCCGTCTCGGCCTGGTCGCCCTGGATGATCTCCTCGACGAGGGCCTGCAGCTCGGCCTCGAGCTCGAGCGAGGCCGCCTCCGTCCGGCCTTCGGCGTAGATGTGCACGACCGGTTCGTCCGGGTCCGGCAGCACCTGCGACCAGCCGCGGCGGTCGAAGAGCTTGATCCCATCGAGCAGGTCGACCTTCCGGCGGCGCAGCCGCTCGGTGAGCACGCGCATCACCGTCCCCTTCAGCGACCAGGGGCACGGCACCTCGCGGTGGACGAGCGTGCTCGCCGGCAGCCCCGCGACGAGCTCGGAGAGCGGCTCCTCCACCGGCGCGAGCAGCTCGAGCAGGTTGCAGAGGCTCGAGACCGCGTCGTAGGCGGGCAGGAACTCGGGAAAGACGTAGCCGCCCCCGACCGCGCCGGCGAAGATGACGCCGTCCTCGGCCGCAGCCCTGGTCAGGTCGGCGAGCGACGCCGGGGTGCGGATCACCTCGAGCTGGCTGCCCTTGACCATCTCCTCGACGCGGCTCGTGACCGTGATCGGGAAGGCGAGCTTCCCGCGCTTGCCGTTCGAGCCCATCAGGCGCAGGAAGAGCAGCAGTGCTTGCTCGAGCGGAACCTCCTGTGCCTGCTCGTCGACCAGGTAGAGGCGCTCGCCTGCACGGTCGAAGACGACGCCGAGGTCGGCCCCCACCGCCGTCACGAGCCGCTTTGCCTGCTCGAGCGAGTCGCGGAGGCTCGCCGCCGGATCCTGGTTGTCCGCGGAGAAGGCGTGCGCGCCGACGGCCTCGACCCCGAGCGGGCCGAGCACGAGCGGCAGCACGAAGGACGTTGCCGAGTAGCCGTAGTCGACCACGATCCGGAAACCGCGCTCGCGGATCGCGTCGCGGTCGAGCGCGTCGAGCAGGTCCTGCGCATAGCTCTCGCGCACGCGGGCCGGGTAGCTGATCTCCCCCACGCCGCCGAACGCCGCCCGCCGCAGCTCGTGCCGGGTGAAGTGCTTCTCGATCTCCTTCTGCAGGGCCGGCGTCAGCTGGATCCCCGGCTGCTCGCAGAAGCGGATCTGCAGCATCTCGGGGTCGGCGTAGCTGACGCCGACGTGGAAGCCGGCGTCGTAACCCTGCGTCTTCAGCAGATGGCGCCCGACCGCCGCGGGCAGCACACGCAGGTCGGAGACGTTCACGCCGGTCGAGGTCAGCCCGGAGACCATCGCCCGCTTGATCATCCGGCATGCCGCGGGCGCCTCCCGGCTGACGACCACCCGCGCTTTGCTCTTCAACGCCGTCCCGAGCGCCGCGGCCAAGCGGACTGCGACCTCCGGGGTGAGGTCGACGTTCACGAGCCCGGAGACCCCTTCGGCGTCGAACAGGCGCGAGGGCGTGCGCGACTCCCAGATGAGGCTCTCGTGGATCTGGCTGCCGGTCTCGACCTCCTTGTACGGGAAGATCCGCACGCCGGGGAAGACGGCGCTCTGGGCGCCGAGCGTGACCTCGTCGCCGATCGCCGCACCCTCCTGCACGTGCGCGTGGGCGCGGATGTCGCAGTTCCGGCCGACGACGGCGCCTTCGATCCGCGCGCTGCGGCCGACGTGGGTCGCGGCGTCGATCACCGCGCGGTCCGTACGCGCGCGCTCGAGCAAGGTCACGCTGGCCGAGAGCACCGAGTAGGCGCCGACCGAGGCGTCCGGAGCGATCCGGCAGTAGTTCCCGACGAAGGCCGGGCCCTCGATCGAGGCCAGGTCGTCGACCTCGACCCCCTCCCCGAGCCAGATGTTGCCGCGCAGGCGGATCCCGGAGATGTCGAGCTTCACGCGCTCGTCGAGGGCGTCGAAGTTCGCCTGCCGGAACTGGTCGAGATTGCCGATGTCCTGCCAGTAGCCCTCGAACACGTGGCCGTAGAGCGGCCGGCCCATCTCGAGCAGCAGTGGGAACAGCTCTTTCGAGAAGTCGTACGGGCCGTCGTCGGGGATGTGCCGCAGGCACTCGGGCTCGACCACGTAGATGCCGGTGTTGATCGTGTCGGAGAAGACCTGGCTCCAGGAGGGCTTCTCCAGGAAGCGCTCGACCCGCCCGTCCTCGTCGGTGACGACGATCCCGAACTCGAGCGGGTTCTCGACCGACTTGAGCCCGATGGTGACCGCGGCCTCCTTCTCCCGGTGCGCCTTGACCAGCTCGGTCAGGTCGACGTCGCAGAGCGCGTCGCCGGAGATGACGAGGAAGGTCTCGTCCAGCCGCGTCGCGCCGGCGAGGCGAACCGAGCCCGCGGTGCCGAGCGGCGATTCCTCGACCGAGTACTCGATCGCGAGGCCGAGCGACTCGCCGTCGCCGAAGTAGCTGCGGATCGCCTGCGGCATGAACGCGAGCGTCACGATCACCTCGTCGATTCCGTGCGCGCGCAGGAGGTCGAGGATGTGCTCCATGCAGGGCTTGCCGACGACCGGCACCATCGGCTTGGGCTGGTTCGAGGTCAGCGGCCGCAGGCGCGTGCCCTCGCCGCCCGCCATCACGACGGCCTTCACGCTGGTCTCACCTCGCGCCTGGCCTTGAGGACGTAGCCGGCGAGCGCGACCGCGGCGAAGGCGACGCCGGTCCAGAAGATCCAGAGCGGCCACTGGGTGCCCTCGTGCGTGGCGAGCATGAACCCGAGCGAGGCGTAGAGCAGCCAGGTTGCGACCTTGCCGGCGAAGTTGACCTGGAAGTCGTAGCCGCGGCCCGTGACCAGCTTGTACCCGGCGACGAGCGCCAGGTCGCGCGCCGGGATTACGAGCGCGATCCACGGGAGCCGGCCGGCGTTCCAGAGCAGGATCACTGCCGAGTCGATCAGCAGCCGGTCGGCGAGCGGGTCGGCGATCTTGCCGAAGGCCGACTCGACCCGCCAGCGCCTCGCGAGCCAGCCGTCGATCTGATCGGTCACGGCGGCGGCGGCGAAGAGGATCGCCGCGGGCCAGCTGTGGCCGCCCTCCGAGGTCAGCACCAGGACGACGAAGACCGGGATCACGGCGAGCCGGGCGATCGTCAGGACGTTCGGGATCTGCGCCAGAGGCGCGGGGATCGCGCGCGAGGCCATGCTGACAGGATACGGGGGTGGCCGCGACCTTTCGCCTGCCGGGGTTCGTGAACGCGCACAGCCACGCGTTCCAGCGGGCTTTGCGCGGGCGGACCGAGGGCGGGGACTTCTGGGAATGGCGCTCGTCCATGCTGGCCCTGGCCGAGGGACAGTCCCCGGATCTGGTCCGTTCCGGCTACGTCCAGGTCTATTCCGAGATGCTGGCCGCGGGCTACACGGTCGTCGGCGAGTTCCACTATCTCGGCCTGCCGGAGGCCAAAGCGGCCGTGGAGGCGGCGGCCGAAGCCGGGATCGAGCTCGTGCTGCTGCTGGCGGCCTACGGGCGCGGCGGGCCGGAGCGGTTCCGGCAGGCCTCGGTGGCGGACTACCTCGCCGAGCTCGAGTCGGTGAGGGAGACCGGCGCTCGCGTGGGGCTCGCCCCCCACTCCGTGCGGGCCTGCCCGCGGGACTGGCTCGAGGAGCTCGGGCGCTACGCGGCGGCCGAGTCGCTGCCGCTGCACGTGCACGCCGACGAGCAGCCGCGCGAGATCGAGGAGTGCCTCGCGGAGCACGGCCTGCGACCGCTGGAGCTGCTCGCGGAGACCGGCTGCCTCGGGCCGCACGCGACCGTCGTCCACGCGACGCATGCGGATGCACGTGAGCTCGCCCTGCTGGCCGAATCGAGGACGCGCGTCTGCCTCTGCCCGACCACGGAGGCGAACCTCGGCGACGGTTTCGCGCCGGTCATGGAGCTGACCCGGCGAGGTATCGGCATCTGCATCGGCTCCGACTCAAACGTGCGGATCGACCCGCTCGAGGAGCTACGCGAACTGGAGGGGATCGCGCGGCGGGCGACGCTCCGGCGGGGCGCGATTGGGCTGACGACGCTCCTCTCGATGGGTTCCGACGAGGGCGCGTCCGCGCTGGGCGTCGAGCGCTGGCCCGAGGCCGAGGTCGACCTCGGGCACCACTCGCTGGCGGGGGTCGAGAGAGAAGACGTGCCCGCGGCGCTCGTGTTCGGCTGCGCCGCGGACGTCTTCGTGGGCTAGTAGCCGACCCCGCCGCCGCCGCTTCCGCCGCCGGAATAGACGGCGAGCAGCACGACGACCACGGCGAACGCGAGGAGCGCCCCGCCGATCCAGAGTGTCTTGCGTGAGAACGTCACGTTGTCACCTCCTTCATCAGGAGGTAATACGGCTTCTCGTCGAGCGGCGGTTTCCGGAGAGCCCAAGAACCGGCGGCGTCTCCCCCGCGTAGTCCCGCACGAAGAGGGGCTGCCCCAGCGGCCCCTCTTCGGCGTTCGCGAGTCGGGGCGCCGAGATTTGAACTCGGGACCTCTTGTCCCCCAGACTGCTCCAGGGGCTGGGAGGCGGATGGCGGGGAGTGGCGACTAGTGGACGTTCTCCCTGCAATTCGCGCCCTCGAGGGCTACGAAGCCGCTTCGCTCCACGAGCCTGTTTCAGGCGTTTAGGCAGCGAATGGGCAGCGTCCGGGGGTGCGCCTAACGTGGCTCGGTTCCATAACAAACGCCACCCTCCACTTCGATCAGAGCACGGGCGAGATCCTCGCCGCCAGCACGACGAGCACCGCCACGGTGCTCATGCACATGAGCGCGTGGGAAACGACGCCGGGTCCGCTGCCGAGCGATGGTTTGCACGTAGAGGATCACCCACCGGTGGGCGAGTTGCTGCTCGTCCCGGTGATCGTCGTCATCGCAGTCTGGCAGGCGGTTAGGCGCCTCCGACTGTCGCCACGCCCGAGTCGATGGGGAGTAACGAGGCGAGACAAGGGACCCCATTCGGCTCGACCCCCTCCGTGAGTCCGGCCTGGCGGGGGTGGTCCGGCCGCGCGCCTCGGCCTCTATTAATTCCAAAGAGCGTTGCTCGGCCTTACTGCTCCTTCGCTGGCTCGGATTGCCTTCAGCGAACCACGGCAACTTCTTGCTTGCTGAGCTCTGATGCCGTCGGGGGCATCGGCAATCCGCGCTCTTTCGCGTGTTGGCGTGCGCCTTTGAGCAGAGTTGAGACGTCCTTGAATCCGAGTGTCGCCGCTGCCGCTCCAAGATCCGAGTTGGCGTGCCACGCCTCCCATGCTCGCTCGCGTCGTTCGGCACTCACAGCAGGCATGCAGAACGTTGGATGGGAGAGAACCAGCACTACGGACTTCGTCCTTACATCAAGGAAAGCCGGGCACGCTGCACCCGAATAGCCCAACTTCCGGAGCATTTGGAAAAGAGCCGCATACCCGGAAGCCGACTCACGTGGCAGGTGACCTACCTGCCCGTGTGGAGAGATGACTGCGACGGCATTCGCGTCGTAAGGGTTATCCGGCTCAGGAATAAGCTGCGCATCGAACCAGCGGAGCTTTCGGCTCGGCTCGCGTTGGGCGACATCCGCAGCGACCCCGGAGACTAACGTCAGAGCGCTCAGCTCGCGGGCACCGTTGCGGGTCAATTCTCGAACGGCGGCCGGGTAATACGACTCGCCGCGGACCCCCACGAGCGCTTCTGCTGGAAGTGGGAACAGCGGCTTGACATTGCTTGTGGACTCGGTTGGACCCAGCGTCTCAGAGGATCGTCTGCTCCGACTGCCGAACAGCCGGCCAAAATGCGAGAGGCTGCGGGTGTCAGGAGACATTGCGAAGTCTCACCACCTTCCCGTTCTTCGATGACGAGCGCCGCTGGATGATCGTCTGGATGCGCGCGTCGATCGCGTCGGTCTTGCTGCTGATCTCCGTATAGATCGACTGCCGCCTAGCCCAGCTGTGCTCGTGCCACGTGCGCTCCTTCGCGAGCAGGCCAGCGAGCTCGTCGCCGCTACCGGCCACCGCGTCGAAGGTGCGACGGAACTCGGCGCTACCGAGGTATTCGCACAGCTCGGCTCCCTTCGCCTGCTGACCGTCCGCCGTCAACTCCGCCCGATGTACCTCGACCACCATGCGCCGCATGACACGGGCGAGGTCGACCGCTCGAGCAGGATCGACGACGGCGACGCCGTCCTTCACGAAGAGTGCCTTCTGGTCGCTCGGAAAGGCGCGGCTAATGATGACCAGGTAGGGCGTGTCGTGCGTTTCGCCCTCCTTGCGCGCCTGCCTGATGAAGCCGTCCGACCAGCTCTGCGTGTCCTTGCACTCGTAGACGATCCGTCC
>DASPRN010000063.1:0-47351 GCA_035624425.1 Gaiellaceae bacterium
GCCGTTCTCAGCGAGCACGATCCGGTCCTCGGGCACGCCGCCGTCGCGAGCCAGCCGCGCATGTGCGGCGAGCATCCGGAACTCGCCGTGGACCGGCATGACGGACTTCGGCCGCACGAGCCCGAGCATCGTGCGCAGCTCTTCGGCGTGCCCGTGGCCAGAGACGTGCACCGGGGCGATCTCCTGGTGGAGCACCTCGGCGCCGAGGCGGGCGAGCTGGTTGATCGCGTCGTGCACGCGCAGCTCGTTCCCCGGGACCGGCTTGGCGGAGATGATCACGGTGTCGCCCGCCTCGACGTGCACGGCCGGATGGTCGTTGTAGGCGATCCGCACGAGCGCCGAGAGCGGCTCGCCCTGGCTGCCCGTGCAGAGGATCATGACCTCTTCGGGCGCGTATTCCTCGAGGTCGGTCGGGCGAATCAGCGCGTCCTCGGGCACCTCCATGTAGCCGAGGTTGCGCGCGATGTTCACGTTCTTGCGCATCGAGCGGCCGACCACGCACACCTTGCGGCCGACGTCGACGGCGACGTCGACCGCCTGTTGCATCCGGTGCACGTTGGAGGCGAACGACGCGACGAGCACGCGGCCCGTGAGCGTCGGGATGATCTGGCGGAAGGCCTCGCCCACGAGCCGCTCGGAGCCGGTCACGCCCGGGCGCTCGGCGTTGGTCGAGTCCCCGAGCAGCAGGTCGACACCGCTGCTGCCGAGCTCCGCGAGCCGGCCGACGTCGGTGCGCAGGCCGTCGACGGGCGTATGGTCCATCTTGTAGTCGCCGGTGTGCAGGATCCGGCCGCCCGGTGTGTCGAGCACGATCGCGACCGCGTCCGGGATCGAGTGCGCGACCCGGACGAACTCGACCGTGAACGGGCCGAGCCGTAACGGCTCGCCCTCGGGGTCGGCCTCCTGCAGCTCCGCGGCCCGGGCCAGGCCGTGCTCGTCGAGCTTCGACTTGATCAGGCCGAGCGTCAGCCTGGTCGCCCAGACCTCCTGCACGCGCCCCTGGCGGAGCAGGTACGGGAGCGCGCCGACGTGGTCTTCGTGGCCGTGCGTGAGCAGGACGGCGCGGATCGGCCGCTCGTTGTCGGTCAGATAGCTGAAGTCGGGGAGGATCAGGTCGACGCCGAGGTGCTCGTCGCGAGGGAACGCGAGGCCGGCGTCGACCACGATCACCTCGTCGTCCGCCTCGAAGGCGGTCATGTTCTTTCCGACCTCGCCGAGACCGCCGAGCGGGATGATACGAACACTCCCAGGCATCAATGCATCTTACGGCCACTAACCCTGGCGAGGCTCCCTTCCGATAGAGGCACCGTGCGGTTTCCCCTGCTCGGGTATCTGACCGTTGCCTGCGGCGTCGCCGCCGCAGCCGGCGGAGTGCTTGCGGCCCTGCACCGGCCGCTGACCGCGCTCGCCCTGCTGGGCGCCGCTGCGCTCGCGGCAGAGCTGATCGAGGAGCCGGAGAGCGCCCGCGTCCGCGAGCCGGTCGGCCCCGGCGTCTTCCGCGTCGCGTCGGGGGTCGACATCGCCGCGGTGATCGTCCTCGGCCCGTGGCGCGGGGCGCTCGTCGCCGGGGCGGCCGCACTGCTCGCCCGGCTGGTGCGCGGGAGCTGGCGGTACGCCGCGTTCCAGGCCGCGGCCTTCGCGCTGGCGGCGCTCGGGGCGGGCTACGCCTTCACGATCGCCGGCGGGCACGCCGGAAAGCTCGTCCTGCCCGACGACATCGTCCCGCTGGTCGCGCTCGCGCTCGTCTACCTGCTCGTCTCGCGCGGGGTGCTACAGCTCGTCGGCGCCGGCGAGGCGCTCGAGCCCGACTTCGCGGCCGCCGCCGCCGAGACCGGCCTCGGCGCCGTGCTCGCGATCTTCGCGCTGGACCACCCGTGGAACGTCCTCGCCGTGATCCCGGTGGCGCTGGCCGTCAACCGGGCCCACGCGCGCGTGCGCCACTCGCGGCAGGAGACGCTGCACGCCCTCGAGACCTTCGCGAACATCGTCGACGAGCGCGACCCGTCCACCTACCGCCACTCGATCCGCGTCGCCCGCTACGTCGACGAGCTCGCCCGCGCGCTCGGCCTCCCCTACTCCGACATCGACCGCCTGCGGTGGGCCGCCCGGCTCCACGATCTGGGCAAGGTCGCGGTCGACGCCTCGGTACTGCGCAAGCCCGGCAAGCTCAACCCCACCGAGTGGGGCACGATGTGGCGGGCACCGAGGCTCTCGGCCCGCCTTCTGCGCCGCTTCGAGCTCTCGGCCGCCGAGGCGCGGACGGTCGAGCTCCACCACGAACGGTTCGACGGCCGCGGCTACTACGCGATTCCGCCCGAGGAGCTGCCGCTCGCCTCGCACTTCCTGATCGTCGCTGACAGCTACGACGCGATGCGGTCCGACCGGGCCTACCGCCCCGGCCTCAGCGAGGAGGAGGCGCTGGCTGAGATCGAGCGGAACATCGGGACGCAGTTCCACCCCGCGGTCTCGAAGGCGTTCATCGCCGTCCAGCGAGGCCTCGACCCCTACTCGGTGCTCGACCCCGAGGAGCAGGACGAGCTGCGCGGCGCCGCGGCGCCTACCCGGCTGCCCGTCATGCCCGGCGCGTTCGACGTGCGCCAGCGGCCCGAGCTTGCAGCGCTCGGCGGCCTGATCGCCGCCCTGGCCGGCGTCGGGCTCGGGGCGGCCTGGCTGGTCGCCGCGGGAACCGTGCTGCTCTGCGGCGGCCTCCTGCTGCGGGCCTGGGTGCGGCTCCGTTCGGCGCGGCTGCGTTCCGCGATCTCGGCCTCCCTGGCCGACGGCACCCGCGACGAGGTCTTCGAGCGGCTGGCGGCCGTGCTCGGGCATGCGCTCGGCGGCGACTGGGCGGCGCTCGTCTCCTGGGAAGAGGACGGGCTCGGCGGCCAGGTCGAGGCCGAGCGCGGCCAGGGCCTGCCCGAGCGCACCCTGATGAGCTGGCTGGTGCGGGAGGCGGAGTCGCGGGAGGAGTTGCTGGCCGCAACGGCGGACGAGCTCTCGCTGCCGGGCGACCACGTCTACGTCGCGCTGCCGTTGCGCCGCGAGAACAGCGCGCTCGTCGGCTTCGTGGCTCTGGGCGCCGCAGGGCTGCTGCCACGCTACGTGCGAGGGGCGCTGGCGGCGTCGCTCGACGAAATCGGCCTGGCGCTTGCAGACCGGCCCGCCCCTGGAGACGAGCAGGCCGGGCAGCTCGCTTCCTGAGCTCTGACCGCTCGATCCCTCGTGCGAGGGATTCGGCGGAAGATCACCCTTTGGGGGGAGACCTGCGCGCCTCGTGCCAGGCACAACGTGGGCATGCGGTTGCGGTACGCGGGGCAGTGGGCTCTTCCTTCCGTCCAGGCGTGCGTGACCACGGTCCCGGGATCGACGGCTCGGGAATCCAGGGCGGTGCCGCGCATCCGCGTCCTCTTCGCGCGGGGCGCGGCGGCCGCCTACTAGCTAGACGCGCGAAGGCTCGAGCAACTTCAGGCGCTCGAGGCAGGCGCGGATCTGCGCCGTCTCCTCCTCGTTCGCTTCGACCAGCGGCAGGCGCAGCCCGCCGACGTCGTGGCCGAGCAGGTTGAGCGCGGCCTTGATCTGGATCGGGCCCGTGACGACGCCGATCAGCTCGTATGCCGGCGCGAGCTCGTCGTCGAGCTGACGCGCGGCCTCGATGTCGCCCGCTCGGAAGCAGCGGATCATCTCCTTCACCTGCGGCCCGACGACGTGCGTGTGCACGCAGACGCCGCCCAGCCCGCCGAGCTCGACGAAGGGAAGCACGAGGTTGTCGTCGCCCGCGTAGAGGTCGAGCCCGAGCTCGACGATATGCCGAGCCTGCTCGAGGTCGGCGTTCGACTGTTTGACCGCGGTGACGTTTGGAACCTCGGCCAGCCGGTCCATCGTCTCCGGCTCGATGTTGATCACGCAGCGGCCGGGGATGTTGTAGGCGACGACCGGCAGCTCGGTCGCAGCCGCGACGGCCCTGAAGTGCTCGACGATTGCGCGCTGCGGAGGCTTGTTGTAGTAGGGCGTGACGACGAGGACGGCGTGCGCGCCCGCCTGGGCGGCCTGTCGGGTGAGCTCGATCGAGTGCGCGGTCGAGTTCGTGCCGGTGCCGGCGACCACAGTCGCGCGGTCGCCGATTGCCTCCAGCGCCGCCCGGATCAGCGCGACGCGCTCGTCTTCGCTGAGGGTCGAGGCCTCTCCCGTGGTGCCGTTGACGACGACGCCGTCGGAGCCGTTGTCGACGAGGAACGCGCACAGCTCCTGGTAGCCGTCGAGGTCGACGCCCCCGTCTGCATCGAACGGCGTCACGGTCGCGGTCAGCACCTCGCCGAGCACACCGGCATTGTACGCCGTCACCGGCATGGCCCCTCCCGCCACCGCATGACCGTGTCGCTAACCGCCCCCAAGGGGTCCCCCGTGACCCCTTGGAAGAACGCTAGCGGTCCACCTGTCACGCGTCTGTGACGGGGATGTGACGGTTCCGTGCCAGTTCGCTAGCCGAGCTCGAGGATGCTCTGGAGGCCCGTCGTCAGTCCCGGCGGCAGCTCGGCCAGCTTCTCCAGAGCCAATAGGACCCCCGGCACGTACGCATCGCGGGAGTAGGTGTCGTGGCGGATCGTCAGGAGCTGCCCCTCACCGCCGAAGAGGACCTCCTGGTGGGCGACCAGGCCCGGCAGCCGCACCGAGTGGATCGGCGGCTCGCCCGGAAGCAGCTCGGCCGTCGCCCGCGCCGTGCCCGACGGCGCGTCCTTCTTCGCGTCGCCGTGGAGCTCGACGATCTCGGCCCGCGGCAGGAAGCGCGCGGCCTCCTCGGCCAGCCGCATCATCACCACCGCACCGATAGCGAAATTCGGCGCGATGAACAGCACCAGGCCGCGCTCCGCCGCCAGCTCCCCCAGCGGCGTGGGATCCCAGCCGCTCGTCCCGACCACGCAGGGCACTCCGGCGTCGAGCGCCGCCCGCACGTTGGCCTCGACCACGTCGGGCGCGGTGAAGTCGACCATCGCTTCGGCCTCGTCCAGCTCGACCAGCTCGTGCCCGGCAGCCTCGAGCGCGGGCGCCAGCACCGACCCGACCTTCCCCCCGCGTCCGAAGACCGCAACCTTCACGCCGCCCGGGCGAGCCCCGGGTTCACCCGCTCGACGGCGTCCAGGAAGCGTTCTTCTGCCGGCCCGATCCCGGCGGCCGAGAGCTTCTCCGGCGCGAGCAGCACCTCGGCGAGCTCGGCCAGCGCCTCGGGCTCGACCGCGTCCACCTCGGCGACAATCCGCTCGATCGAGAGCAGCTCGGTGTCGGTGATCAGCGACTTGCCCAGCCGGCTCATCCGGTTCGAGGTGGATTCCATCGAGAGCATGATCCGGCCCTTGAGGTTCTCCTTCGCACGGGTGAGCTCCTCGGGCCGAAACCTTCCCTCGGCGATCTCGCCGATCTGCTCGCTCATGATCTCCAGGCAGGCCGCGAGGTTGTCCTCCCGCGTGCCGATGTAGACCCCGATCTGGCCGGTGTCGGTGTACTGCGCGGCAAAGCTGTAGACGGCGTAGGCCATGCCCCGCTTCTCGCGGATCTCCTGGAAGAGGCGCGACGAGGCCGAGCCGCCAAGGATCCCGTCCAGGAGCGACGCGGCGAAGCGGCGCTTGTCGGAGCGTGCGATCCCGGGCGCGGCGATGCAGACGTGGTACTGCTCGGTGTCCTTCCGCTGGAAGCGCAGGCTCGGCGCCGGCGGCTTGACGAGCGCGGGGCGCACGCGCGGGCCTTTGCGCACGGGCTCGACGGCCTTGCGCTGGGCGCGGAGCAGGAGCCGCTGCAGGTCCTCGTGCTTCAGGTTCCCTGCAGCCGAGACGACGACGTTGCCCGGCACGTACATCGAGCGGTGGTACGAGGAGACGGTCCGCCGCGACACGCTCGAGATCACCTTCGCTCTACCGATCACCGGCCTCCCGAGCGGATGCCGGCCGAAGGTCGCCTCGGAGATCAGGTCGTGGACTAGCTCCTGCGGCTGGTCCTCGTACATCGCGATCTCCTCGAGCACGACCTCGCGCTCGGCGTCGAGCTCGGCGAAGGACGGCGCGAACACCATTTCGCCCATCACCTCGAGCGCCGTCTCCAGTCGGTCGTCGGGGACCCGCGCGTAGAGGACGGTGTGCTCGCGGGAGGTGGCGGCGTTCAGCTCGCCGCCGAGAGCATCGAACGTCTCGGCGATCTCCTGTGCGGTGTAGGAGGCCGTGCCCTTGAACAGCAGGTGCTCGAGGAAGTGCGAGACGCCGGCCTTGGCGTCCGTCTCGTCGCGCGAGCCGGCGCCGATCCAGAAGCCGATCGCCACGGAGCGCACGTGCGAGAGGCGCTCGGAGATGACGCGCTCGCCGGAGTCGAGCTCGGTCAGGACGTAGCGCTGCACGGACTGATCGTACTCGTCGCTAGGCTCGCGGCTCGTGGACGACTTCGAGGATTCGGCGCAGGCGGCGATCGACTCTCTGCCGGACGACCTGCGGCAGGCGATGTCCAACGTCGCGATCATGGTCGAGGACGAGCCTCCGCCCGGACAGCCGCTGCTCGGGCTCTACGAGGGCGTGCCGCTCACGCGCCGGACGACCGGCTACAGCGGGGTGCCGCCCGACAAGATCACGATCTACCGCGGGCCGCTCGAGCGCCACTACGGGCACGACCCGGCGCTGCTCCAGCAACAGATCCGGCGCGTGGTGCTGCACGAGATCGCGCACCACTTCGGGATCAGCGACGAGCGCCTGCGCGAGCTCGATCGCTACTGAGGCGCGACTTGCGCTACTGAGCCCTTTCGACCGCCGCTTTGATGTCGTTGAACGTCGGCACGCCGCCCGGGGTGATTTCGGTCAGCTTGCCCCCGCTCTTTCCGATGAGCACCGTCGGCGTCCCGCGAACGTTGTCGGCGTTGGACTGCCTGTCGAACTGCTGCTCGATGTGGGCCACAGCCGGGGTGTTGCGTGCAGCCATCGCAGCGTCGGCGTTGATCCCGGGAGTGCTGGCGAAGGCGTCCGCGAGCAGCTGGTTGGTCACCCAGCCCGAGTTCTCGACGCCCTGGTTGAAGTAGAGGAGCTGCACGAAGTCGAAGAGCCTGTTGTGCTGAAGCGACACGATCGCCGCCCTCCGCGCGACCTCGGAGTCGGGCCCGAGGATGGCGACCGGCCGGGAGACCACCTTCAGCTTCCCGGTGCGGACGTAGCGGGAGACGACGGACGGCATCACCGTCGTCTCGAATTCCCGGCAGAAGGGACACTGGAGGTCGATGTACTGAACCAGCGTCGCCGGTGCCGACGGCGAGCCGAGCACGTTGCCGTGCTGGGGGATCCCGTGGAAGAGGCGCGTCGCAGCCGCCGCGTCTGGCAGCGTCGTCACGTTCTTCGGCGTGGACGATGAGCTCTTGTTGCCGGTGACCGCAAACACGACTGCGACGATCACCGCGATCGCGATCACTCCCGCGACTCCGGCGATCACCTTCGGGTTCGCCTTTCGGGCGGCGCCCGTGCTCCGGACCGGCGGCGGCGCCGCGGCCCGCTGGCGCTGCTGTCGTGCCTTTTTCGCCCTCGTCATGGCTCGCTAACGGTAGCGGGCGGTGACACGGAGGCGAGCAGCAGGAAGGCGAACGCCAGGGCGAAGCCGGTGAGCGCGAGCACCGGGATCGTCACGTAGCCGAACTCTTCGATCCACTTCGTTGCGCACCCGCCGGGAGCGGATATCAGGCACGTTTGCGGCTCCGCGATCACGCCGTTCTCGACCAGCAGGTGGTAGACCGAGACCCCCGCGCCGACCAGCGGCAGCGGCAGCAGGTAGCGAGCGGCGTGGCGGTCGTCGGCGAGGGCGACGAGCAGCGTGATGATCGAGAGCGGGTACATGCAGATCCGCTGGTACCAGCAGAGCTCGCACGGCACGAAGTGCGCCACCTCCGAGAAGAAGAGGCTGCCGCCGGTCGCGATCGCCGCGACCAGGAACGCGAGCCAGAGCTCGTAGCCCTCGAGCAGCCGCCTGAGCCAGTCGGCGGGGCGGCGCAGGCCGGCGAGCCACGCGAGCCCGATGACCAGCAGCGCGGCCGCGAGCACCTGGCCCGCGACCCCGAGCGCCGCAAGGACGACGATTGTGTCGTGCGTCACCGGGGTGCCTCGTAGATCCGCTCGGTCCGCCGCGCCTCGATCAGGATCCGCGCGTTCCGCTCACGCTCCCAGGGGCCGAGACGCAAGGCACCTGCGAACAGCTCAGCCGCGGTCGCGGCCGCCGCCGCCGCGTCCCCGGCCGCTGCCGCCGCGCCCGCGCCCGCGCTCGCCGTCACGGCGGGGTGGCCGCTCCTCGCGCTCGCGCGGCGGGGCGTTCTTCGCGCGCTCGATCAGTTCCTCCGGCTGGATGAGCGAGCCGTTCTCGTGCTTGGCGATCAGCTTGAGGCCGATCCGGCCGCGCTCCTTGTCGACCTCCTGGACGAGCACGTCGAGCACGTCGCCGCGCCCGATGACGTCCTCGATGTGGCCGACACGGCCGGGACCGACGTTGGAGACGTGCAACAGGCCGTCGGTTCCCTTCTTCAGCTCCACGAAGGCGCCGAACTGGGTGGTCTTGACGACCTTGCCGGTGTAGGTGTCGCCGACTTCGGGGGTCTTGGTGAGCGACTCGATTGCGGCGATCGCGGCATCGGCTTTCTCGCCCTCGGTCGCGTAGATCAGGATCGTGCCGTCCTCCTCGATGTCGATCTGCACGTCGTGGTCGGCCTCGAGCGCGCGGATCGTCTCGCCGCCCTTGCCGATCACGAGCCCGATCTGCTCGGGGTCGATCTTGACCGTCGAGATGCGCGGAGCGTGCGCGGCGAGCTGGCCGCGGCTCTCCGGCAGCACCTCGGCCATCTTGTCGAGGATGAACTCGCGCGCCCGCTTGGCCTGCGCGAGCGCGTTGCTCATGATCTCCTGCGTGACGCCGGTGATCTTGATGTCCATCTGCAGCGCGGTGATCCCGTCGCGCGAGCCGGCGACCTTGAAGTCCATGTCGCCGAGGTGGTCCTCGGCGCCCTGGATGTCGGTCAAGATCACGTAGTCGTCGCCCTCCTTGACGAGCCCCATCGCGATCCCGCCGACGGGAGCCTTGATCGGGACACCCGCATCCTGGAGCGCCAGCGTCGAGCCGCAGACCGAGCCCATCGATGACGAGCCGTTCGACTCCAGCGTCTCCGAGACGATCCGGATCGTGTACGGGAACTCCTCCAGGCTCGGGATCATCGGCTCGAGCGCCCGCTGGGCGAGCGCGCCGTGGCCGATGTCGCGCCGCTTCGGGCCTCGCATGAAGCCCGTCTCCCCGACCGAGTAGGGCGGGAAGTTGTAGTGGTGCATGTAGCGGCGCTCCGACTCGAGCGAGAGGTCGTCGATCCGCTGGCCCTCCTTGGCGGTGCCGAGCGTCAGCAGGGTCATGATCTGCGTCTGGCCCCGCGTGAACAGCGCGGAGCCGTGCGTGCGGGGACTGACGCCCACCTCACACGTGACCTGCCGGATCTCCTCCGCGCCGCGGCCGTCGGGTCGCCGCTTGTCGACCGCGATCTTGCGACGGACGAGGTCCTTGTAGATCGCCTCCGCTGCCCGCTTGACGTACTGCTTGGTCATCGAGTCCTTGACGGCCGGCGTCTCGTCGTCGGGCGCCGTCGTCCCGGGCGGGAAGGGCAGCTGGATCTCGTCTTCGATCTTCTCGAAGAGCAGGTTCCGCTTCGCCGACTTGAGCTCCTTGGAGTCCTGCTCGGCATCGGTCAGCGCGCGAAGGTTCGACTCGAACTGCTGCCGGACTGGACCGAGCACTGCGTCGAGGCGCTGCCGGTCGAGGATCAACGCGAGGCTCGAGCGCAGCTGGATCTGCTTGCGGATGTCCTCCTCGGTGGAGTCCATCGTGATCTGCGGCGCGAGCTCGGTGACGAGCTCCTCCACGACCGCGCCGGCCTCTCGCAGGCCCTCGGCCCCGATCCGCTCCTGAAACCGCGGCCCGTGGTCGCGCTCGAGCTCCTCGGTGAGCTCGAGGTCGAGCCACCGCTCCTTGCCGGCCTGGCGGCGGAGATCCTCCTGCGCGTCGCAGATCTTCGTGATCTCGCCGTGCGCGAGCTCGAAGGCCTCGAGAATCTTCTCCTCGGGGACCTCCTCGGCGCCGGCCTCGACCATCGTCAGGGCGTCTTTCGTGCCGACGACGATCAGGTCGAGGGAGCTCTCGCCGGTCTCGATCGCGGCCAGCGTCGGGTTGACGACGAACTCGCCGTCGATCAGGCCGATCCGGACCGCGCCGATCGGTCCCAGGAAGGGGAGCGGCGAGATCATCAGCGCGGCCGACGCGCCGTTGATGCAAAGGATGTCGTGCGCGGTGACGAGGTCGGCCGACAACGTCGTGCAGACCACGTGCACCTCGTTCTTGTAGCCCTTCGGCCAGAGCGGCCGGATCGGGCGGTCGATCATCCGTGCGGTCAGGATCGCCCGCTCGGTCGGGCGTCCCTCGCGCTTGAAGAAGCCGCCGGGGATCTTCCCGGCTGCGTACATCCGCTCCTCGACGTCGACGGTGAGCGGGAAGAAGTCCGCGCCCTCGCGCGCCTCCATCTTGCCCTGCGCGGTCGCGAGCACCATCGTCTCGCCGGCGCGGACGACGACGGCGCCGTCGGCCTGCTTGGCGAGCTTTCCGGTCTCGAACGTCAGCTCCTGGTCGCCGACGGTGACGGACACCGTCGCGGTCCGGGGCTCAGTCGTAACTGCCATGTCATTCCTCCACTTCGTGAGGAGAGTGGAGGTTTGAGTCAGCACCTGACCGGCAAGGCGATCGCCAGGAACTCGCTCAAACTTCCACCCTCCGCGGGTTGGTCTCGGCCTCGGCTACCTCCGGAGGCCGAGCTCCTGGATCAAGGCGCGGTAGCCCTCCAGATCGCGCTTCTGCAGGTACTGGAGCAGCCGCCGACGCCGGCCGACGAGTTTGAGCAGCCCGCGGCGCGAGTAATGGTCTTTCGGATGCGCGCGGAGGTGCTCGGTGAGCTCGTTGACTCGTGCCGTGAGGAGCGCGACCTGCACGTGCGCCGAGCCCGTGTCGTCCTTGCTGCGGCCGTGCTTGCCGACGATCTCCTGCTTCGCTTCCTTGGTAAGGGTCAAATCGTCTCCTTCTAACGTGACTCCGCAGTCCAAGCGCGCCGCGGGGAAGCGCCCGCGCACGGCCGAGACTGCGGTACCGCCGAAGGGTAGCAATTCGCCTGTTCTCGGGCCGGCAGCCGTTTCCGCGCTGCTTTCGGGGCCGGCAGCGTTTCCGGGCTGCTTTCGGCCTCCGGGCGCCTCCGTTCGTGCATACCGGGACGAGCGCACCGGAACACCCTTTCGGCCCCCGCCCCTGGAATGGCACGCGCGCGCGGAGGCCACCAACCTCCTCCCCACCGCGAGCCTATCGAGGAAACCCGCACACGTGTGTGACGGGAGTGCGTCGAAAGCGTCACGATCTGTCCACGATGGAGGCGGCGGTCGCAGCGGGACATCCGGCCACGGTGGCGGCCGGAATCGAAGCGCTCGAAGCGGGAGGCTCGGCGGCCGACGCAGCTGTTGCCGCGTGTCTCGCCTCCTGCGTGGCCGAGACGGTGATGACCGGCTTTCTCGGCGGCGGGCACGCGATCTACCTCGACGTCGGGAGCGGCCGGATCCGGAACCTCGACTGTTTCGTGGCGGTTCCGGGCCTCGGAGGTGAAGTACGAGACGCGGAGCTGCTCGAGCTCGAGGTGCCGTTCGGGGCCGAGCTCGTCCACTACACGGTCGGGGTCGCCTCCTGCGGCGTCCCGGGCCTCCCGGCGGGCCTGGGCGTGCTCCACGCCGACCACGGACGGCTTCCGTGGGAGCGGGTCGTCGAGCCCGCTCTGCGTCTGGCCGAGAACGGCGTAGCGTTGCCGCCTGCCCACGCGTCCTGCCTGGCGATGCTGGCGCCTGTCATGACGATGAACGAGGGGGCGCGGATCTACTCGCCCGGCGGAGAGCTCCTGCTCGCGGGAGCCACGCTCGAGCAGCCTGGTCTCGTTCGGGCCCTCGAGCTGCTGGCCGACGAAGGGCCGGAGGGCGCATATCGCGGCGCGCTCGGGGAGGCCCTCCTTCAGCTGATGGGCGAGCGCGGCGGACTGGTCACCCGAGAGGATCTGCTTGCCTACCGCGCACGCTGGTCGAAACCGGTCGAGGTTCCGTATTCGGGGACGCAGTTCTTCACCCGCGGCGACCTCTCCGGCGTCCCGGAGACGCTGCCCCGGCTACCGGTGCTGGCGGGCCTGAGCCCTGCAGAGCGCGCTCTCACGCTTGTCGAGACGCTCGACGGTCCGCGGGGCGGCGGTCACACGACCAGCCTCACCACGGTCGATCCCGCCGGCAACGCCTGCGTGCTGACGACGAGCCTCGGCCTCGGATCCGGTGACTTCCTACCGGGGCTCGACCTGCACCTGAACAGCATGCTCGGCGAGACCGATCTGATCCGCGGGTCGCTCGAGCCCGGCGAGCGGATGGGCAGCATGATGGCCCCGAGCCTCGCCCTTGATCCCGGCGGGCTCGTCCTTGCGTTGGGCTCGGCCGGAGGTACCAGGCTTCGCAGCGCCCTCGTACAGGTCGCCGCCGGGATCCTCGACGAGGGGCTCGATCCCGAGGACGCCGTCTCCCGCCCCCGTCTACACGCGGCGGCGGGCATCGTGCAGCTCGAGCCGGGATTCGAGGCGGATGTGGCCCGTACCCTGGAGGAGGCTGGCTACGAGGTGCGTGCCTGGCCGGGGCAGCACCACTACTTCGGCGGGGTCAGCGCCGTGTCGCGTACCGGCGCAGCCGGCGATCCACGACGAAGCGGGGCCGCAGCGACGCTTACTCAGGCCTGAACCTCCGAACCCAACAGATTCCGCAAGGTGGGGGAACTTGCGCAGGACTATCCGCCGGTCTCGGCATCCTCCTGTGCCCGATCCGCCTCTAGAGGCGGGTGTGCAGCACGGGTTTGCTCGACGTCTCGGGCGATCTGCGCGATCAACTCCTCCTCGCTCGCGAATGCGGCCTCGTCGCGCAGCCGCTGCCAGAGGCGGAGCACGAGCTTCCGACCATAGAGATCGCCCGAGAAGTCGAGCAGGAACGCCTCGACACGCCGCTCCTCGCCGCCGTAGTGCGGGTTGGTGCCGATCGAGATGGCTGCGCGATGGCCGTCTGCGGCACCTGCGTAGATGCCGTGCGCAGGGACGATCATCTGCGGGTCGACCCGCAGGTTGGCGGTCGGAAACCCCAGCGTGCCTCCACGCGCGTCGCCGGCAACCACCGTGCCCTCGACCTCTGGCGCACGGCCGAGCAGCCGGGTTGCCCGCTCGATCTCACCGGCCCGCAGCAGATCCCGGATCCGGCTCGAGGACACCCCTTCGACGAGTGGGACGGCTCGCACGTCGAAGCCCAGCCGCCCGAGCAGCGCGAGATCGCCGCTGCGGTCGTGGCCGAAGCGAAAGTCGGCTCCCGCAACGACCACCTCGGTTCCGAGCGGGCGCAGGAAGGCGTCCACGAACGCCTCGGGCTCGAGCTGCGCAAACTCGAGGTCGAATTCGACGACCAGGGCCTCCGCGATGCCCGCTTCCGCGACCAGCTCGAGACGCCGTTCCAGGCTCGTCAAGAGCTCGACCCCGTACCCCAAGGCGATCCGCGGATGCGGGTCGAAGGTGACGACGGTCGGCAACAGCCCCGCGGCGACCGCAGCAGCGAGCAACTGGCGGTGGCCCAGGTGGACACCGTCGAAGGTGCCGATCGCCACGGCGCGCCGTTCGCCGCCGAGCCGGGCCAGCTCCCGCTCGACCCTCACGACCCGCGCCGCGAGCCCGCCGGCTGTCCGATCCGCTCCAGTGCTTCATCGGCCGGGATCAATCGCTCCGGATCGGCCTCCTCGACCCGGAACGGCCCGACTTCCGTCCGCCGCAGCGTCGCGCAGTGACCGCCGAGCGCCTCGGCGATCGCGCGCACGTAGGTTCCCGAACTGACCCGCAGGTCGAGCCGGACAACGCCGTCGCTATAGGAGATGACCTCGAGCGCGTCGACCCGCGAGCGCCGCAACGGCATCTCGACCGGTACGCCGCGCCGGTGCAACCGGTAGGCGCGCTCACCGCCGATCTTGACCGCCGAGGCGGCGGGGACCGGCAGCTCGATCTCGCCGCGGAGGTCCGCGAGCCGCGCCTCGAGCTCCTCCTGCTCCGGCGCCTCCAGATGCTCGACGACCTCGCCCTCGGGGTCTCCAGTCGACGTCCGAGCCGTGAGGTCGACCTCCGTGACGTAACGCTTGTCGAGCCCGACGAAGCATGACGCCAGCTTAGTTGCCGTTCCGGACAACACGACGAGGAGCCCTGATGCGAAGGGATCGAGCGTTCCGGCATGCCCGGTACGCGCGCCCGTCCGCCGCCGCACCTCGGACACGACGCCGAACGACGATGGTCCCTCCGGCTTGTCGATCAACAGGACTCCGGTCGGGCTAAGCGCCCGCGGCGGCACTGGCGAACTCCCGGTGGATGAAATCGGCGATCTCCTCGACCGACGCATCGCTCGAGAAGCCGGCTGCCTGGCGGTGGCCGCCGCCCCCGGACTTGCGGGCGATCGCGGAGACGTCGATCTCGTCCACCGACGCACGCAGGCTCACCTTGCGAGCGGGCGCATCGTCGCTGCGCGGCGGCTCGCGGATGAGCGCGACCATCTCGGCACCGTCGATCGCCCGCAGCGAGTCGATCACGCCCTCGGCGTAGGCCTCGGCCGCGCCGAGCTCGGTGAAGTCGCTCCGCTCGAGCCACGAGATCACCAGCCGCCCGCCCTCGAGCACCTGCGCCCGCTCCGCGGCCTTGCCGATCAGCTTGAACTTGATGAAGTCGATCGACGCGAAGAGCTCCTGGAAGATGCGGTGGAAGTCGACCCCCGCCTCCACGAGCTCGGCCGCGAGCCGCAGGGTCTTCGGCGTGGTGTTCGTGTACTGGAACCGGCCTGTGTCGGTGACGAGCGCGGTGTACAGGGCCTCTGCGATCTCTCGCGTCAGCTCAACTTCGAGCTCGGCGAAGACGTCGCGGAGCACCTCGCCGGTCGAGGAGGCGTCGGGCACGACCAGCGTGACATCGCCGAAGCGAGTGTTGTCGTGATGGTGGTCGATATCGAGCGTGAGCGGCGCCTGCCGCAGCAGGCTCGGGTCGGGCCCCATCCGCTCCGCGTTCGCACAGTCGAGCGCCACAAGGACGCGCTCCGCGGCGTCGGGCGGCAGCTCACGACGGAGATCGTCGAGTCCCAGGAACGCGTACTCGACCGGCAGCGGGGCGTCGCCGTACAGGTACATCTCCGCGTCCTTTCCGAGCGACTCGAGCGCGAGCTTCGTCGACTTGATCGAGCCGAGCGCGTCGCCGTCCGGGTTCTCGTGGGTCACGAGCAGGAAGCGATCGTGAGCGCGGAGCGCCTCGGCGACCGCCTGCAAGTCACTCATCTTCTGGCTCCGGAGCGAGCTCATCGATCAGTTGCGTCATGCGGACGCCGCGCTCGACCGTCGGATCGTATTCGAACGCCAGCTGAGGAGTCCGCTTCATTCGCAGCTCTCGGGCCAGGCGCGCCTGGAGCAACCCGTGTGCGGCCGCGAGCCCGGCCAGCGTCTTCTCGCGCTTCGACTCAGAGCCGAGCACGCTTACGAACACGCGCGCGTGGCGCAGGTCGGGCGAGGTCTCGACCCCGGTCACCGTCACGAAGCCGATTCGCGGATCCTTCAGCTCCCCCACGCCCTGCGAGACGACCTCCCGGACCGCCTCGTTCACCCGCCGCATCCGCTCGGTCACGGGTAATCCTCCAGAGCCACGACCTCACGCTCGACGCCCGCGAGCTCGAACGCCTGGCCGGAGAGATAGCGCTCGGCGCCGTCGAGCAGCTCGGCGAGCTCCCGATGGCCCCTCGCGACGCACGAGAGCGTGACCCGCGAGCGCTGCCAGAGCTCGTGGTGGTCGACCTCCGCGACCGACGCGCCGAAGCGCCGCTGCAGTTGGGCCTTCAGCGAGAGCAGCTCCTTGCGCTTGCCCTTCAGGGACCCGTTCTCCGGAAAGTGCAGCTCGGCCGAGAGGATGCCGACGTAGCCCGCGCCCACCGCGGTCTCCGGCGTTACGCGGCCGGCGTGCCGGCGGGCGTCTCGAGGTCGGTGCGCTCGACCTCGCGCGTCTCGTAGATCTCGAGCACGTCGCCTTCCTTGACGTCGTTGAAGCCCTCGAGCAGGATCCCGCACTCGAAGCCCTCCTCGACCTCGCGAACGTCGTCCTTGAAGCGCTTCAGCTGGGCGATCTTCGTCTCGTAGATCACGGTGCCGTCGCGGACGACGCGGACGTTCGCGTTTCGCTTGACCGTGCCGTGGGTGACGTACGAGCCCGCAATCGTGCCGAGCCGCGAGACGCGGAACAGCTGCCGCACCTCGACCTCGCCGATCGTCTCCTCGGTGCGCACCGGCTTCAGCATCCCGACGAGGGCCTGCTCGATGTCGTCGGTCAGCTGGTAGATGACGCGGTAGGTGCGGATCTCAACGCCCTCGCGGTCGGCGAGCGCGCGCGCCTCCGCGTTCGGGCGCACGTTGAATCCGACGACCATCGCGTTCGAGGCCGAGGCGAGCATGATGTCGTTCTCTGTGATCCCGCCGACGCCCTGGTGGATCACGTTCACGCGCACCTCGGGGTGCTGGATCTTCTGCAGCTCGGAGATCGCGGCCTCGACCGAGCCGACCACGTCGCCCTTGAGCACGAGGTTGAGATCCTGGACGGCGCCCTCCTGAAGCGCCTCGAACAGCGTCTCCAGCGAGACGCCGACCCGGCGTTGAGCCAGCTGCTCGCGTCGCAGGCGCTCACCCCGCACCTGGGCGTAACCGCGCGCCTGCCGCTCGTTCTCGACGACGCGGCCCTGCTCGCCGGCGGGCGGCGGGTGGTCGAAGCCGAGGATCTCGACCGGGTCGCCCGGCCGGGCCTCCTTGACCTTCTCGCCCCGGAAGTTGTAGAGCGCGCGGACCTTGCCCCAGGCGTCGCCGGCGACGATCGCGTCGCCGACCCGCAGCGTGCCGCGGTGGATCAGCATCGTGGCGACCGGGCCGCGGCCGACGTCGAGCCGCGACTCGATGATCGGCCCGGAGGCGTCGGCCTTCGGGTTCGCCGTCAGCTCGAGCTCGGCGTCGGCGACGAGCAGCACCTTCTCGAGCAGGTCGTCGAGGCCCTGGCTCTGCTTGGCCGAGACCTCGGAGAACTGCGTCGTGCCGCCCCACTCCTCTGGCTGGAGACCCTCGGCGGCGAGCTCGTTGCGGACGCGGTCGGTGTTCGCATCGGGCAGGTCGACCTTGTTGACGGCGACGACGATCGGCACCTCGGCCGCGCGCGCGTGCGAGATCGACTCCTTCGTCTGCGGCATCACCCCGTCGTCGGCGGCCACGACGAGCACCGCGATGTCGGTCACCTTCGCGCCGCGCGCGCGCATGGCCGTGAAGGCCTCGTGGCCGGGCGTGTCGAGGAAGGTCAGCTTCCGCTCCCCGTGCTGTACCTGGTACGCGCCGATGTGCTGGGTAATGCCGCCGGCCTCGGTCTCGACGACGGCGCTCTTGCGGATCGCGTCCAGCAGCGTCGTCTTCCCGTGGTCGACGTGGCCCATGATCGTGACGACCGGCGGCCGCGCCTCGAGATCCGCCTCGTCGTCCTCGTAGACCTCGGGCTCGAGCTCCTCGTCGGCGGCGTGCTTGATCGTGATCTCGCGGCCGATCTCGGCGGCGATCAGCTCGACCTCCTCGTCGGCCAGCGACTGGGTCGCCGTCTTGGGCGCGCCGAGGCCCATGAGGATCTTGATCAGCTCCGGCATCGACTTGCCGAGCGCCTGGGAGAGGTCCTTGACCGTCACGCCGGACTCGACGGTCACTGGGCCCGTCGGCTGGACGACCTCGCGCGGCTGCTTGGGACGCGTCTCCTGGCGATCGCGGGCCTGGCGGCCGTCCTGGCGCGGGCGAGCGGCACCGGTGTCGATCACGACACGGCGCTTGCGGCCGCCTGCCGGAGCTCCCTGACGGGGCCGGATCGGGCGGTTTGGCTTGTTGGGACGGTCAGCCATCGACGTCAGTGTAGAGCCGTGCCAGCCCGGGATCGACCCTGACGGACGTCTTCAGCGTGCGGTTGAAGGAACGGTGCGCGGTCGCGCGTTCGAAGCACGTCAGGCGGCGACAGGTGTAGACGCCGCGACCCGCCCCGTTCGGCGACGGTGTGAGCTCGCCGCCCCGGGTCACGAAGCGCAGCAACTCGGCCTGCGGAGCCTTCCGTCCGCAGCCGGCGCAGGTCCTGGTGGGCCCGGTCACGCAGCGGTTTCGTCCTCTCGTTCCTCGAGCGCGGGCTCTTCGACCACCGTTTCCTCCGGCCCCTCGGCCACCGGCTCCTCTGCCTCCGGGCCGGTCTCGTTGGCCACCAGCTCCTCAGGAGGAGGCGGCGCCTCCTCCGCAACCGGCGCCTCCGCGGGTGCCTCGGCGGCCTCCTTCTTCGCGAGCTCCTGGTGGGCCGGTACGCCGCAGTAGTGCGAGCCGGGGAGGGCCGCGTTCGGGCAGCGTTTTCCGGTCGAGAGGATCGCGGCGCAGCGGCCGGTGAACTCCTCGTCGGCGCCGTCGCCCGCGTAGGCGGCCTCGGCCTCCTCGGTTGCGAACTCGGTGTCGGACTTGATGTCGACCTTCCAGCCGGTGAGCCGCGCGGCCAGGCGGGCGTTCATGCCCTCCTTGCCGATCGCGAGCGCGAGCTGGTCGTCGGGCACCACGACGGTCGCCTCCTTGGCCTCGTCGTCGAGATAGACCTCGCGGACGCGCGCCGGCGAGAGCGCCTTGGCGACGAACCGCGCAGGCTCCGGGTTCCACGGGATGATGTCGATCTTCTCGCCGCGCAGCTCGGAGACGACCATGCGGACGCGTGATCCACGCGGGCCGACGCAGGCGCCGACCGGGTCGACGCCCTGGGCGTGCGACTCGACCGCGATCTTCGAGCGGTAGCCCGGCTCGCGGGCGACGCCGCGGATCTCGACCAGGCCGTCGGCGATCTCCGGCACCTCGAGCTCGAAGAGCGTCCGGATCAGCTCCGAGTCGCGGCGCGAGAGGATGACCTGCGGGCCCTTGGTACCGCTGCGCACCTCGGTGATGACCGCCTTGATCCGCGAGCCCTGCTCGTAGCGCTCGCCATCGACCTGCTCGGAGCGCGGCAACAGGGCCTCGACCTTGCCGAGGTCGACGAGGACGTTGTTGCGGTCGCCCGCCTGCTGGACGATCCCGGTCACGACCTCGGTCACGCGGTCGACGTACTCGTCGTACATGATCTGGCGTTCGGCCTCGCGGATCCGCTGCGTGATGACCTGCTTCGCGGTCTGCGCGGCGATGCGGCCGAAGTTCTCCGGCGTGACGTCTGCGCGCCTGACCTGATCCTCGGGCACCTCGGACCAGTCGATGTCGAGGTCCTCGTCGGTGACGAGCACGTGCGAGCGCTCGCCGTTCTCGGCCTCTGCGGCCTCCAGCTCGGTGAGCACGCGCTCGCGCGCCTCTTCGAGCAGGCGCTCCTCGATGTCGGAAGGAAGCTCGATCGAGAAGACGCGGAAGTCGCCCTCCTGACGGTCGAGCTCGACGACGGCATGGCGCGAGGCGCCCGGCGTCTTCTTGTAGGCGGCGAGCAGCGCGTCCTCGAGCGCGAGGATCAGGGTGTCGCCCTCGATTCCGCGGTCCCGCTCCAGCTCGTGAACGAGCTCGATGATCTCTCGGCTCATCTCGACTCCTCGATCAGGTTGCCCCGCACGATCTGACCGTACGGGATGTCTACTTGGCCGCCGTCGGCGGCCAGGGTCACGGTGTCATCAGTCGCTCGGACGACCTCCCCGCGGAGCTTCGCGCGCTCGGCGGTCTTCAGCTTGACGCGACTGCCGACCGCGCGCCGGAAGTGCTCCGGCTTGCGCAGCGGGCGCTCGGGGCCGGGCGAAGAGACGTCCACGGCATAGGTGCGCAGGTAGTCCTGGAGGACGCGGGTTACGCGCTCGCAGAGCGCGAGGTCAACCCCTTCCGGCCGGTCGACGAAGACGGTGAACCGCTCGGGGCCGTTCAGCTCGACCGCGAGCACCTCGACGCCCGGCAGGGCTTCCTCGACCTTGCCGCTGATCTCTCGCTCCAGCGTTCTCTCCCTCTCGTAGACGTTTGCCATCGTGCTCCTCACAAAAAATGGGCGCCTCGCGCCCATTTCGCCAAGCCCGGTGAAATGTGGTCTCAAGAGGATAGCAACCCGCCCTCGCTACTCGATCGGAAGGGCTCTGGGCCCCGCCGGAGCGGGGCCGCAAGCCTCAGACGGTGCCGGTCTCTGCGGGCTCGTTGCCTCGCAGGTGCTTGATCACGTCGGCGACGTCGGCGATCTCCTGCTCGAGATCGCGCTGGTACTCCTCCAGCTTGCGAAGCCAGTCTTCGCGGCTGGGGAAGCGCCGGTGGCCGCGGAAGCCTAGGCGTCCGCGGAAGTGTCCGTGTCGGTGCATGCTCATCACCTCCTTCCTTGTTCGTAGCGCTCGAGGAACCCGCCGATCGTCTCCTGGGCGCGGCGCAGGCCGTCGGCCCAGGAGTCGAGGACGCGGCGGCCCTCGGCGGTCAGCTCGTAGGTGCGCTTGGCCGGGCCTGGCAGGTCGGCGCTCCACTCGGAGCGGACGAGCCCCTCGTCCTCGAGCCCGCGCAGGAGCCGGTAGAGGTTGCCGATGTCGATCCGGCCCTCGACGCCGAGCTCCGGGAGCCGCTCGAGCAGCTCGTAGCCGTGCAGCGGCCGCTCACGGAGGAGCAGCAAGAGCGACGGCTCGACGAAGCGCTCGACCCGGGCCCGCACGTGCCAGTGGCCGGGCCGAACCAGGTGCCGGCTGCGAGCGCGCGGGTGACGACCTCGATGCCTCATTTCCGGCAGTATAGGTAAAACACATATGTGTGACGCAGGCGTCTAGGCTTGGCGCTCGATGGCCCACCCGGACCTCCCCGCCGAGCAGACCTACGTCGACGAGGCCTACGCGTCTCTGGACCGGATGCGCGAGGCGCTGCTGCGCGCGGCCGAGGCCGGCGCGACCGACGTGGCCCAGCAGGCGATCGAGGACTGGGCGACCGGCCGCCTGCGCACCTACGAGGACGCCGAACGAGGTCTCTGTTTCGGGCGGATCGACTCCGAGGAGTCCGCCGACCCGCTCTACGTCGGCCGCCGCTGGATCCACGACGACGCCCGCCGCGCACTGGTCGTCAACTGGCAGGCGCCGGCCGCACGGCCCTTCTACACCGCGACCCCTGCCGCGCCGCACGGCGTCACCCTCCGCCGCCGCTTCCGCACGAAGGGGCGCACGCTGACCGGGATCAGCGACGAGGCGCTCGACGGGTCGCTCGCCGACGCCGCGGCCGTCGACGACTTCCTCCTCGAGGAGCTCGACCGCGCCCGGGACGCGCGCATGCGCGACATCGTCGCCACGATCCAGGCCGACCAGTACCACCTGATCGCCCGTGACCCCGAGCCGCCGCTCGTGATCCAGGGCGGCCCAGGCACGGGCAAGACCGCGGTCGGGCTCCATCGTGCGTCCTTCCTGCTCTACGCGCACCGCGAGCGGCTGCGTCGTGTGCTCGTCGTCGGCCCGAACCCGGCCTTCATGGAGTACGTCTCGCACGTCCTCCCCACGCTCGGCGAGGACAGCGTCGACCAGCGCGCCGTCGCCGAGCTCGTCGACGGCGTCGAGGTCACGCGCGCGGACCCGCTCGAAACGCAGCGCCTGAAGGCGGACACGCGCCTCGTCCCGGAGCTCCGCCGGTTGGTCGAAGCGGCATCCGAAGGTGAACCGCAGGAGCTCGTCGTGCGGCTGGAGGGGCGGTTCGTGGGCCTCGAGGCCGACGAGGTCGTCGAGCTCCTCGATGAGGCGCGCGAGGAGCTCGGCCTCTCGGCCGCGGCACGCGAGCGGTTCCGGATGAACGTTCTGCGCCGGTTCTACGAGGACTACGGCGTTCGCCTCGGCGGGCAAGCCTTCCGAAACTTCGAGGAGATCGAACGAGCCCTGCGGCGCGACGGGCGGTTGACGCGATTCCTGAACCGCGCGTGGCCGGTCCCGAAGCCCGAGCAGATCGTGCGGCGCCTGCCGGAGCTTCCCCGCTCCCGGGGCTGGAGCGAGGCCGACCTGCCCCTGCTAGACGAGGCTCGCGCACTGATCGTGGGCCCGCCGCAGCAATACGGCCACGTCATCGTCGACGAGGCGCAGGACCTGACGCCGATGCAGCTGCGAATGGTCGCTCGCCGCGCCGGCGCGGGCTTCACGCTGCTCGGCGACATCGCGCAGGCGACGGGCCCGATCGCCTACGAGCGCTGGGCCGAGCTCCTTCCCCACCTCGACGGCGGCACGGCGCAGGTCGAGGAGCTGCGCCACGCCTATCGCGTGCCGCGCGAGATCATGGAGCTCGCCCTGCCGCTCCTGGAGCGGATCGCGCCCGAGGTGGAGCCGCCGCTCGCCTACCGCTCCGGCGCCGATCGGCCTCGGGTCGTCGCCGCGGATGACCCGATCGCGACGGCGTTCGAGGAGGCAGCGCGGCTCGCGGGCGAGGAAGGCCTGCTCGCCGTGATCGCGCCCCCGTCCCTGCGCGGCGAGGGCTCGGGCTCGCTGTTCGACGACACCCGCGTCGCCGTGCTGACGCCGCGCGAGGCCAAGGGCATGGAGTTCGACCACGTGATCGTCGCCGAGCCGGCCCTGATCGTGGCCGAGGCCGCCGAGGGCCAGGGTCTGCGCGAGCTCTACGTCGCGCTCACCCGGCCGACGACGACGCTCGTCCTCGTCCATTCGCGCCCACTCCCACCCCAGCTCGGCCTCTGAGGCGGCGTTAGAGCCGTTGAGCAGGCTCTCTCTCGGAGCAGGCGAGAGGAACCGAGAGGAGGCTTCCGATGAAGCTCAGGGCCCGCGCACGCAGCCTCTGGCTGCTCGGCGCGGCGCCGTGTTCGTCGGCGACCACCGTCTGGCAGTTCATCCATGTCGTCAACGCAAATCCCCTCACAAACGAGGAGGGCGGGACGAACCGGGCGACGGTGCCGAACGCCTTCGTCGTAAACAGCGTTGCTTGGCGGATCTTCGTGAACGGTGCCGAGGTGCCGGCACGGGACGTTGAACGGCAACCCCGTCGACCTCACCGCGAGCTCGCCGCCGATCAAGATGACGAGCTAGCGAGACGCTTGGGATCGAAGGGCCCGGCTGACCGGTCGGGCCCTTCGCTACCCGCGTCTCGGCACGTCCGACCCGGCCCCGCACAATCTGTCCGTGCCGGGCCCGCTCCACGAAGACGAGGCGCAGCCGGGTTCGGAGCCCGACGCCGAAGAGGAAGCGCGTCCAGCTCCGACGTCGCCGTCCGAGCTCGATCAGGAGCGGCGCACGTCGATGGCTGCGGAGCGCACCTGGCTGGCATGGTGGCGCACTGCGCTCGCCGCCACCGCCGGTGCGCTCGCCGTGGGCCGGTTCGCCCCGCAACTGCTCCACGTCGCCCCAGGGCCGTACATCGTGCTCGGCTGCGGCTACGCGTCTCTCGCGGTCGCGCTCTCGATCATCGGCGCAAAACGCCAGCGCGACCTGGAGCATGCGCAGCGAACCGGTGGCCACGTACCCCTGCGATTCCGCACGGTCGCGCTGTTCACCGTCGGCGGAGTCGCGCTTGCCGTGATGACCGTCGTGCTCGTGATCGCGCAGACCTAAGCTGTCTCAGAGCACGATCGTGACGGGGCCGTCGTTCTCGAGCTGGATCGCCATCCGAGCGCCGAAGACGCCCGTCTCCACGCGGACGCCGAGGCCCCGCAACGACTCGCAGAACGCCTCGTAGACCGGCTCGGCCTCCTCGGGTGGGGCCGCCTCGGAGAAGCTCGGCCTGTTCCCTTTCGCCGTGTCGGCGATCAGCGTGAACTGGCTGACGACGAGCGCCTCGCCGCCCACGTCCAAGAGCGACCGGTCGAAGCGGCCCTCCTCGTTTTCGAAGATCCGCAGCCGCGCGACTTTCTCGGCCAGGCGGGAGGCCACGGCAGCATCGTCACCGCGGGCCACGCCGAGCAGCACGCAGACCCCGAAGCCGATCTCGCCGGCCACCTCCTTCCCAACCCGCACGCGCGCGCGGGAAACCCGTTGCACTACCGCCTTCATGTTTCTGCCCGAAACGACGATATAGCCCAGGTGGAAGCGGCCCAGCTCCCCTGGCAGCACCTCGGCTCGCTGCTGATCAACCGCGGCCTGCTGACCGTGGACCAGGTGAAGCAGGCGTTCGAGGAGCAACGTCTGACCGGACGGCGCCTGGGCGAGATCGCAGTGGGGCACGGGTGGGTCTCGAGCTCCGACCTCTCGAAGGCGCTGGCCGACCAGTTCGGCCTCGAGTACGTCGATTTGTCCGAGACCGAGCCCGACCGCGACGCGGCCACCCTCCTCCAGAAGGAGCTCGCCTTCCGCTACCAGGCCGTGCCGATCCGCTTTCTGGCGAGCGACCTGCTGCTCGTCGCCGTCGCCGACCCGACCGACGTCGGCCGGGCCGACGACCTCCGCCTGGCACTCGGCCACAACGTCAAGCTCGCCGTCTCCGATCCGACCGACCTCGAGCGCGCGATCAAGACGCTCTACCGGACGCAGATCGAGGTCGACCAGGAAGAGGAGACCGACGAGACGGCCTTCGAGCGCGCCGCCCAGCGCGAGGAGATCTCCGAGGCGGCCGGCGAGACACCCGCGGTCAAGCTCGTCCACACCACGCTGGCGCAGGCGATCGAGGACGGCGCCTCCGACATCCACTTCGAGCCGCAGGAGGAGGAGATGGTCGTCCGCGCGCGGATCGACGGCGTCACCCGCGCGGTCGCGACGATCCCCAAGCAGATGCAGCCCGCCGTGGTCACGCGCCTGAAGATCATGGGCCGACTCGACATCGCCGAGCGCCGCGCGCCCCAGGACGGCCGCGTCTCGGTCCGCTTCGGCGGCGAGCCGCTCGACCTGCGGATCGCGGTGATGCCGACCACGCACGGCGAGCAGGTCGTGCTCCGGATCATGCACCGCGCGGTCAGCAAGCCCGACCTCGAGGTGCTCGGGATGACCCCGCCGATGCGCGCGCTGTTCGAGCGCGCCATCCGCCAGCCCTACGGCGCGGTAATCGTCTGCGGGCCGACCGGCAGCGGCAAGACCACCACCCTCTACACCGCGCTGCACATGCTGAACGACCCGGGCCGCGTGCTGATGACGATCGAGGACCCGGTCGAGTACCAGATCCCCGGCGTGAACCAGATCGAAGTCTTCCCCAAGGGCGGCCTCACCTTCGCGCGCGGGCTGCGGACGATCCTGCGGAGCGACCCCGACGTGCTCCTGGTCGGCGAGATCCGCGACGAGGAGACCGCGCGGATCGCGATGCAGGCCGGCATGACCGGCCACCTCGTCCTGACGACCGTGCATGCGCACAACGCCGCCGGCTCGATCGCGCGCCTGAAGGACATGGGCGTCGAGACGGGGCTGCTCGCGAGCTCGGTCAACTGCGTCGTCGCCCAGCGGCTGGCGCGGCGGCTCTGCACCGAGTGCCGCGAGTCGTACTGGCCGAGCGACGAGGAGCTGATGCAGCTCGGGCTGCTCGAGCACAAGGGCAAGGTCTTCCTGCACCGCGCCAAGGGCTGCGGCCGCTGCGGCGGCACCGGCTACCGCGGCCGGGTCGCACTCTACGAGGTGATGCCGGTCACGCGCGAGGTGCGCCTGATGCTCGGCGCGACGACGGACGAGATCCACCAGGCGGCGATCCGCGGCGGGATGACCACACTGCACCAGGACGGCGTCCGCCTCTGCGTCCAGGGCATCTCGTCGGTGGAGGAGATCCACCGCGTCGCCGGCGAACGGCTCTAGCCGAGCTGCGCGCGGACGCGTTCGGCCATCACGAGAGCTCGTAGCCGACGACGTCCACCGCGTCCCGGGTGGGCGGCTCTGGCGTCGCTAGATTTGCTCCGACGGAGCGGTTTCGGGACGAAGATCGGCCAGCTTCTTGCGAGCTCTTTCCGCCATGACGAGGTTGCCCTTGCGTTCGTACCGGGCGAGCGCCTCCTGGAGAGCCTCCTCCGCTTCACGCGCGCGCCCGGCCAGCAAGAGCGTCTCGGCGAGATCGGCGTAGGCGTCTGCCTGGTAGCTGAGGAGATCCGTCTGTTCGCCAAGCGCAACCGCCTCGCGCGCAAGCCTCTCGCCCTCGGCATGCTCACCTCGGCGTCCCAGTACCTTGGCGCGCACCTGGCGCCAGTGCATCTGTGTGCGTGCGTCGTCCCTCGCGCCGAGCTCCGCCGCTCGACCGGCCTCCGAGTCTGCGTCGTCGAGCCGGTCGAGCGCGTAGTACGCCTCGGCCAACATCGCGAGTGTGGTCGAGAGTATGCCTCGCTCTCCGAACTCTCCGAGAAGCGCGCAGCCCCGCTCACCGTGCTCCACAGCGGCGGCCGGATCGTCCGCCAAGAGCTCGACGTCGCCGGGGCGTGATTGCGGTCTCCTCCGGCGCGAGCGCCTGCACGGCGCCCCGATGAGCCATCGCCAGCATCTCGCCCACGAAGAGAGGGTTTCCGCCGGCGGCCCCGGCAATCTGTTGGCGCAGCTCGGTTGACACCTGACTGCCGATGAGGTCGTCGACCTCCTCGTCCGCGAGTGGCTCGAGCCTTAGTGGCGCGGGCCAGCTCGGCCGGCGCTCGACGAGCTCGGACCTCGCCATGCAGAGGAGCAGCACCGGCGCGCCTGAGGACAGGAGCGCGATGTGCTCGACAAGGTCCAGGAACGTCGCCTCGCCCCACTGGAGCTCGTCGAAGACGCAAACGAGCGGCGCCTGCTCCTCGAGTAGCTTGCGGAAGGACCAGGCGATCTCCTCCGACGAGGTACCCGTCTCCGACTCGCCGAGCAGCGACCGAAGCGAGGTGGCCGCCGCCGGATCCGAAGGCCGCGCGTCCAGCTGCTTCAGCACCTCGACCACGGGCCAGTAGGTGATCCCCTCGCCGTAGGGGAGGCAGCGGCCTTCGACGACGCGAGCCTCGATCGAGCCGAGCGCCTCGGCGACGAGTCGCGACTTCCCGATGCCGGCCTCGCCCACCACCGTCACAAGCTCACAGCGCTCACCGTTCACGGCCCGCTCCCAGGCCTTTCGGATCGCGGACACCTCCTGTGCCCTCCCGACGAACAGCGACTGGTGGCCTCGCGCGGGCGCCTCCCGGACCGCGAGCAGCCGGTAGGCCTCGACCGGCTCCGCCTTCCCTTTCAGCTCGAGCGGGTCGACCGGCTCGACCTCCGCTGCATTGCGGACGAGCTCGAATGTCGGAGACCCGAGAAGCGCCTCCCCGGGCTGCGCGGCCTGCTGGAGCCGAGCAGCGACGTTGACGGCATCGCCGGTTGCCAGGCGCTCTTCCGTGCCGGTCACCACCTCGCCGGTGGTGACGCCGATCCGGCCGTTCAGATTGAGCTCCGGAAAGGCAGCGCGCATCTGGACAGCGGCCCTGCAGGCTCGCAGCGCGTCGTCCTCGTGTACCTGCGGGACGCCGAAGACGGCCATGACCGCGTCGCCGATGAACTTCTCGACGGTGCCACCGTGGCGCTCGACGATCTCCTTCATCCGCTCGAAGTAGCGCGCGAGCAGCACGCGCGTCACCTCGGGGTCGGTGGTCTCTCCCAGCGCGGTCGAGCCGACGACGTCGCAGAAGAGCACCGTCACGACCTTGCGCTGGAGCACAAGGACGAGTCTAGGAGGGTCTAGCCGAGGTCGCGAATGCGCGACTCGTACGCCGCGCTGCCCGGTCTGAGCGAGCTCGCCAGCTTGTAGTGCCCGTTCGCCTCACGGGCGCGGCCCTGCTTCTCGAGGCAGCGGCCGAGCGCGTAGTGCGCGTAGTCGTCGACCGGCGCGAGCTCGAGCACCTTGCGGAACTCGGACTCGGCCTCGGCGTAGCGGTGGATGCGGAAGTAGGCGATCCCGAGCGCCTCGCGGATCGACGCCTTGTCGGGCTCGCGGGCCTTCGCCTTCTCCAGGGCGACGGTCGCCTGCGCGGCCATGCCGCGCTTGAGATGCGTACGTCCCTGCTGGAAGAGGTCGAAGGTCTCGGTCATCGTCTCCTCTCAGTCAAGCTGACGCGTCAAGCCAGGCCGAGCGAGCGGAGCGAGACGAGGCCGCGTACGCGCTCGACGCCGGTCAGCTCCCTGCGGACGCCGCGGCGGAGGGCGCGCATCGACCGCCGCAGCTGGCGCGCTTCCTGGCGCGCGGCCGGCGGGGGCCCGAAGCGTGCGACCGTCGCCTGTGGGCCGAGGGCGGGCACGCTGACCTCGAGCTTCCACTCCGCGAGCGCGGCGAGCTCGCCGGGCGTCGCGCTCGCCGGGACTTCGATGCCCTGGTCGAGCAGGATGTCGCGCAACTCTCGGTGGCACGCGGCCGCCAGGCGCCGCGGATCCCGCGTCAGGTAGCGCGCGCGCCGCACGACCAGCTTGGCCGCGGCGATTGCGAGCACGACCCCGGTCAGGACGAGCAGGATCAGCTCCACGATCCCCGGCGTCCCGAAACCGTGCGACCCGGCCTTCAGCTTCGGCTCCACCGTCCGCGGCACGTCGGCCGAGAGGCGCAGCGGGTTGCCGGGGAGCCCCAGTTCCGAGCGGTGGGCGTCGAACTGCCTGAGACCGTTCTTGCCGCGGAGGACACTCGCGGCCGCGGCGGCGTCGAAGGCCTTCGACGAGGACGAGTAGTCGCCCGCCAGCCCGGCCTGGCCCGGGGTCGGGTCGAACGGCACCCAGCCCCAGCCGCGGAACCAGACCTCGACCCACATGTGCGCGTCGTGGTCGGTCACCGTCCACTCGCCGGAGCCCTTGTCGTAGCTGCCGCTGCTGAAGCCGGCGGCGACGCGGGCCGGGATCCCGAGGTAGCGCAGCATCAGCGCCATCGCACCCGCGAAGTGCTGGCAGTAGCCGCTTTTCGTGCGGGTCACGAAATAGACGAGCGCCGGGACCCCGTGCGGCTGCGGGGGATGCTGGTTGTAGACGAAGCCGCCGCCGGTCCGGAACCACGACTCGAGCGCCACCGTCGCCGCGTACGGGCTCCTGGCGCCACCCGCGACCCGCAGCGCCGTCTCGTAGAGCGGCCGGTACGCGGCGATCGGGTACGGGCCCGCGAAAAGCTTCTCCATCATCTGTGCGCGGTCCGACGCGCCGAAGGGCGGCACCCACACGTCGCGCTCGACCTCGAGGTACTCCCGCTGCTGGCTGATCGCGCGCGGGTAGAGCGGCCGCGAGCGCGCCAGCTCCGCCGGGCTCGGTTTCGGCTCGAAGCTCCAGGCGCGGTAGGTGTCCCCGCGATGCAGCCCGCTGTTGAGGTAGCCGATTCCGGTGGAGTCGTACTGCACGAACCCGAGGTTGCCCGCGTCGAACTCCATCGGGTCGTCAGCAGCCGGAAGGAGCTTGTCGCGCAACGCCTCGACCGTCACCTGCTGCTCGACCCAGGTCCGCCGATCCTGCGCAACCACCGGCACGAGGCCCACCTCTCCCAACGCGCCGCTCGGAAGCGCTTGATTCGTCGTGTCTATCCGCCAGTGTCCCGCGAAGACACCCGCGAGCGGCGCGACGCGCCAGTAGTGCGGCCGCGGCGACGCTTTGATCTTGAGAACGACGGTCTTCTTCTTCGGGAAGGAAAACCCGGTGTACCTCGAGTTCCAGACGTAGTTGACGTCGACCGGCTTGGCCGGCCGCGTGTAGAAGTCCCACTTCTGCCAGTCGATGAAGCCGTGCTTCGCCAGGGCCGGCGAGCTCGACAGCGCGACGGCCGCCAGCACCACGAGCCCGATCGCGGCAGGCGCGTACCGGAGCCCCCGAGCGCCCCCGCGAGCGCCGACGAGCACGACGAGCAAGCCGACCAGCAGGAAGGTGCCGCGCAGGAGGTCGTCCCCCGTCAGCAGGGTCGCCGGCCAGCCGGCGCCGAACAGGAGCGCGATCGCGGCGGGTTGAGGCTCGCGGCCGGCGATCGCGATCGCGCAGACGAGGGTGAACACGAAGACCGCGACGACGATCGTCCCGTGCATCCACGGGTGCACGTTCGGGTCGAAGGGCAGGCCGATGTCGTAGAACTCGAGGAAGCCCTGCCAGAAGCGCGAGCCCAGCGTCGCCGGGAAGCCGAGGCCAGGGCTGATCTGGAAGGCACCTCCGGTTGCGAGGAGGAAGGCCACGACGGCGAGCGGGACCCGGCGGCGCCAGCCCCGCACGAGCGCGGGTGAGATCGCGAGCAGGACCACGAGGGCGCCGGCGCCGCTCGCCGAGCCCTCCTCCAGGCGGAACCAGTTCGCGGCGATCAGCGAGCCGGCGAGCGCCGCGAGCGCGAACGTCCTAGCCACGAGCGGCCTCCACGGCGGGCGCCGACAGCGCCGCCGCCAGATCGTCCCCGGCACGGACCACGGCCACCGCCACGCCGGCGGCCTGAAGCGCCAGCAGCCCCGGATAGACGCTCCGCGTGCCGAGCTTGCCGAAGCTGGCCGCGTCCACGAGGACGAGCGAGATGCTCTTCCGGCCCGCCGTCCGCTCGACCAGCCGCGTCACCAGGCGCGGGGCGAGCGTCGCCGTCACCACGGCGAGCTCGAGGCCGCGGCCGGCCGGCCCGTCCTCGGTGAGCAGCGCATGCAGCGGCGGCCCCGGCTCCGGCTCGACCGCCGCGAGCAGCTCGAGCGCCTGCCGGCCCTCGGCGTCGCCGGGATGAATCCGCTGCTGCTCCATGCGCGGCGAGTTGACGACCAGCACGGCGCGCCGGCCGCGGCGGCCGTGCGCCATCAGGATCGAGCCTGCCGCACGCACCTGCGTCTCGAAGCTGTCGCCGACGACGCCCGACGGGTCGGCGTCGAGAACGACCGCGACCTCGTCACGCGGTGCGTCCTCGAGCTCCTTGACCATCAGCTGCGCCCGCTTGGCGGTCGAGCGCCAGTGCACCTTGCGCAGCGACTCGCCGTTCTCGTACTCGCGCACGTTGTGCAGGTCGAACCCCGAAGGGCGGCGCAGGAGCATGCGGCGGCCGTTCAGCGCCAGCGCGCCCGCGTCCGAGAAGAGGCCGTCGAGCTCGACGAGCCGCGGGTAGACGAGCAGCGCGCCCGGCGCGTCGACCGGGTCCTCGACCCGCGCCAGCCCGAGCGGATCCTCCACCGCCGCCACGCTCTCATCGAAGACGTAGCGCCCGCGCGGCAGCCCCTCGAGGACATACGAGGTCTCGAGGACATACGAGGCGACCCCGCTCGCAGGCACGGTCATCTCGAGCTCGCCCAGCTTGCCGATCCGCTCCCGGAGCACAAACGTCGCCGGCACCCGGGGCCGCTCGAGCTCGAGCTCGAGCTGCACCTGGACGTCGTCGCCCGCGAAGCAGTCGATCTCGGGCACGCGCCGCCTCAGCCCGGAGGGTCGGCCGGCGAGCCTGGTCCAGAGCCAGGCGAGCAGGACGGCGACGAGTAGCCCCAGCGCGACGGGATAGAGCGGTTTCGAGCCGAACGCCCAGGCGCCGAGGTAGGTCGCGCAGCCGAGCAGCAGCGCGAACCTCCCTCTCTGCGTCATACGGGAACCGGCGTGTGCTCGAGTGCCTCGCGGACGAGCTCGCCGCCTGTCAGCCCGGCCGAGCGCGCCTCGGGCGCGACGATCAGGCGGTGCGCCAGCACCGGCTCGGCACAGGCCTTGACGTCGTCGGGCGAGACGAAGCCGCGGCCCTCGGCGAGCGCCCGCGCCTTGGCCACGCGCAGGAGCGCGATTCCGGAGCGCGGGCTGGCGCCGAGGTAGAGCCGCCCGTCGGAGCGCGTGTGCCCCAGCAGCGCGACGACGTAGCGGTTGACGCTCTCCTCGACGAAGATCTCGCTCGCCTCGGCGATCAGGGCGCGCACGCTCTCGGCGGTCGCGACCGGGCGCAGCGAGTCGAGCGGCGGGTCGCTCGTCTGCTCGGTCAGCATCCGCGCCTCCTCGGGCAGCGGCGGGTAGCCGATCGCGACCCTGAGCGTGAAGCGGTCGAGCTGCGCCTCGGGCAGCGGGTAGGTGCCCTCGTATTCGATCGGGTTCTGGGTCGCCATCACCACGAACGGCGGGGCCAGCGCGTAGCTGACGCCGTCGACCGTGACCTGGTTCTCCTGCATGCACTCGAGCAGCGCCGACTGCGTCTTCGGCGAGGCGCGGTTGATCTCGTCCACGAGCAGGAAGTTCGCGAATACCGGGCCAGGCCGGAACTCGAACTCGTTCGTCTTCTGGTTGAAGACATTGACGCCGGTCACATCGGACGGGAGCAGGTCCGGCGTGAACTGGATCCGCGAGAAGGAGCAGTCGACCGAGCGGGCCAGCGCCTTGGCCAGCATCGTCTTCCCGACCCCGGGGAAGTCCTCGATGATCAGGTGGCCTTCGGCGACCAGGCAGAGGACCGCCAGCCGCAGCGTCTCGTCGGGCGCGTGGACGACGAGCGCGAGGTTCTCGACGATCCGGCGGATCGCCTCGGCGCCACCGCTGACCTCGGCACGCTCGACCGCACGCTCGTCCACTAGCCCGCTCCCCTCAGGCGCTCGGCCACCGCGTCGAGGATAGCCGCCGCGATCCGCTCCTTCGAGGCCTTCTCGACGCGCTGCTCGCCCTCGGCGGAGACGAGCACGACCTCGTTGTCGGCCGCATCGAAGCCGACGTCGTCGCGGGAGACGTCGTTGAAGACGATCAGGTCGGCACGCTTGGCGGCCAGTTTCTCGCGGGCTCGCTCGAGGCCGCGCTCGCCGGTGTCCGCGGCGAAGCCGACGAGTACCGCACCGTTGCTCCGCCGCTCGCCCAGCTCGCTCAGAACGTCCGTCGTCGGCTCGAGCGTGACCGTCCAGTCGTTTCCGTCCTTGGGCCGCTTCGCGGTGTCGGGATCGGCCGGCCGGTAGTCGGCGACGGCCGCGGCCATCAGGACGACGTCGGCGTCGGCGCGGGCGAGGGTCTCGCGCGCCACGTCATCGGCGGTCGGAGCGGGTACCACATCGACTCCTACGGGCGGTGGCACCGAGAGGTTCGCCGCGACGAGCGTCACCTCGGCGCCGCGCCGCCGCGCCTCGGCCGCGAGTGCGGTTCCCATCCGCCCGGACGAGCGGTTGCCGAGGAAGCGGACCGCGTCGAGCGGCTCGCGCGTGCCGCCCGCCGTGACGAGGACGCGCAGGCCCTCGAGCTGCTTGCGCTTCTCGAGCAGCGAGGCGCAGCGCTCGAAGATCGCCTCCGGCTCGCTCATCCGCCCGACGCCGATCTCGCCCTCCGCCGTATCGCCCTGCTCGGGACCGATCAGCTCCACCCCGCGGCGCTGCAGCGTCTCGACGTTCTCGCGGGTGGCCGGGCTCGCCCACATGCGCGGGCTCATCGCCGGCGCCGCGAGCACCGGCCCGTTGAACGCGAGCGCCGTCTGGGTGAGCACGTTGTCCGCCTGGCCGTGCGCGAGCTTGGCGAGGGTGTTCGCCGAGAGCGGCGCGATCACCAGCAGATCGGCCTCGACCAGGTGCGGGAAGAGCTCCCGCGGCATCTCCTTCCGGGCGAGGGCCTCGAAGGTCTGCGCCGTGACGAAGCGCTCCGCCTCGGGCGTGAGGATCGGCGTCACCTCGTGCCCGGCGCGCACGAACAGCCGCGTCAGCTCACACGCCTTGTAGGCGGCGATCCCGCCCGTGACCCCGACCAGCACCCGAGCCATGCGCACATTGTGCCTTTGCAGGTAAATCCGGGGTAGGCCCGCGCTCGTAGTCCCGGCGGCAGGACATCAGCGGTCAGAGGAGAGGACCATGAACCGAAAGTCCATCGCGATCATCGCGGGCGGCCTCGCCGGGGCGCTCGTGCTCGCCGGAACCGCCTTCAGCCGGCCTTCGTCGACGCCGAAGCTCAAGGGCGTCGTCGGCCCCGGCTTCACGATCAAGCTGACGAAGGGCGGCAAGCTCGTGAAGCAGCTGAGGGCCGGCACGTACACCTTCGCTATCTCCGACAAGTCGAACTTCCACGACTTCACGCTCGAGAAGGAGAAGCCGAAGAAGCCGCACATCGAGAAGCTGCTGAGCGGCATCGGCGCCACCGGTCCGAAGACGATGACCGTGAAGCTCGTGCCCGGCTCGTGGCGGGTCTACTGCTCGGTCCACGAGTCCCAGATGCACCAGGACTTCAAGGTCGTCAAGTAGCTCCACGCACGGCGGCCGCTCCCTCCCTGGGCGGCCGCCCTCCCCCTTACTTGGGGTAGGCGTACTTGATCTTGCCTTCCTGGATCTCCTCCAGGGACATGGTCAAGTAGTTCTTCGAGCGCGACTCGACGAGCGGGGGCAGGAACTGGTCGAACGTGCCTTCCCCGAGCTGGTGGTGGTAGTTGTTGATCTGCCGGGCACGCTTCGCCGCGACGATCACCAGCGCATAGCGGGAATCGACGTTCTCGAGCAGTTCGTCAACGCGAGGATGAATCACGGGCCGGAATGCTACCTGCGCCGTCCAGCGCCCCGCGAACGATCTCCTCGAGCTCGCCGAGAGCCCGCTCGAGGTCGTCGTTGACGATCCGGTGGTCGAACACCGACTCGAGCTCGAGCTGGCGCTCTGCGACGTCGAGGCGCTCTTCGATCTCGCCCTCGCTCTCGGTCGCGCGGGCGCGCAGCCGGCTCTCGAGCGCCTCGCGGCTCGGCGCGGTCACGAAGATCGTCACCGCGCCCGGGACGCGGTCGCGGACGGCAAGCGCGCCGCCGGTCTCGATCTCGAGCAGCGGCGCCTTGCCCTGGTTACCGATCCGCTCGATCTCCGACCAGAGCGTGCCGGAGCGGTAGCCCGGCCCCCAGGGCAGCTCGACCCACTCGAGAAACTCGCCCTCGGCGAGGCGCCCGTCGAACTCCTCCTCGGAGACGAACCAGTAGTCGCGGCCGTCGCGCTCTCCCGGGCGCCGCGGCCGCGTCGTCGCCGAGACGGCCAGCTCGAGCTCCGGCACCCGCTGCACGAGCTCGCGCGCGAGCGTGCTCTTGCCCTCGCCAGAGGTTCCGGTAATTACGAAGACGGGTCTAGCGGTTGAAGAGCCCAATCAGCTCCGTCCGCTGGCGGTCGGAAAGACCGCCGACCGTCTTCGACTGGCTGATGCGGCACTGGTTCAGAAAGCGGGCGGCCTTCACGCGACCGAACTTCGGGACGGCCATGAGCATGTCGAAGACCTTCGCGGTCGACACGTACTCCGGCGGGTCGCTGAGGATCTCCTCGATGCGAGCGGAGCCGGACTTGAGGTCCTTCTTCAGCTTCGCGCGCCGCACGCGGATGTCGTTCGCCCGCTTGAGCGCTTCCATCCGTTGGTCGAGGGAGCGGAGTGGCGCCTGAGCCTGGGTCTTGAGCGCGCTCACGGCGGGGGATACTAACAAGCTCGGAGCAGTGGTCAACCCACCAACTTTGCTGTGGTATGCAGGCGTTTTTCGTCGCAAACTCTCGACTCGGGGTAGAGGGTCGAGGCTTCGGGCTCATGAGCGGCGCCGACGGCGTTGTCAGGCTCGGCAAAGTCATGAGCCGCCAGCTCGGCTTCCAGCTCGGCCCGGATACGAGTCGGGGCCGCCGGATCGGAGAAGAGAATCGTGCCAAGGGCGATATCGCTCGCACCGGCCGCGAGCAGCTCGAGCGCGTCCCGGCCGCTCGCGACTCCGCCCATGCCGACGATCGGCAGGCGCGCCGCCTCGTACGCAGCGAAAACGGCCGCGAGGGCGAGCGGGCGCAGCGCCGGGCCCGAGAGCCCGCCGGCTGCGCGTGCCAGGACCGGTCGGAGGGTGCGCTCGTCGAGAGCCAGCCCCTTGACCGTGTTGACCAGGCTGAGCCCGTCCGCGCCGGCCGCCTCCGCGGCCTTTGCGTTCTGGGCGACGTCGGTCGCCGGGGCGAGCTTCGCGTACAGCGGCTTGCTCGTCACGGCCCGTGCGGCGGCGACCACCTCCCCCACGCCGGACGGCACCTCGTCCACGTTCGGGCAGGAGAGGTTGAGCTCGATGACCTCGACGTCCTCGCCGTCGAGGCGTTCGCACAACTCGACGTAGTCCCGGGTCGAGAAGCCTCCGACCGAGACCCAGACGGTGCCGGGAAGGCGTGGCAACGTCTCGCCAAGGAACACCTCGATCCCGGGGTTTGCGAGCCCGATCGCGTTCAGCATCCCGACCTCGGTCTCGGCGATCCGCACCGGCTCGTTGCCCCCGCGAGGGAGCGGCGTGACCGTCTTGGTCACGAAGGCGTCCAGCCCCGCAGCGACCTCCGGCGCGGTAAGCGCGTCGAGGCAGCCGCTCGCGTTAAGTAGCCGCAAGGACCGGGCCTTCCACGCAGAGACGTTTCAGCTCGCCGTCGATCTCGACCGCGCAGCCGTAGCAGGCGCCGTAGCCGCAGGCCATCGGCGCCTCCCAGGCGAGCTGGGCGTTCGGGCTCCGGCGCTTGACCGCCTGGAGCATCGGCTCCGGGCCGCAGGCGAGGACGTCGAACCCGTCCAAGTAACACTGTGTTACAAGGATCGGGTCGACAACCACCTCGGCGTCCGGGAGGAGCGCTGCAGCCTCGGCGTGCCACTCGCTCCGGAAGCCGAGGACCGCCGGCGGGCCGCCGAGCCGCTCGGAGAGGTATGGGAACGGTGCGATCCCGATCCCACCGCCGACGAGAAGCGGCCGCTCGACGTCGAGCCGAAAGCCGTTTCCGAGCGGGCCGAGGACCCGCAGCGTCTCGCCTGCGGCGAGCGAGGAGAGCGCTCTCGTTCCCGGGCCGATCGGGTCGATCAGGAAGCCGAGCTCGCCGGCGGCCGCCAGGCAGAGGCTCATCGGCCGAGGCAACAGCCGGCCCGGGGCCTCGAGCATGAAGAACTGGCCGGGGACGCCGGCGTCGAGCTCGCCGCGCTCGACGCGCAGGAGCGTGTAGGGGCCGACCGCCTCGCTGCCGGCGACCCTAAGCGCTCTGCGCGTGAGCACCGATTCGCTCCTGGAGGCTGAGCGCGACCTCGTCCTGGGCGTGGGCGATTGCCTCGACAGCGGCCACGGCGCCGGAGATCGTCGTCACACAGGGGACACGGGCGAGCAGCGCCGCCTCCCGGATCAGGTAGCCGTCCGTTCGCGCGCCCGAGCCCTGCGGCGTGTTGACGACGAGGTCGCAGCGGCCGCGGCGGACGAGGTCGACCACGCTCGGGCCCTCGCCCTCCTCGGTCACCTTGCGGACGTGCTCGACGACCAGACCGTCGGCGGCCAGCGTGTGCGCGGTACCCGCGGTCGCGAGCAGCTTGAAGCCGAGCGTGTCGAGGGCGCGAGCGACCTGGACGACAACGGCCTTGTCCTCGTCGCGGACGGAGAGGAAGGCCGTGCCCTCGGTCGGCAGCCGCCGCCCGGCGGCGCGCTCGGCCTTGGCGAAAGCGGTCGGCAGGTCGCAGGCGCTGGCCATCACCTCGCCGGTCGAGCGCATCTCCGGCCCGAGCACCGCGTCTGCGCCCGGGAAGCGCGCGAACGGGAGCACCGCGGCCTTGACCGAGACCTGTCCCAGGGACTGTCCCCGGGGCATGGCCAGATCGGACAGGCACGCGCCGGCGGCGAGGCGGCACGCGGCCTGGACGAGGTTGACCCCGGTGGCCTTGCTGACGAACGGCACGGTCCGCGAGGCGCGCGGGTTCGCCTCCAGCACGAAGAGCCGCCCGTCCGCAAGCGCGAGCTGGACGTTCAGCAGGCCGACCACTCCGAGCGCGGGACCGAGACGCTCGACCACGCCGACCACCTGCTCGTGGTCGGCCCGGGTAAGCGACGCGGCCGGCAGCACGCAGCTCGAGTCGCCCGAGTGGACGCCGGCCTCCTCGACGTGCTGCATCACGCCGGCGACGAAGGTCGCCCTCCCGTCGCAGAGCGCGTCGACGTCCAGCTCGACCGCGTTCTCGAGAAAGCGGTCGACGAGCAGCCTGCCGCCCGCGGGAGCGGCGTCCCGAACCGCGTCGGCGTCGTAGCAGACGCGCATCGAGCGGCCGCCGAGCACGTAGCTCGGCCGCACGAGCACCGGGTAGCCGACCCTCTCGGCGACCTCGACCGCCTCGTCGGCGCCCTCCGCCGTCCCCCACGCCGGCACCTCGATCCCGAGCCGCTCACAGAGCGCCGCAAACCGCTCGCGGTCCTCGGCCAGGTCGACCGCCTCGAACGGCGTCCCGAGGATCCGGAAGCCCGCCGCCTCGATGGCCCGCGCGAGCTTGAGCGGGGTCTGACCCCCGAACTGGATCACGACTCCTTCGGGGCGCTCGCGCTCGCAGATGGCCAGGACCTCCTCGGTTCCGAGCGGCTCGAAGTAGAGCCGGTCCGAGATGTCGTAGTCGGTCGAGACGGTCTCCGGGTTGCAGTTGACCATCACCGCCTCGAAGCCGAGCGCGCGGAAGCTCTGCGCCGCGTGCACGCAGCAGTAGTCGAACTCGATCCCCTGGCCGATCCGGTTCGGGCCGGAACCCAGGATCACGACCGAGCCTCCGCGCGGCTCGAGGTCCGCGGCCTCGCCCCACGTCGAGTAGAGGTAGTTCGAGCCGGCTTCGACCTCGCCGGCACAGGAGTCGACCTGGCGGAAGGCCGGCCGGACGCCCCAGGAGCGCCGCGCCGCGCGGACCGCCTCCTCGCTCACGCCGCACGCCTCGGCCACCGCCGCGTCCGAGTGGCCGAGCCGCTTCAACCGCAGCCAGTCGTCGGCCACCAGGTCGTTCAGCGTCATCGGCGAGAGACGCAGCCGCTCGAGCTCGGCGCGGAACCAGGGGTGCAACCCCTCCGGCAGCGCGCCGAGCCCTGCCCAGGGCGTCACCGCGCCGCCGTCCAGCTCCCGCGAGCGCAGCGCCTTTGCGAACGCCTCCGTGAACGTGCGCCCGATCCCCATCGCCTCGCCGACCGACTTCATCTGCGTGCCGAGGGTCGTGTCCGCACCCGGGAACTTCTCGAACGCGAAGCGCGGCGCCTTGACGACGACGTAGTCGAGCGTCGGCTCGAAGCTGGCCGGTGTCGTGCCGGTCAGGTCGTTGGGAATCTCGTCCAGCGTGTAGCCGACCGCCAGCTTCGCCGCCACCTTGGCGATCGGGTAGCCGGTCGCCTTCGAGGCCAGCGCGGACGAACGGGAGACGCGCGGGTTCATCTCGATCACGCGCACCTCGCCGCGCTCGCGGTCACGCGCGAACTGGATGTTCGACCCGCCGCACTCGACACCGACCGCGCGGATGATCGCCGCGGCCGCGTCGCGCAGCTCCTGGTAGGCCTCGTCGGAGAGCGTCATCTGCGGGGCGACGGTGACCGAGTCGCCGGTGTGGACGCCCATCGGGTCGAGGTTCTCGATCGAGCAGACGACGACCACGTTGTCGTTGCGGTCGCGGATCACCTCGAGCTCGAACTCGTCCCAGCCGAGCAGCGACTCCTCGACGAGCACCTGGCCGACCGGGCTCTCGGCCAGCGCGCGGTCGAGCAGCGGTTCGAGCTCCTCGCGCGAGTGCGCCGTGCCGCCACCGTGGCCTCCGAGCGTGAATGCCGGACGGAGGATGACCGGGAAGCTGAGGCTTCCCGGCAGCTCGTCGCGCGAGGTCACGACCAGCGACTCCGGAACCTTGAGGCCGGTCGCGCGGACGGTCTCGCGAAACTCCTCGCGGTCCTCGGCGCGGCGGATCACGTCGGCCGGCGCGCCGATCAGCTCGATCCCGAGCGCGGCCAGGACACCCTCCTCGTGCAGCCCGAGGCCGAGGTTGAGAGCAGTCTGGCCGCCCATCGTCGGCAGCAGCGCGTCCGGCCGCTCGCGCCCGAGCACGTCGGCGACCGATTCGAGGTCGAGCGGCTCCAGGTAGGTGCGGTCGGCGAAGCCCGGGTCGGTCATGATCGTCGCCGGGTTCGAGTTGACGACGATCGTCCGGAAGCCGTCCTCCCGCAGCACCTTGAGCGCCTGGCAGCCGGCGTAGTCGAACTCGCACGCCTGGCCGATCACGATCGGGCCGGAGCCGATCAGGCAGATCGACCGCAGGTCACGCCGCCTGGGCAAGTGCCACCTCCTCGACCCACGCGCTGAGCAACGGCCAGGCGTCGTGGGGCCCGGGGCGCGCTTCGGGGTGGAACTGCACGGAACGGGCGCGCAGCTCCGGGAAGTCGAGCCCTTCGACCGTGCCGTCGTAGAGCGAGACGTGGGTCGCCTCGGGCGCCGTCGAGGGCGCCACCGCGAAGCCGTGGTTCTGGCTCGTCACGAGCACGCGGTTCGTGCGCTTGTCGAGAACGGGGTGGTTCGCGCCGCGGTGGCCGAACGGAAGCTTGAACGTCTCGTGACCGGTCGCGAGCGCGAGCAGCTGGTGGCCGAGGCAGATGCCGAAGACCGGGACCACGCCGAGGAGCGCACGCACGGTCTCGACCTCCTGCGCCAGCGGCTCCGGGTCGCCGGGGCCGTTCGAGAGCAGCACGCCGTCGAAGGCGAGCAGCTCGGCCGGCGCGGCGTCGTGCGGGAAGACGGTGACCGCGGCGCCGGCCCAGGCGAGCCGGTCGAGGATCGAGCGCTTGCAGCCGTAGTCGAGCACGGCGATCCGGGCGGTGCCCGCATCGGAGTACACGTGCGGCTCTCGCGCCGATACGCCGGCCGCGAGCGCGCGCCCGGCCATCGCCGGCTGCTCGCGGACGGCGGCGAGCGCCTCTTCCACCGAGGCCTCGCCCGAGACGGCGATCGCCCGCATCGCTCCCGCCTGCCGCAGATGGACGACCAGCGAGCGCGTGTCGATCGCCGAGAGCGCGACCAGCCCGTGCCCGTGCAGCCAGTCCGTCCAGGCCGGCCCCCGCGCCTCGCGCATCACGACTGCACGCGCGTGCGGGCGCGAGGACTCGCAGCGGCCCGGCTCGACGCCGTAGTTGCCGACCATCGGCGCCGTGAAGCAGACGATCTGCTCCGCGTAGCTCGGGTCGGTGACGACCTCCTGATAGCCCGTCATCGCGGTCGTGAAGACGGCCTCGCCGAAGGCGAACCCCTCGGCGCCGACCGACTCGCCGCGGAAGACCGAGCCGTCCTCGAGCGCGAGGAAGCCCGTCATTGCTCGTGCACCAGGCGTCCGGCGGCCACCGTCAGCCGCACCTGCCCCTTGAGCCGCTTCCCGAGAAGCCACGAGTTGGCCGAGCGGGAGCGGAAGCCGGCCTCCTCGACCTTCCACTCGGCGGCGGTGTCGAGCAGGACGAGGTTCGCGGGCTCGCCGACCGCGATCCGCGGCCGCTCGAGCCCGTACGCCTGCGCCGGCCCGGCCGACATCCGCTCGAGGAGCGTCTCCAACGGGATGAGCCCCGGCTCGACGAGGCTCGTGTAGAGCGCGGCGAACGCGGTCTCGAGCCCGGTGACCCCGAAGGGTGCCGCCTCGAACGGAACCTCCTTCTCGTGCCGCGCGTGCGGGGCGTGGTCGGTGGCGACCGAGCCGATCGTGCCGTCGCGGAGCCCCGCGATCAGGGCGGCGCGGTCGTCTGCCGAGCGGAGCGGCGGGTTCATCTTCAGGTTCGGGTCGAGCGTCCGAACTGCCTCGTCGGTGAGGCAGAGATGGTGCGGCGTGGCCTCGCCAGTGGCGGCGACGCCTTTCGCCTGCGCGGCACGGAGCGCCTCGACCGACTCGCGCGCCGAGAGGTGCAGCAGGTGCAGCGGCTGCCCCTCGTAGGCGGCGAGTGAGAGGTCTCGCTCGACCATCGTGCTCTCGGCGACCGACGGGTAGCCGGTGAATCCGAGCTCGGCCGAGACGGCTCCCTCGTGCATCTGGCCGCCCTTCGAGAGCGTCGGTTCCTCGCAGTGGAGTGCCAGCCGCCGGCCGGTGATCCCGTGGTACTGGAGGGCGCGACGCATCAGGCCCGGCGCGACGACCGGGTGGCCGTCGTCGCTGAACCCGACCGCGCCCTGATCGGCGAGCTCGGCCATCTCGGTCAGCTCGGCGCCCTGCTGGCCGCGGGTGATCGCCGCCAGGAAGCCGACGGGGATCTCCGCCTGCGCCTGCGCGTCCTCGATCAGCGAGCCGAGCACCGCCGCGGAGTCGACCACCGGCTCGGTGTTCGGCATCGCCAGGATCGCGCAGTAGCCGCCGGCCGCGGCGGCAGCGGTCCCGGAGGCGATCGTCTCCTCGTCCTCCCGTCCGGGCACACGCAGGTGGACGTGCGGGTCGACGAAGGCCGGCGCGAGCAGGAGGCCCGAGCCGTCGACGACCCGGTGCTCGTTCGTCTCGAGATTCGTCCCGAGCTGCGCGATCGTGCCCCCGTCGACGCGGACGTCGCAGACCGCGTCGACGCCCTCGGCCGGGTCGAGCACGCGCGCGCCGCGGACGACGAGGTCGTCGCTACGGCCGTTTCGGACGGAGAGCATCACGCCACCTCCAGCGGGTCGGGCGTCTTCACCGAGACGGGCCCGGTCGTGAGCAGGTCGTAGAGCACCGCCATCCGGACGACGAGCCCCGCGCGCACCTGGGTCTCGATCAGCGCGTCGGCCGCGTCCGCCACACGCGGGTCGATCTCGACGCCGCGGTTCATCGGGCCGGGATGCATCACCTTCTGGCCTGGCCGCAGGCGCTCCGGCGTCACGCCCCAGCGCGCGGTGTACTCGCGCAGCGACGGCACGTAGTTGGCGCCCTCCTGCATCCGCTCCTGCTGCATGCGCAGGACGTAGACGACGTCGGCGGCCGCGATCGACCCGATGTCGTGCGAGAGCTCACAGCCCATCGCCTCGATCCCGCGGGGTAGAAGCGGCGGCGGACCGACCAGCGTCACCCGCGCGCCCATCAGCGTCAGCGCCTGGATGTTCGAGCGCGCGACCCGCGAGTGAAGGACGTCGCCGACGATCGCGACGTGCAGCCCGTCGAGCGGGCCGACCTCCTCGCGGATCGTGAACAGGTCGAGCAGCGCCTGGGTCGGGTGCTGGTGCTTGCCGTCGCCGGCGTTTACCACGTGCGCCTCGGTGTAGCGAGCGACGAGCTGCGGCGCGCCGATCTGCGGGTGTCGGATCACGATCACGTCGGGGTCGTAGGCGCCGAGCGTCAGCGCCGTGTCTTTCAGCGACTCGCCCTTGTCGACCGACGACCCCGCCGCCTTGATCGACATCGTGTCGGCGCTCAAGCGCTTAGCGGCGAGCTCGAAGCTCGACGAGGTGCGCGTCGAGGACTCGTAGAAGACGTTGACGACCGTGTAGCCGCGCAGCGTCGGCAGCTTCTTGACCTCCCGCTCGAGCGTCCGCGCGAAGCTGCGCGCGGTGGCGAGCAGCCGCTCGACGTCGTCGCGGGTCAGGTCGCCGATCGAGATCAGGTGCCGCCGCGGCGGCGGCTTGGGCGGGAGGAAGTCCTCCCGCATGACGTGGATCTCACCCATTGGGCTCCTTTGCTGGGACGATGAGAACGCGGTCGATCTCGTCCACCTCGACGAGCTCGACCTGGACGCGCTCGTCGCGGGCGGTGGGCAGGTTCTTGCCGACGTAGTCGGGGCGGATCGGCAGCTCGCGGTGGCCGCGGTCGGCGAGCACGGCGAGCTGCACGCGCTCGGGCCGGCCGTAGCCGAACAGCGCCTCGATCGCGGCACGGATCGTGCGGCCGGTGTAGAGGACGTCGTCAACGAGGACGCACGTCATCCCCTCGAGCGGGAAGTCGAGCGTCGTCGAGCGGACGAGCGGCTGGGCGTGCCGGGGAGGCTCGCCGCCGCGGACGTGGACGTCGTCGCGGTGGAAGGTGATGTCGAGCTGGCCGAAGGCGACCTCGGTGCCGGAGAGCTCGGCGATCCGCCGGCGCAGGCGCTGCGCGATCGGCACGCCGCGCGTGTGGATCCCGATCAACGCGACCCGCCCGAGCTCGGAGTTGCCCTCGACGATCTCGTGGGCGATCCGCGTCAGCGTGCGCTCGATCGCCTCGGCATCGAGGACAGTCTTGGCTTCAGAGGATGTGCTCGCGCTCAGGGCGCGCTCAGGGCGCTGTTCACCTTCGACTCCTTTCCGGCCTCACGGGACCGAGTTAAAGGGGTGTGCTCTGTTCGCCGCGGAAACCTAACGGCGGTGCCGGACGTTACCAAGAGCTCTTCGCTCTTGGTTCACATCGACGCGGCCCGACCCGGTGCATCGGACGGCCGCATCGGCGAAGCCGACACGGCCTCTTGGCGGCGCCGCCGAGTCGGCGCCTCAGCCGCCCGGGACAGGCAGGAGCAAGTCGATCTCGTCGAACCGGCGGTAGAACTCGATGCTCGGACGGGACTCGTCGGGCGCGTTCTGCGCGATGAGCGCCTCGAAGGTCGGCCTGATCCGACCGTAGAGCTCGGGCGGCTCCCCGCTCAGCCGAGCCCGCAGGTAGCGCCCGCCCGGGAGCGTCCCGCTCTCGAGCCCGAGCGCCTGCGGATCGTCGCCCTCCTTCACCTCGACGCAGGCCCGGTACTCCCTCTCCCGCGGATAGAAGGCGCCGTAGAACTTGCGGCCCCGCATTCCGACGAGCTGCTCGAGGCGCTCGAATGCCGGCCCGAACGCCGTCACGTCGTCGGGCGTCCGGATGAACATCACCGCGATCTCGTCGCGCTCGACCGGCACGGGCGCTCCTTCCTGAATCGGCGAATCGTCCATGCTCGCGAGCCTAGCCGTGCGCGTCCGCCGTCGAGGCGAAAACCCGCCAGGATCCCGGGACTCCCTTGAGCGTGTGCTCGCCGCGCTCCTCGAAGCGAAGGCCCGAGCCCGCGACGAGATCCTTGACGGTCTGCGAGACGAGCACCTCGGAGGAGCCGGCCAGGCCGCCGATGCGTGCGCCGATGTTGACCGCGATCCCGCCGACCTTGCCGTCGATCGTCTCGACCTCTCCCGTGTGCACGCCCGCTCGGATCTCGACGCCGAGCGGTCTCACCGCCTCGACGGCGGCCTCGGCGCAACGGACGGCGCGCGCAGGCCCGTCGAACGAGGCGAAGAAGCCGTCGCCGGCCGTGTCGATCTCGCTGCCGCGGTAGCGAGCCAGCAGCGCGCGCACGGCTCGGTGGTGCCGTTCGACGAGCTCGCGCCAGCCCGCGTCCCCGAGCTCGGCGACCTTCTCGGTCGAGCCGACGATGTCTGTGAAGAGCACGGTCGCGAGCGCCCGGTCGAGGTCGGCCTCCTCCGCGCGCACAGAGGCGAGAAAGTGCTCGACCTCACGGACGACGCCGGGAGCCGTGTCTCCCCATGGCAGATGGTCGGACCCCTTGACCGTGACCAGCCTGGCCGTGCGGATCCTGGAAGCGAGGAAGCCCGAGTCCAGATGGTGGTGCTCGGCCTCCTCGCGATACATGACGAGCGTCGGCACCTGGATCGCATCGAGGACGCCCCTCAGGTCGGTCTCGCCGAACCGCCAGGAGTCCGCGAGGCAGCCGCTCGGCGTGTTCGAGATCAGCGCGTACCGGACGCACCAGGCAACGCTTTCGGCGTCGGTCGTAAGCGACGGTGTGACCACACGGAACCAGTCCTCGGGAGGGCCGCAGCAGACCCGCTGTCGTTCGGACTCGCGCTCCTCCTCGGGTGTGCCCCACGGAGTCTCGTCCGTCTTCCTCCACGTTGCGGCCGTCTCGTGCAGAACCAGGGCCGCGACGCGGTCCGGGTGGCTGGCGGCGAAGGGGATCGCGATGAACCCGCAGTCTCCCGTCGCGAACAGCACGGCACGCTCCGACCCGGCGGCATCCAGCACCGCCAGCAGATCGTCGGCGAGCGTCTCGATCGGTGGGATGTCGTCGGCGGTGAACCGTTCCGAGCAGCCAAGCCCTCGGCGGTCGGTGACGATCAACCGCGAGAACCCGGCCAGGTCGCGGAGGAAGCGGGCGCAGGATGGGTGTTCCCACTGCAGGATGACGTTCGACAGGTAGCCCTGCAGGTAGACGAGGTCGACCGGCCCGTCGCCCACGACCTGGTAGGCGAACGAGTTCTTCCCGTTCCAGGCGTAGCGGGTCTCCGGCAGCTGCACCCCCGTATCGTCTCGCGGACGCTCTCGTGCGGCAAGCCCTACGGCGGGGAGTGCGCGACGGCCACGAGCCACTCGACGCGGTAGTCGAAGCGCTCCGGGAGCTCCTGCTCGGCGCGGGCGAGGCCGGCCTGGTACTCCTCCTCCGAGATCAGGTCGAAGGTGGAGATGTGCCTGCCGCGGATGCGCTCGAGCGCCTCGGCGCGGGTGCGGGTACCGCGCTGGGAGAGGTTCGTCAGCTCGGTCTGCGCGAAGCCGGACGCGCCCAGCTCCGCCTCGAGCTCCGCCGCCGTCTGGAAGCGGGCGCGGTCGACGCGCTCCATCGACGGGAACAGCGCGTTCAGCCAGAACCCGTCGAAGTAGGACGGGTCGAAGGTGACGACGGCCAGCCTGCCATCGGGGCCGAGCACGCGGCGCGCCTCGGCGAACGCGGCCGGTCGGTCGACCAGGTGGACCGAGAGCCACATGACCGCCCGCTCGAACCAGCCGTCCTTGAACGGCAGCTGCTCCGCGCGGCCGAGCTTGAAGGTCGCTTCCGGGGCGTTGCGGCGCGCGACCTCGAGCATCGCCGGCTCGGCGTCGACCCCCCAGACGCGCGCCCGCGCCGCGAGGGCGACTTCGAGCCGGCCCGTCCCGCAGCCGATGTCGAGCACGCGCCGGCCGGCGAGATCCGCTTCGCGCTCGACCAGGCGGAAGACCTCCCACCACTGCTCGTCCACCGGGCGCAGCTCGTCGTAGCGCGCCGCGCGGCGACCGAAATCGGGCGCGGCTACCCCTTTGGGTCGACCGGTCATTTCAGACGGATGCGCCGGCAAGGCCGGCACATCCTGATGGTCGGCATCGCAAGCGACGCCTCAGATCAGGCCAGCTCGTCAGGCTCGGTCTGCGACTCGATCGCGTGCTGCGCGGCCTCGAGCTGGTCCTCGGCCACGAGCACCTTCTGCGGCGCATCCTCGGTCTCGCGAGGATGGTGCTCGACCGCCGTCTCGAGCTGGGACTCGATTCCGGCCGCCTCGAGCAGCGACTGGATCTCCTCGGCCTCGGTGACGTCCTCGGCGAGCGCGACCTGAACGAGCTCTGTCACGGCACGACCTCCGCTTCGGGTACCTGATCCTCGCGGCGCCGGGCGACTCCGCCCTTGATCAGGTGCGGCGAGCCGCGCTCGGGGAACGGCACGTCGATCACGTCGAAGTCCTTGGGCACCACCGTCTCGGGGAAGATCGTACGCGCCTCGCGGGCGACCTCGGGGCCGAAGTAGCGATTCGAGAGGTGCGTGAGCGCGAGCAGGGCGACCTCGGCCTCGCGGGCGAGCTCGGCGGCCTCGAGCGCCGTGGAGTGCGCCGTCTCGCGCGCGCGGTCGCGCTCGTCGTCCAGGAAGGTCGCCTCGTGGACGAGCACCTCCGCCCCACGCGCAGCCTCGCGCACGGTCGGCGACGGAGCCGTGTCGCCGGCGAGCACGACGCGGCGGCCGGGACGCGGCGCGCCGAGCACCTCGTCGGGCGTGA
>DASPRN010000079.1:0-3701 GCA_035624425.1 Gaiellaceae bacterium
CAGGCCCGGGCCGCCGGCTCGGAGCACATCACGTTGGACGTCGACACGACCAACGAGGTCGGTCGCGTCGTCTGGCAGCGCCTTGGCTTCACCGAGTTCTCGCAGCGCCTCGTCGCCCCGGTCGACGCGCTCGAGGCGCGCCTCAGCGCCCCGGCCGGCGAGTCGCGTGCGACGGTCCACGTCCAGACCGACGACGTCGACGCGGTTCAGGCGGCGGTCGCCAAATACCTGCCACGCCTCGGCGGCTCGGGCGAGCAGGTGACCGGGCCGCAAAACGGCTGGACCGCGGTCCGCGCCGAGCTGCTCGACCGCGACCGTCGCGCGCTGGAACGGATCGCCTCAGAGCTCTCGAACGCGACCGCGGCCGTCGTTTGCACGCTAGCGCTCGAGGACGGCCGGCTCGTCCGGTATGTGCTCTACGAGCGGGGCAGCGTGGTCGACGAGTACCAGTCGGTGCCGGAGTACGACGGGCCGGTCCCGCCAGGCGACGTGGTCGCGCTCGGCGCGAACCCGACCGTTGTCGCGCGGCTGACCGGCGCGGATCCTGCCCGCGTGCGCGCGGTCGCCCGCACGGCCGCCTCGCCCGACGAGCTCCCGCCCGGGCCGGAGCTCGTGCAGCAGCTCACCGAGCTGATGGGCCTGTCCGGCTAGTCTCAAGGCGTGCCGACGCTCTTCACCGCCGAGCGCTGCCCGTACGCCGCGAGAGCGCGGATCGTGCTCGGCGAGAAAGGCCTCTCGTACGAAGCCGTGGAGATCGACCTCGACGACCGGCCGGCCTGGATCTACGACAAGAACCCGCTCGGCCGCGTCCCGGTCTACGAGGAGGAGGGCGGGCTCGTCCTCCCGGAGTCGCGCGTGATCATGGAGTACCTGGACGAGCGCTACCCCGAGCCTGCGCTGCTCCCCGCGGACCCGGCGGAGCGCGCCCTCGCACGCCTCTGGCTCGAGCGGTTCGACGACCGGCTCGGCGGCGCCTACTACGCGGCCCGGCGCGGCGACGGGCGGGAGCGGCTCGAGGACGCCCTTGCGGGCCTCGACCACGCGCTTGAAGCCCAGCCGTACCTGAGCGGCCGCGAATACGGGCTGGCGGACATCGGCTACGTGCCGTGGATCCTGCGCGCCCTCGACCGCTTCGGCGTCGAGCTCGGGCCGTCGCTCGCGGACTGGCTCGAACGGCTCCTCTCTCGCCCGGCCGTCGCCGCCGAGCGCGAAGTCGTCGCGGCGCTGTGACCGAGTCTCCAAGTAACACTGTGTTACAAGGTTCGCTTCCGCCGCTCGTGGACGCGGGCTGGGTGCAGGAGCGCCTCGGCGAGCCCGATCTCCTGCTCGGTGACGTGCGCGGGCCGAACGCGCACCAGCGCGGGCACATCCCCGGCTCGATCCCGCTCGTGCTCGGCTCGCCGCCGCCGCTCGCCGACGCGGAGATCGTGCACGAGTTCGCGGTCGAGGTGCAGCGGCGGCTCGGCCGGCACGGGGTCACCGGCGAGGAGCGGCTCGTGCTCTACGACCGCGGCGACTGCGTCGGCGCCGCCGCGTCGGCCCAGGCCGCGCAGCTCGCTGGCCATCCGCAGGTGTCGGTGCTCGCGCGCGGGATCGCCGGCTGGCCGGGCGACCTGGCGACCGGTGCGGTCGAGCTGCAGAAGGCGAAACCGAGCCTCGAGCCGCGGCCCGAGGCGGTCCCGACCTGGCGCGAGCTGCTCGACCGGCTCGACGACTCCGGCCTGACGATCCTCGACGTGCGCACGCCGGAGGAGTACTCGGGCAAGGCCGGCTCGCCGTGCGATCCGCGGCAGGCGCACATCCCAGGCGCGCGACTGCTCCCGTACGAGCGGCTTTTCGCGGGGCCGGGCGAGCCGCTGCCGCCGGAGCAGGTGCGGGAGCTGGCCGGGCTGCCGGAGGGCGCGCAGGTCGTCGCCTACTGCCACTCCGGCTCACGCTCGGCCCTGGCCGCGCTGGCGCTCCGCGCCGCCGGCTACGACGCCCGGAACTACCCAGGCTCGTGGCACGAGTGGTCGCGGCACGAGGAGCTGCCGGCGGAGCGCTGAGCGCCCCGCCGGCAGCCCGGTCTCGCTGCTAGTGCTTGTGCTTCTTCTTGGCCGGTGAGACGGCGATCTGGGCGCCGGTGATCGGCGCGATCTCCTCGTGGAGACACGGGATCGGGAGCCCCGTCGGCGACTGTCCCTGACAGCCGCCGGTCAGCTCGTAGCCGCCGAAGAAGGCCTGGTAGAAGGTCTTCTTCTTCGGCCTGCTCACCGACAGCGAGTAGCTGCCCGACTTGGGGAGCTTCTTCGTGCTCTTGAACTTGCCCTTGCCGGACACGCCGGTGGCTGAGGGCGTCAGCAGGTTCGGGGCCGGCTTCGACTTCGTCGAGTAGAAGGCGTCGACCTTGGTCCCCATCGACGAGATCCCGAAAATCTTCAGCTTCCCTTTGAACGCGGCCTGCGAAGCCTTCTTGCTCGTGCCTTTCAGGAAGCTCAGCGAGGCGGGCAGCCCGACGTAGGTCCGGTACTCGACCGTCCCGGCCGGGTTCGGGGTGGTGCCGACGTACGGCGTGAAATCGCCCGCCCAGCTGTACGCGGCGCTGGCGGGCGCGTTCTTGAACACGCCGTTGATCGTGTAGTTGGCGATCCAGAGCTGCGCCTGGAACGCCGTCGTGGCGGGAGGCGTCAGGCAGACCTCCTGCACGAGGTACGGGCCGAGCTGGTTGACGAAGGCCGGAACCTGCAGCATCTGGCCCTGGAGCGAGGTGTTCAGGACCCAGACGGCCGCCGGCGTGGACGGATCGGCAGCGCTCTTGCACTGGCCGTAGGCCGCCATCAGCGCCGGGTCGGCCGGGTTGCCGACGACGACGTTGCCCGTCAGCGTCAGGTCGGCTCCGCCGAGCTGGGCGGACCTGACCATTGCGAACGCCTTGCCGATCGCCGTGCCGGGCGCCTGCGTGAGCACGTTGGTGTAGCCGGCCGGCGAGAAGATCGTGAACTTGGCAGTCGCGTCCGCGGTCGGATCGGCAATGAACAGGAAGCCGACGTTCGTTGCCGCGCCGACCTTGTAGCTCGACTGCTGGACCGTGAGCGACGGCGTGTATGCCTGCGGCGACGGCCCGCCGCTGAGGTGCTGGACGGCGAGCGGCCGCGAGGACGACGCCGGGAGCGCCGTGGCGGCAAGCGCCAGCCCGGCGGCGCCGACGACGGCGATCAGTGACAAGCGGAGTGGTTTCTTCATAGCCCCTTCTTTCGTGGGAACCCCCTGGGAGAAAAGCGTCTGTGGCTGAGACGTTTCGTGATCCCGATAGTTAACACCTGCTACCGCGGGTTGACCAGCGGCCCAAACAGAACCCAAAGATTCTTTCGGTACCGGACCATCTTCGCCTTCGCGATCGGGAAGTAGTTCGTCGGACTCGTGCGCACGAACACACCGGGGAGCAGGAACGGGTTCGACCGCTCGTTCATGTGCGTGACGGCATGCATCAGGCTCGCGCGGGTCGGGTTGCGGCCCGCGTGCCGGAGCGCATCGACCATCGAGTAGGCGACCGTCATCCCGTACCAGTTGTAGACGTCGGACGGCTTCCCGCCCGGGTCGTAGCGCTTGAGGATCTGCTTGTAGAGCCTGAGCGCGGGATCCTTGGCCCAGCGCGGCGAGGTCGGGTCCTTGACGAAGGCGAAGCTCAGCGCGCCGTTCGTCTCCTTGCCGTGCGTGTTCGA
>DASPRN010000085.1:0-2311 GCA_035624425.1 Gaiellaceae bacterium
CGGTCAAGGTGCCGCCCGCGGCGACCTGGACGGTGGCGCCGCTGAGGCTGACCGAGCCGAGGAACTTTGCCCCGTCCGAGAGGTTGAAGGTCGAGCCCGTGAAGGCGACGGTGCCGCCCTGCGCGCCGCCGAAGCTGCCCGCGCCGGCGCTCGAGCCGCCGTCGAGTTGCAGCGTGCCGGTCGAGGCCTGGACCGCGCCGTCGTTCTGCAGCGGTGGGTCGACGCGGCTGCTGACGCTGCCGCCGGACTTCTTGAACACGCCGGTCGAGAGCACGTCGATGTGCGGTGTCATGCCGCCGGTGCCGAGGGTTGCATCGACCGTGTCGTCGAAGGTGCCGCCGATCTGCAGCAGGCGGCTGTTTTGGATCGTGACGCCACCGGTCTGCTTGATCGTGGCGCCGGCGTCGAGCGCTGTGGGGCCGGCCCCGTCCATCGTTCCGCCGGCCCAGATGAGGGTGCCGGACGGGATGCTGACGGTGCCGGTGCCCCCGAGCGTGCCGCCGCTCATCGTGTTGCTGCCGCTGAGGGTCAGGGTGGCGAGCTGGGCGACCTGGACGGTGGCGCCGCTGAGGCTGACCGAGCCGAGGAACTTGGCGCCGCCTGTCAGCGTGAAGGTGCCGCCCGTCAAGGCGACGGTGCCGGTCGCCGGCGTGGCGCCGAAGCTGCCCGTGCCGGAGCTCGAGCCGCCGTCGAGCTGCAGCGTGCCGCTCGAGGCCTGGACCCCGCCGTCGTTCTGGAGCTGTGGGTCGACGCGGCTGCTGACGCTGCCGCCCGACTTCTTGAGGACTCCGCCGGCGAGCACGTGGATCAGCGGCGCTGTACCGCCGGTGCCGAGGGTTGCATCGACGGTGTTGTCGAGGGTGCCGCCGATCTCGAGCATACGGCCGTTCTGGAGCGAGACGTTGCCGCTCTGGGTGAGCGTCGCCCCGGCGGCGACCGCCGTCGTGCCAACCCCGGTCATCAGCGCGTTGCCCGACCACGTCATCGACGACCCGATCACGACCCGCGCGGCGCCCGCCAGGGTGCCGCCGCTCATCTCCAGCTTCGTGATCGGCGAGTCGTCGCTCGTGCGCGTGAGCGTGAGCGTTCCGCCTGTGAGCTGCAGGTCGCCCAGCGACTGGATCGACAGCACCGGGACGGTGCCCGACGAGTGGATGACCGTGCGACCGGCTGGGATGCAGACGTCGTCGGTCGCGAGCGGCACCCTCGCGGGGTTCCAGTTGGCCGCCGTTCCCCAGTCGCCGGGACCTCCGGTCGGGGGGCCCACAAAGGTGATCGTGCAAGTGGGAGCCGCCGGCGCCACGGGCATACCGGGGCCGACCAGGCCCAAGAAGACCCCGCCGAGGGCCATCAGAGCGGTGGCGGTGCCTCGCAACATCCCCATCCTCTTCCTATCCGACGACCGATCGTGGCTGCATTCTGCCTCAATCCCGAGCCAACGTCACGCTACAATTCGCTGCGCAGGCCGGGTGACCGCGGGCCCTCGTGGCTCGAGGAAAGTCCGGACACCGCAGGGCAGGACGCTGGGGCGACCCAGGCGGCGAAAGCCGACGGAAAGTGGCACAGAAAGGAGACCGCCGGCGAGGGATCTCGCGAGACCTCGAAGGTAAGGGTGAAACGGTGGGGTAAGAGCCCACCAGCGCCGTGGCGACACGGCGGCTAGCCAAACCCCGTCCGGTGCAAGGCGAACAGGCTCCGCCGACGCGGCCCGCCGAGGAGCCGGGTAAGCCGCACAGAAGGATGGTCACCCGAGACAGAATCCGGCTTACAGGCCTGCTACGGAAGAGCCCCGCTCCGGCGGGGCTCTTCTATCGGTCCTTCTCGTAGCACGACCCGTACTACGCTGAGTTTGTGGCACGTTCGCTTCACGTTCGGCTCGACGAGGCATCTGCAGCGGCGCTCGAGATCGTCCGGCGCGACGGGCTGACCGACTCCGAGGCCGTGCGTACTGCGCTTCGGGAGGCGGCCGCGCGGCGCCGTGTGCGCTCGGCACTTCGCGACGAGGTCCGAGGCCTGGCCGCCGACGAGCGCGATCGCGAGGAGATGCGGATCATCCGGGAGCAGCTGGCCGAGCTCGCTCCATCGCTCTCCGACTGAGGTGTCCGCGGCCAGGTCTTCCGCCTGCCCGCGCCGCGAGGCGCGCGCGGCCACGAACAGCGCGGGGCTTGCTACGCCGTCGTCGTCCAGGCGGATGAGTTCCTCGACCTCAGCACGGTCCTCGTCTCGCCGACGTCGACGAGCGCCCGCCCGGCGAGCTTTCGGCTGACGATCACGATCGATCGCCAGGAGACGCGTGTTCTCGTCGAGCAGA
>DASPRN010000100.1:0-21480 GCA_035624425.1 Gaiellaceae bacterium
AACGTGTCACAACCCACTGACAGGCTGGACGGACAGGTCGCGCTCGTCACCGGCGGCGGGCGCGGGATCGGGGCGAACATCGCGCGGGAGCTGGCGGCGGCCGGGGCGCACGTCGCCGTTGCGGCGCGCACGCGCGCGCAGGTCGAGCACGTAGCCCGCGAGATCCACGGCGTGCCGCTCGAGGTCGACGTGAGCGACCGCGGATCGGTCGACCACATGGTCGTCCAGGCCGAGAGCGAGCTCGGCCCGATCGACCTCCTCGTCGCGAACGCCGGCATCGGCGGCCCGGACGGCCCGACCTGGGAGGTCGAGCCCGCCGCCTGGTGGCGGGTGCTCGAGGTGAACGTCCTCGGCGTCCACCTCTGCTGCAGCGCCGTGATCCCCGACATGCTCGAGCGCGAAGCGGGCCGCATCGTGATCACCGGCAGCGGCGCCGCCTACCTCCCCGGGTCGCGAAGCACCCCCTACCCGACGAGCAAGGCGGCGGTCTGCCGCTACGGCGAGACCCTTGCAAACGAGCTCTGGGGCCGCATCCCCGTCTTCTTCTTCAGCCCGGGGCTGGTGAAGACGGAGATGACCGGCGGCAACTTCGCGGACGACGCGCCCTGGACACCGCCCGAGCTGGCGCCGCGCCTCGTGCGCGTCCTCGCGTCGGGCCGGGCGGACGCGCTCGCCGGCCGTTACCTCCACGCCGAGCACGACGACATCGAGGACCTGATCCGCCGCGCCGACGAGATCCGCGAAAAGGACCTCAACGCGATCAGGCTCCGCCGTTGAAGAGGTTTTCGACTGGTAGGCTAAAACCGGAATGAGGCTCGCGCTCGCACAGATCGACACCACCGTCGGCGACCTGGACGGGAACCGCGAGCGGATCCTGGAGGCGATCGGCGAGGCCAAGGGCGCCGGGGCCGACCTCGTGCTCCTGCCCGAGCTCGCGGTCACCGGCTACCCGCCGGAGGATCTCCTCCTCCGCCCCGGGTTCGTGCGCGCTGCCGCCGCGTCGCTGCGCTCGATCGCCGAGGACACGCACGGGATCGTCGCGCTCGTCGGCGTCCCGCATCTCGACACCGACCTTCGGAACGCCTGCGCCGTGTGCGCGGACGGCGCGGTGAAGGCGATCTACCGAAAGCGCCTTCTGCCCAACTACGGCGTGTTCGACGAGGACCGCTACTTCGCGGCTGCCCACCACCTGACCCTGCTCGAGCTCGGCGAGACGCTGATCGGCCTCACCGTCTGCGAGGACCTCTGGGAGCCCGGCCCGGCGACCGACCTCGCGCTGGCCGGCGCGCAGGTGATCGCCAACATCTCCGCCTCGCCGTTCCACCTCTGCCGCGACCGCGAGCGCGAGGAGATCTTCGCCACCCGCGCGCGCGACAACTCCTGCATCGTCGCCTTCTGCAACGCGGTCGGCGGGCAGGACGAGCTGATCTTCGACGGGCACTCGCTCGTGCTCGACGAGGACGGCAACGTGCTCGCGCGCGCCCCGGGCTTCGAGGAGGCGCTGCTCGTCGTCGACATCGAGCCCGCCGTGACCGCCCGCGAGCGCCCGACGCCGCCCGACGCGACTGTCGTGCCGATCGGGTCACCGCGCGAGCAGTCCGACCGGATCGAGCCGGTCGTCGCGCCCGAGCTCGCGGAGCTCGAGCAGATGCGGCTCGCGCTCGAGCTGGGGCTGCACGACTACGTCGACAAGAACGGCTTCGGCGAGATCGTGGTCAGCATCTCGGGCGGGATCGACTCCGCGCTGACTGCGGCTCTCGCGGTCGAGTCGCTCGGCGCTGAGCGCGTCCACTGCGTCTCGATGCCCTCGCGGTTCTCCTCGCCGGAGACGCAGCGCGACGCCCGCTTGCTCGCCGAGAGCCTCGGCACCGACTTCCGTGAGCTCCCGATCGACGAGGTCGTGACCTCGGCCGAGGCGACACTCTCCGAGAGCTTCGCCGGCCTCGAGCGCGATCTCGCCGAAGAGAACCTCCAGGCGCGAATCCGCGGGCTCCTCCTGATGGCGCTCTCGAACAAGTTCGGCTGGCTGGTCGTCACGACCGGGAACAAGTCCGAGCTCTCCGTCGGGTACGCGACGCTCTACGGCGACATGGCCGGGGGGTTCGCCCTGCTGAAGGACGTGTTCAAGACGGATGTCTTCCGGCTGGCGCGACATCTGAACGAGCGAGCCGGGAAGGAGTTGATCCCCCAGACGATCATCGACCGGGCGCCGAGCGCGGAGCTGCGCGAGAACCAGCTCGACGAGGACTCCCTCCCACCGTACTCCGCGCTCGATCGCGTGCTCGAGGCCTACGTCGAGCAGGACCGGACCGCCGAGGAGCTCTCCTCCGACGGTTTCGACCCCGAGGTCGTGGAGCGCGCCGTAGCACTGATCGACCGTGCCGAATACAAGCGGCGACAGGCTCCGCCGGGCGTCCGGCTCACGCCGAAGGCCTTCGGGCGCGACCGCAGAACCCCGATCACGAACCGCTGGCGGGGCTAGATACCGGCGTCGATGGGCTTGCGGGGCGGCCCGTTGGCCTTCAGGTCGCGCAGGAGCTGCGGCAGCCGCTTCGGCACGAGCGGTTCGTTCGCCGCAGCCAGCTCGGAGGGCGTCCACCAGCGCACGGCGGCGACATGCTCCGCAGAGAGGTCGACGCTCGGCGCCGGCTCGTGCTCGGAAACGCGGACGAGCCAGATCCGCTCGCGTGCGCGGAGGATGCGCCCGTCCCAGGCGAACGTGTGGTCGCGCGTCCAGATCTCGGGGCCGAGCGCGAAATCCACGAGCCCGACCTCTTCCGCAAGCTCCCGCCTCAGCGCGGCGACGGCGTCCTCGCCCTCGCCGATCCCGCCGCCCGGTGTTGCCCACCACACCTGGCCGGTCACGTCGCGGAACTGGACGAGCAGCGTCCTGCCGCTCCCGTCGAGGACGAGGGCGCGCACCGCGGCGCGGTCGACCGGGTCCAGCCACGCCTGGAGCGCGCGGAACCACTTCAGGCGCTCGGGGTACGGGACCGCCGCGTTCGCCGGCGACGTGGACGGGAGCACGTAGAGCCCGACGTCGTCCAGCGTCTCCGGCTGCGGACCGTGTTCGGCGCGCCGGCCGAACGCGCCGCGGAATGCCTCCTTGCCGACGAACGCGATCGCCCGCGGACGGAGCTCGAGGGCAAGCTCGCGGAGCCGCTCGTGCGAGCCGGTGAAGTCGCCTCGGCGGAGGTCACTGGAGCCGCGCGTCGTCCGGGAGGCGGCGTTCGTCAGCCCGATGCCGAGCTCGAGCACCGAGAACTGCTCCTGCGGCGCGTAGAGCCTCGGCGTGAAGCCCGACTCGTGGAGGAGCCGCCAGAAATCGTTCCGCGGGTTCGCGAAGTGCGCGCCCGCCTCGGCCGAGGCAAAGCCCGGGTTGATCCCGCAGAAGACGACCCGCAGATCCGGGCCCAGTACGTCAGGAACCGCGCTAGCAGCGACGCTTGCGTCGGGACCTCGGCGCGCAGGGCCGCTCAAGGCCGAGCGGCTTGGGACGGCGCCGGCTCGTCCAGGCGCGCCACGACCCACGAGACCGGCTCCAGCGGGCGCACGTCCTCACGCGGCGAGCCCGGCCTCGCGTGCGTCCAGGCGCAGCTCGAACAGGCGGCGCAGCTCCTCACCGCTGATGCGCGCGAGCTGCCGCTGCCGCTCGTGTCGCACGACTCGCACCATGTCGTCGCGCGAGCCGTAGCAGCGGAGGTAGCACTCTTCCTCGCTCAGCGTGCGCAGTCGTCGCACGACCGCAGACTAGGTGCGCTCCCGGACGGAGCCGTCACTCGTACTGGAGCGCCTCGAGAACGTTCAACCGCGCGGCGCGCCGTGCCGGGAATGCGGCTGCGACCAGCCCGACGACGAGTGCCAGGACGACGAAGATCACGAGCGACGTCACAGGCCAGGAGAGGTTGATCTCCTTGACGCGCGCAATCAGCAGAACCGCGAGCACGATCCCGAGCGCGATCCCGATCAGGGCACCGATCAAGGCCGTGATCACGCTCTCGTAGCGGATCATCCAGCGAACCTGGGTTCTCGTCATGCCGACCGCCCGGAGCATCCCCAGCTCACGGGTCCGCTCGAACACCGTCAGGACGAGCGTGTTGACGATGCCGAAGAGGCTGACGATCACCGACAGGGCCAGCAGGACATAGAGGACGTTGAGAATCGCGTTGATGCCCGACGCGCGGTTCTTCTTGAACGCGTCCCGGTCCTGCACCTTCGCATTCGGGAAGCTCGCAAGCGCCTGGTTGAGCTTCTGCGTGTTGGCCTTCGTGACGCCGCCCGCGATGTTGAGGAACACGAACAGGTTCTGAGGCTGCGGGTAGAGACGGTCGAAGGCGGCGCTGCCGATCGTGACCGGACCGAAGGGAGAGCCCCCGGCAGGAGGATCGAAGATGCCGGCCACTCGGAAGGGCTGGCGCTTGCCGGTGGGCACCAGCAGGCTGACGGTCGAGCCCACTTTCAGGTTGTGCTTGTCGGCGAAGCTCTTGTCGACGATGGCGCCGGTCGTCCCGAGCGACTCCAGCACCGACTGCGATCCCTGCGTCCAGTCGAGCGTGAAGACGCTGGAGCCACCAGGATCGACGGCGCTCAGCTCACGGTTCCCGCCGAGGATTCGCGCCTGGCCGTCGCGGACGCCGACGACGGCCGTCACGCCGGGAACCGTGTGCAGCGGGGCGGACACGGCGACCGGGATCGGCGAGAAGTTGTTCTCCGCCGTGACGGCGTAATCCGTCTGCCAGAGCTTGTCCACCGCGCCGAAGAAGGTGCTCCTGATGCCTGCTGCCAGCATCGCCACGAGCGTGACGAGCGCGAGGCCGATCATCAGCGCCGCCGCGGTGGAGCCCGTCCGCTGGGGGTTTCGCTGCGTGTTCTCACGCGCGAGCTCGCCCGGGGCACCACCGAACCGCGCACCCGGCGCTCCGAGCACGTGCGCAAGGGGCACCACGAGGTGTGACGAGAACAGCGCAACGCCGAAGAAGATCAGCAGGGTCCCGACCCCCATGAGGATGAGAATCGCCTTGGTCGAGAGGCCCCCGGCGAACAGGGCGTAGGCGAGCACCGCGAAGCCGACTACCGCGAGGGTGGCCGACCCGATCCCGCGGTACCGCGCGAAGCGCCCGGGCGGTAGCTCGACGCCCTCGCGCACAGCCGCGATCGGCGGGACCCGCGTCGCCCGGACGGCCGGGCGCAGGCTGGCCACGATCGTGACCAGGATCCCCACCGCGAGCGCGACGATCACCGTCCGCGCCTGGAGCAGGAGGCCGCTGTTCGGGAGCGTGAACCCGAGCGAGTCGAAGAGGCGGAAGAGGCCCTTCGCGAGACCGAGGCCGATGAAGATGCCCACGACAGAGGCCAGAATCCCGACCACCGCCGCCTCGATGAGGACGCTGACCCGCACCTGCCGGCGCGAAGCGCCGATCGTCCGGAGGGTCGCGAACTCGCGGGTCCGCTGGGCAACCGTGATCGAGATCGAGTTCGCGATCACGAACGCGCCCACGAACAACGCGATCCCTCCGAACGCGAGCAGGAAGGTCTGGAGGAAGCTGAGAAACGACTTGGTGTCGCTCGAGTCCGACGCCGCCTGCGCCTCGCCCGTCCTCACCTGCGTATGTGGCGGCAGGATCGAGCGGATCGAGCTGAGGAGGCTCGCCTCCGAGACCCCGGGCTTGGACGCAACACGGATCTGGTCGAGCTTTCCCACCTTTCGGAATAGGCGCTGCGCGGTCGGAAGGTCGAAGCCCGCGAGCGTCGCGCCGCCGATCGAGGCGGCCGCTCCGAAGTTGACGAGCCCGGAGACCCTGAGCGGCTCCGCGTGGCCCTGCGCCTCGACGCGGATCGTCGACCCCACCTTGATGTCCTTCTTCCCCGCGGTGGACCGGTCGACGACGACCTCGCCCGCGGTCGGCCACGCGCCGTCGACGAGCGTCAGCGAGTTGAAGCGGGGCTGGGAGGCGTCGATCGAAAAACCGAGGTTCGGGGCGCCTCCGAAGGCGATCACCTTTCCGTTCTTGCCGATCAGCTGCGCCTCGCCACCGACTCCGCCGACCGCCGCCTCGACGTCCGGAAGCGCCTTGACCTTCTGCAGCAGCGACTCGTCGAAGGAGGGAAGCACCGTGTTCGACGTCGAGGACGTGATCGCCGAGCGGCCGGTGATCGCCGCGTCGGTTCCACGGTAGATGCCGGTGTAGATGGAGTCGAACGCGTTCGAGATCGAGTCGGTGAGGATGTACGTCCCCGTGACCGTGGCGACGCCGAGGACGATCGCGATCGCCGTGAGCGTCGCTCGAAGCTTGCGACCCCAGAGGCCCCGGAGGGCAACCAGGATCACTGGTGGTCGAGCTCCTCCATCGCCAGCACGACGTCGTGGGCGGTCGCCTTGCCGAGGTCCTTCACGATCTTGCCGTCGGCCAGGAAGAGGATCCGGTCGGCGATCGCGGCCGCGCGGGCGTCATGGGTCACCATGACGGTCGTCTGGCCGTAGGAGTCGACGGAGTCGCGCATCAGCTCGAGGATCTCGCCGCCGGTCTTCGAGTCGAGGTTGCCGGTCGGCTCGTCGGCGAACACGACGGTCGGCCGGGACACGAGAGCCCGCGCGATCGCCACCCGCTGCTGCTGGCCGCCGGAGAGCTCGGCGGGCCGGTGCTTTTTGCGATCGGTGAGGCCGACCTTCTCGACGAGGTCGTCGTACCACTCGGGGTCGGGCTTCTCGCCCGCGATCGAGAGCGGCAGGCGGATGTTCTCGTCCGCTGTCAGCATCGGAAGCAGGTTGAAGAACTGGAAGACGAACCCGATGTGGCGGCGCCTGAGCTTGGTGATCTCGGTGTCGCTGAGCTGCCCGAGCTTCGTCCCCGCGAGCACCACGTAGCCGGAGGTCGGCCGGTCGAGCGCGGCGAGCAGGTGCATCAGCGTCGACTTGCCGGAGCCGGACGGCCCCATCACGGCCGTCAGCTTCCCGCTCGAGACCTGGAGGTCGACACCGACCAGTGCGTCGACCGCGGTCTCGCCCTGGCCGTAGCGGCGCGTCAACTCGTGCGCCTCGACCACGTGGTCCTTGTCCGTTTCGCCCTGGATCTTCGGCGCCAGCCGTTCCGATTCCGTCTCCATGGCCTCTCTCCCTCGGTTGTCTGGACGAGCGGGACCAGTCTGCCAGTTGCGGGCCGAAGCCCCGCCGGACATCCGCTAGCGTCCAACCGGTGAGCACCGTCGCGTACGACGTCGCTGCTGTTCGCCGCCGCTTCTCGGCGCTCGACCGGTCGCTCGTCTTCTTCGACGGGCCGGGGGGCTCGCAGGTCCCGGACGAGGTGATCGAGGCGATCGCCGGGTACCTGCGCGAGTCGAACGCGAACGTCGGCGGGCCGTACGAGACGAGCCGGCGTACCGAGGCGCTCGTCGAGGATTCGCGCGCAGCCGGGGCGTCGTTCCTCGGCTGCAGATCAGAGGAGGTCTTGTTCGGGGCGAACATGACCTCGCTCAACTTCACGCTCTCGCGGACGATCGGCCGCGAGCTCACGGCGGGCGACGAGATCGTGGTTACCCGCCTCGACCACGACGGAAACGTCTCGCCCTGGCTCGAGCTCGCCCACGACCTCGACCTGCAGGTTCGATTCGCGGAGATCCACGACGACACGACGGTCGACTTCGACCACCTGGCTTCGCTCCTGACGGAGCGCACCCGCGTGGTCGCGTGTCCGTGGGCCTCGAACGCGGTCGGAACGCTGGTCGACATCGGCCGCATCGCCGAGCTCGCCCACGAGGCCGGCGCCCTTGCCTGGATCGACGCCGTCCACTACGCGCCGCACGGGCCGATCGACGTCGCGGCAGTGGGCGTCGACGTCCTGATCTGCTCTCCCTACAAGTACTTCGGGCCGCATCTCGGCGTCGCCTTCGCGCGGGCAGAGCTGCTCGAGCGGTGGCGCCCCTACAAGGTGCGCCCGGCCGCGGAGGAGCCGCTCGGCCACCGCTTCGAGACCGGCACGCTGCCGCACGAGCTGCTGGCCGGCTTCGTCGCGGCGGTGCGCTACGTCGAGTCGGTCGGGATGGACGCGATCGTCGCCTACGAGCGGGAGCTCGGTGAGCGCTTCCTGGCCGGGCTGCCGGAGAGCTGCCAGCTGTACGGGCTGCCGACGATGGACGGTCGCGTGCCGACGTTCGCCTTCAACGTGCGGGGTCTGACCCCGGCCGAGGCAGCCGAAGCGCTGGGCGACCGCGGCTACGCCGTCTGGCACGGGAACTACTACGCGGTCGAGGTGATGAAGCGGCTCGGACTCCCGGACGGCGCCGTGCGCGCGGGGATCGTCCACTACAACACGACCGACGAGGTCGACGAATTGCTCGCGGAGCTCGCGGCGCTGTAGGCGCAACGCGCATTGCCGCTCAGTCGTACGTGGCTCGCGCTCGCTTCCAGGGCTCCTCGTCCGTGCGGATCGGGTCGGGGTCGACGCCTCGCGCCTCGGCGAGGTCGAGGGTCAGGAGCTGGAAGCGGACGATGTCGACGACCGGGTGCACCGTCGGGACAAGGGCCACCTGGCAGCCGAGCTCCCTCAGGGCCGCGACCGCACCCGCCGCTCGTTCGGCCGCACGGCCCTCGCCCTCGAGCACGAACGCCCGCACCGACTCGTCCACGGCGGCCAGGTGGCCGTGCAGGAGCTGCTCCGTCTGGTGCGCCTCGGCCGCGACATGGGCGCCCTCGCGCAGCTTCAGCACCGCCTCCTGCGCGGTCGGCCAGTCCCGGCCCGCGCCTGCCACCAGCCACCGCTCGTGCGCGGAGACCGGCTCACGGTGCTCGAGCGCCTTCTCGACCGCGTCCGGGAGCCAGGAGACATCTTCGCCGTGCAGCGCCGCAAGCGCCGTGACGGCGCATGTGTAGCTGACGGTGTGGCACCAGCTCCGCTCGACCTCCGGCGTGCAAACGACGACCTCGTCGGCGAGCTCGCCGAGAGGGCTGTCGGGCTTGCCGGTGATCAGCCAGACCGGCCCGTCGAAGGCCCGCGCAGCCTCGAGCGTCAGCGCCGTCGCGCCCTCGTGACTGATCGCGACGAGCACGTCGGCGCGCGGCGGCCGCAGCACGAGCTCGAGCGCCTGCTCGGCCCAGCCTCCCGTCTGCGCGGCGTGGAACGAGGTACCGCAGCCGGAATGCAGAACACGACCCTCGGGCAGCCGGCGCTCGGTGGGCACCGCCCGCAGCCAGTCCGGCTGGGCGAAGATCGCGCGCCTGGTCTCCTCGCCGCTCATGGGCGCAGCATCGCACCGCGTTCACTGGACCGGCAAGAGCCAGGCGCGCAGATAGCATCCCGGCCCGTGAAGGGCTTCGACTTCGTTCACGAAGAGCCGGTGCGCTTTCGCGACGTCGACGCGATGGGCCACGTCAACAACGCGGTCTTCCTGACCTACGTCGAGTCCGCGCGCGCCGCCTACTTCTGGCACGTGGGGATCGCGCGCTCGCTCGAGGACCTGACGCTCGTCGTGGCGCGGGTCGAGATCGACTTCCGCGCTCCGGTCGGCTTCCCCGAGGTCGTCGAGGTCGGCGTCCGCGCGGGGCGGTTCGGCGAGAAGAGCTTCGGCCTCGACCACGAGCTGCGCGTGCGCGGCGAGCTGGCCGCCGAGGCCAAGACGGTGCTCGTCGCGTACGACTACGCCCGGGCGCAGACGGTCCGGATCCCGGCAGCGTGGCGGGAGAAACTGGCCGCATGAGTGTGTTCGAGCAGCACCAGCTCGACAACGGGCTGCGGATCCTGAGCGCCGACATGCCGCAGGTGCCGTCGGTCACCTGCATGATCATGCTCGCCGCCGGCTCGCGCTACGAGACCCCGGACACGAACGGGATCGCGCACTTCGCCGAGCACATGTTCTTCAAGGGCACCGACCGGCGGCCGACCGCGCGCGACATCGGCATGGAGGTCGACGGTCTCGGCGGCGAGTTCAACGCCTTCACGAGCAAGGAGTACACGGGCTACTACGTCAGGTGCGCCTCCGACTACCGCGACCAGGCGCTGGACGTCCTCGTCGACATGCTCCGCAACTCGAAGTTCGCGCCCGACGAGATCGAGCGCGAGAAGGGCGTGATCGTCGAGGAGATGAACATGTACTACGACACGCCGCGCGACTTCATCGGCGGCCTGTACGAGCGGCTCATCTACGGCGACCAGCCGCTCGGCTGGGACATCATCGGCCGCAAGGAGACGATCCGCGCGGCCAGCCGCGAGACGTTCCTCGACTACGTCGGCCACTGGTACAAGCCCGAGCGGATGATCGTCGGCGTCGCCGGGCGCCTCGACGACGGCTACCTGGACACGATCGAGCGGCTGCTCGGCGACCTCGAGGCCACGCCGACGGGGTCGCCCGCGCAGGTGTCCGTGAACGGCGGCGAGCCGCAGGTGACGATCCACCACAAGGACTCCGACCAGGCGCACCTGTGCATCGGCGTCCCGAGCTACCCGCTCGTCCATCCGGACCGCTGGCCCCTGCTGCTGCTGACGACAGTGCTCGGCACCGGGATGTCGTCTCGGCTCTTCACCGAGGTGCGCGAGCGGCGTGGCCTCGCCTACTACGTCTACGCGCACAATCAGCCCTACACGGACGCCGGCTCGCTGTACTCGCAGGCGGGCGTGGACATCGCGCGCGGCGAGGAGGCGGTCGAGACGATCGTGCGCGAGTTCCGCCGCCTGGTCGACGAGCCGGTGCCCGCCGAGGAGCTCGAGAAGGCACGGGCGCTGGCCAAAGGCCGTTTCGTGCTCAGGCTCGAGAGCCCGCAGGGGATGATCGTCTACGGGCTCGGGCGCCTCGTGCTGGGCGACCCGGCACTGGATCCCGAAGACGTGCTCGCCGGCCTGGACGCCGTCACCGCCGAGGACGTCCAGCGGGTCGCCCACGACGTGATCGCCTCGCACGGGCTGAACCTCGCCCTGATCGGCCCGTTCGAGGACGCCGCGCCCTTCGAGGCGCTCCTGGCCACCTAGCAACACTGTGTTACTAGGTCAGTCCTCGCCCTTCTCGGTTTCGGCGCGGTCCTTGATCTCCTCGACCACCCCCGGGTCGGCGAGAGTCGTGGTGTCGCCGAGCTCGCGCTTCTCGGCGACGTCGCGGAGCAGGCGGCGCATGATCTTGCCGCTCCGCGTCTTCGGGAGCTCCTGCGTGAAGACGATGTTCGCGGGCTTGGCGATCGGGCCGATCTTGGCCGCGACGTGGTTGCGCAGCTCCTCGAGCATCTCGACCGAGCCGTCCTCGCCGCCCTTGAGCGTGACGTAGGCGACGATCGCCTGGCCCGTTCGGTCATCCGATCGCCCGCACACCGCCGCCTCGGCCACGCCCTCGTGGTCGACGAGGGCGCTTTCGACCTCGATCGTCGAGATCCGGTGCCCGGAGACGTTCATCACGTCGTCGACGCGGCCGAGCAGCCAGAAGTCGCCGTCCTGGTCGATCCGGGCGCCGTCGCCGGCGAAGTAGACGCCGGGGAAGCGCGACCAGTAGGTGTCGCGATAACGCTGGTCGTCCTTGTAGATCCCGCGCAGCATCGCCGGCCACGGCCGCCGCAGGACGAGGTAGCCGCCGCCGCCCGGGCCGACCTCGTTGCCCTGCTCGTCGTAGACCGCGGCGTCCACACCGGGGAACGGCTTGGTCGCCGAGCCCGGCTTCGTGGTCGTCACGCCCGGCAGCGGCGTGATCAGGATCGTCCCGGTCTCGGTCTGCCACCAGGTGTCGACAACCGGCGTGCGGCCGCCGCCGATGTGCTCGCGGTACCACATCCACGCCTCCGGGTTGATCGGCTCGCCGACCGAGCCGAGCAGCCGCAGCGAGGAGAGGTCGTGCTTGGCCGCGTACTCCGGGCCCCACTTCATGTGCGTCCGGATCGCCGTCGGCGCCGTGTAGAGGATGTCCACCTTGTAGCGCTCGACGATCGCCCACCAGCGGTCTCGGTCCGGGAAGTTCGGCACGCCCTCGTAGAGGACGCCGGTCGTCCCGTTGCAGAGCGGCCCGTAGACGATGTAGCTGTGGCCGGTGACCCAGCCGATGTCAGCCGCGCACCAGTAGACCGAGTCGGGCTTGACGTCGAAGATGTAGTGGTGGGTCGCCGCCGTGCCCACGAGGTAGCCGGCGGTGGTGTGGACGATGCCCTTGGGCTTGGCGGTCGTGCCGCTGGTGTAGAGCAGGTAGAGCAGGTCCTCCGAGTCCATCGGCTCCGGAGGGCACGAGGCGGGGTCTGACCCCTCTTCGGCGACGAGCTCGTGCCACCAGAGGTCGCGGTCCTCCGTCCAGCCGACATCACCCCCGGTGCGCCGGAGGACGACCGAGTGCCTCACTGCCGGCGACGCCGCCATGGCCGCGTCGGCGTTCTCCTTCAGCGGCACCGTGCCACCGTTGCGAAGCCCCTCGTCCTGCGTGATCAGGACCTCGCAGCCCATGTCGTTCAGCCGGTCGGCGAGCGCGTCCGACGAGAAGCCGCCGAAGACCACGGTGTGCGGCGCCCCGAGCCGCGCGCAGGCGAGCATCGCCACCGGCGCCTCGGGAACCATGCCCATGTAGATCCCGACCGGGGTGCCCTTCCCGACGCCGAGCTTCTTGAGCGCGTTCGCGAGACGGACGACCTCGTCCTGCAGGTCGGCGAAGGTGATCGTCCGGCGCTCGTCCTCGGGCTCGCCCTCCCAGTGGTAGGCGACCCTGTCGCCGTTCCCGGCCTCGACGTGGCGGTCGACGCAGTTGTAGGCCACGTTCAGCTTCCCACCCAGATACCACTTCGCGTACGGGAGGTCCCACTCCCAGAGGCTCTCGAACTCCTCGAACCACGTGACCCGCTCGCGGCCTTCCGTTTCCCAGAACGTCTCGAAGCCGAGCTCGTAGATCTCCGGCTTCGCGTTCGCGTTCGCAGCGAACTCGGGCGGCGGCGGATAACGACGCTCCTCCGCGAGGATCGTCTCGATGGCGCCCGTCACGGGGCCAGGTCGTACGGGTAGTCCGTGAGCACCTCGGCCCCGCCTTCGGTGACCAGCACGAGGTCCTCGAGGCGGCAGCCGCCGTAGCCGTGGCGGTAGAGCCCCGGCTCGACGGCGATCACGTCGCCCGCGACGAGCTCGCCTGGACCGCGACCGAGGTTCGGCTGCTCGTGCACCTCGAGGCCTACGCCGTGGCCGAGCGAGTGGTAGAAGCCGTCCTTCAGCACCTCGCCCGGCTGCTTCGAGAGCAGCGTCGGATAGCCGTGCTCCTCGAAGACCTTGCTGCAGATCCTGTGCAGCTCACTCCCGGCGACGCCGGGCTTGACCGCGGCGACGGACGCCTCGAGCGCCTCACGGCAGAGCCGGTGGTACTCGGCCAGCTCCTCCGACGGCTCGCCGACGACGAAGACGCGCGTCATGTCGGCGAAGCAGCCGGACTCGCGGTCGCGCGGGAAGAGGTCGAGGCAGATGGGCTCGCCGGGCGCGATCGGGCCGGAGCCCATGTCGTGCCCGACCGCCGTCTGCGGCCCGTGCGAGACGATGAACTCGTCAGCGAAGGCGCCGTTGGCGGTGAACGCCTGCTCGACCGCCACCTTGAGGCGCTCACACGTCAGCGGCTCGCCGTCGAGCACGAGATCGCCGTTCTCGCGCTCGGCTGCGCGGAGCAGCTCGCGCGCGGCGCTCATGCCGGCCTCGGCCGCGTGCTGGGCGCGCCGGATGCCGGCGAGCTCGGCCTCGTTCTTCACGCGCCGCCGCCGGACGAAGTGCTCGCGGTCGGCGGTCACGTCGATTCCGTTGGCGCGCAGGTGGTCGGCCAGCTCGAGCGGGAACGTCGACGGAACGGCGGCCCGCTCGATCCCGAAGCGCCGGGCGGCGCGCAGGACGACCTCGAGCTCGATCTCGTCGCGCGAGAGCCCCTGCGCGTAGAGCTCGTCGATCCCGAACTCCTCGTACGGCATCAGCTCCAGGTCGGGGGCGACCACCTTCATCCGGTCGAGCTCGAAGGAGCTCGCGACCACGTGCCTGCTCCCCTCGCGCTCCGCGTAGAGGAACGGGTCGGGGACGGCGAGCGGGACCTCGTGCCGCATCTCGGGCGAGCGGAGCGAATCGGCATAAATGAGGACATCTGCCACGGCGGGCGGGATCGTACCTCTAGAGTTGCTCCACGTGGAAGCGGTGCTCGAACGGGCGCAGGCGCTGATCGCCGGATACGACGAGGAGCTCGCTCGCGAGCTGCCGCAAGGCGCGGAGATCTTCGATGCGCACGTCCACCTCGGTCACGACATCGACGGCATGGTCGGCACCTACGAGGAGCTCGAGGCGGTGGGCCGGCGCTACGGCTTCTCGCGCTGCTTCATGTTCTGCATGGACGAGCCCGACCGCCATCCGGCCTTCCGGGCGCCCAACGACCGGACGCTCGAGCAGGCGCGGCGCTCCGGCGGCCGGCTGATCCCGTTCGTACGCCTCGACCTCGGCGAGGATCCGATCGAAGAAGCGACACGCTGCCTCGACCTCGGTGCTCGCGGGATCAAGCTGCACCCGCGGGCCCAGCGCTTCCTGCTGAACGACGAGCGCCTGTCGCCGGTGTTCGAGCTCGCGGCCGAGCGGCGCGTGCCGATCCTGATCCACGGCGGTCGCGGGCTGCCGCCGATCGCCGACAGCCTGGCGCGCCTCGTCGAGGCCTACCCCGACGCGCAGCTGATCATCGCGCACGGCGGAATCGCCGACCTCGCCGAGCTGGCCGGGCACTTCGGCGGCAGGGCCGGCGTCTTCTTCGATACCTCGGTGTGGAGCCCGATCGACCTGCTCACGCTGTTCCATCTCGTCGCGCCGGAACAGGTCGTCTACGCCTCCGACTACCCCTACGGCCAGCAGCCGAGCGCGCTGCTCACCTCCCTGCGCACGGCGCGGCTTGCCGGCTTCGACGAGGAGCAGGTGCGCGCGATGCTCTGGGGCAACGCGAACCGGATCGCCGAGGGCGAGGCGCCTCTCGAGCCGTCCCCGCCGCGCGGCGGCGGCACCTTCTCGCAGCCGATGGCCTTCGCGCGGATCCACCAGTACCTGTCCATGGCGACGCCGCTGCTCTGGACACGGCAGCCGGACACGATCGGGGTCCTCGGGCTCGCGCTGAACGCCACCGCCGACCGCGACGGCCACGCGGAGGAGCGCGAGCAGATCCGCGAGCTGCTCGAGGGCGCGCGCGACATCTGGCGGCTGCTGCCGGAGATCGAGGACGAGCGCGAGCAGCGGACAGCCAGCCGAGTGGCGTTTCGGCTCGTGCACCTGGCGGACATCCTGGCGGTGACGACAGGTGCTTGAGCTCAGGATCAACGGCGGCACGTACGAGGTCGACCCGCCGGTCGGCAAGACGCTCGCGGAGACCCTCCGCGGCGACCTCGGCCTGACGGGCACGAAGATCGCGTGCGGCGAGGGGCACTGCGGCGCCTGCACCGTCCAGCTCGACGGCGTGCCGACGCTTTCCTGCATCACGCTCGTCCACACCGTCGGCGAGCGCGAGGTGACGACGATCGAAGGGCTGCGCGACCATCCGCTGGTCGATGCGTTCGTCCGCGCCGACGCGCTCCAGTGCGGCTTCTGCACACCCGGCCAGATCGTCTCGGCAGCCGCACTCGTCGAGGCCGAGCCCGAGCCGACACCCGAGCGCGTCCGCCATGCGATGGCCGGCAACCTGTGCCGCTGCGGCGCGTATCCCAGAATCGAGGAGGCGATCCTGACGTGGCGCGACTGATCCGGACCGAGAAGGAAGTCGAAGGCACGTACACCGAGCAGTGGGTCGTCGTCGAGGGCGAGGACGAGGCACTCGACCAGTGGCCGCAGGGCCCGCGCACCGTCGTCGGCACGCCGGCGCGCCGCCAGGACGGCCACCAGCGGGCGCGCGGCGAGGCTCAATACACCGCCGACGTCCAGCTCCCGGGGACGCTCCACGCAGCCGTCCTGCGCAGCCCCTTTGCACACGCGCGCGCGAGCGTCGACCTGAGCCGGGCGCGGGCGGCGGGCTGGGTGCGCGGCGCGATCGGACCGGGCGACTGCCACGTCCTCCAGGATGAGCCGAGCTTCCACGGCGCGCCCGTCGCGGCGGTGGCGGCGGACAGCCGGCGCGAGGCACATGCCGCGCTCGAGCTGATCGACGTCGAGTGGGAGGAGCTCGAACCGCTGCTCGATCCCGAGGAGGCGGCCAGGCGCGAGTCGCTCGTCGACGAGACGAGGCACTACTCGCGCGGTGACGTCGACGCGGGCTTCGCCGAGGCCGATGTGATCGTCGAGGGCGAGTTCCGCACGCAGGTCGTCCTCCACAACGCGCTCGAGACCCACCAGGCGGTCTGCCGCTGGGAAGGCGAGACGCTCGAGGTCTACATCTCGACCCAGTTCATCTGGGGCGTGCGCGACTCGATCTCGAACCAGCTCGGGCTGCCGCCCGACCGCGTGCGCGTGGTCTGCAACTACATGGGCGGCGGCTTCGGCGCCAAGAACAGCCCGGGCGACCACACGTACATCGCGATCGCCCTGGCCGGCCAGACCGGGCGGCCGGTGCACTGCGCGCTCACGCGCCGCGAGGAGAACCTCGCCGCCGGCAACCGCAACGCGACGATCCAGCGGCTCCGCGCCGGCGCCCGCTCGGACGGGACGCTGGTCGCGCTCGACGGCGAGTACGTGAACGCGATCGGCTGGGCCGGCTTCAACGCCCCGACCTTCGGGCCGATGGAGATGCTGTACGCCTGCGAGAACGTCCGCACCGTCACCTACGGCGCCAAGCTGAACCTGCCGCCGAATGCGGCCTTCCGCGCGCCGGGGTTCGTCGAGGGCACCTTCGGGCTCGAGTGCCTGCTGGACGAGCTGGCGGGCCGGCTCGAGCTCGATCCGCTCGAGCTGCGCCGCCGCAACCACGCCGACAAGGACCTCGTGGACGACCGGCCGTTCTCGTCGAAGAACCTGCTCGTGTGCTACGAGCGCGCCGAGCCGCACTGGGCCCGGCGCGACGAGGTCCGCGCCCGTTCGGAGGGGCCCTGGCGGCGCGGTGTGGGCCTGGCGAGCCAGATCTGGTACGGCGGCGGCGGCCCGCCTTCCTACGCCTGGGTCCGGGTCGGCGCCGACGCCCGGGCGACGGTGGTCACGGCGATGCAGGACATCGGCACGGGCACGCGCACGGCGATGGCGCAGATCGCAGCCGAGGAGCTGGGCCTACCGCTCGACCGCGTCCGCTGTGAGCTCGGCGACTCGGCCCGCGGGCCGTACGCGTCGATCTCGGCCGGCTCGTCGACCACGCCGTCGATGGGCCCGGCCGTGCGGGCGGCCGCGGCCGACGCGGCGCGACAGCTGCTCGAGATCGCGGCGCAGCGCTTCCAGGTCGAGGAGCGCGCCCTCTCGCTCCGCGGCGGCCTGATCGTCTCGGCTGACGGCGGCTCCTGGCCGCTGGAGGAGATCACCGGCCTGCTCGATGACGCGCAGATCCTCGGCAAGGGCGCCCGCGGTCCGAACCCGGCCGGAATGCGCGTGCTGACCTTCGGGATTCAGGTCGCCGAGGTTGCGGTCGACGTCGAGACCGGCGAGGTGAAGGTCGAGCGCATCGCGGCGATCCACGACGTCGGCCGCGTGATCAACCCGCTCGGGGCCCGCAGCCAGGTCGAGGGCGGGATCATCCAGGGCATCGGGCACACGCTCTCGGAGGCGCGGCTCGTCGACCCCGCGACCGGCCGGGTGCTGACGCAGACGCTCGACGCGTACAAGCTGCCGACGATCGCCGACGTGCCGGAGATCGTCACCGAGCTGCTGGACATTCCGGACGAGCAGCTGACGAACCTCGGCTCCAAGGGCCTCGGCGAGCCGCCGATCGTGCCGACGGCCGCGGCGATCGTCAACGCGATCCGCGACGCGACCGGCGCGGAGGTACACGAGCTGCCGGTGAGCCGCGAGACGATGCTGCGCGCCCTCGCCGAGGCGCGGGAGCGGGAGGCAGCGCGTGGAGCTCCGGCAGCCGTCTAGCCTCGCCGAGCTCGACGGAGCAAGTAACACTGTGTTACTTGCAGGCGGGACCGACCTCGTCCCGTTGTTGAGAGACGGGCTCGTCGAGGCGGAGACGCTCGTCGACGTGCGCGGGGTGGTGCCGCGCGGTGTGCATCAACGCGGTAGCGGAATCGGGGCCGGGACGACACTCGCCGAGCTGGAGGCGGACCCGGAGATCCCGCAGGCGCTGCGCGAGGCCTGCACACTGTCCGCCTCGCCGCAGCTGCGCTCGATGAGCACGATCGGCGGCAACCTCCTCCAGGCGACGCGCTGCTGGTACTGGCGGCTCAAGTACCCGTGCTTCCTGCACGGCGGCTCGACCTGCCACGCGCGCCAGGGCGCGCACCGCGAGCACGCGATCTTCGGCAACGAGCGCTGCGCGTCAGCCCACCCGTCCGACCCGGCGGCCGCCCTGCTCGCTCTCGGCACGACGCTGCGAACCGACCGGCGCGAGCTCGAGCTGGCCGACCTCTACCGCCTGCCCACCGAGGACGACCGCGACGTGACCGCGCTCGAACCGGGCGAGCTGATCCTCGAGCTCGAGGTCCCGCGGCCGGACGCGAGCACCTACCTGAAGGCGATGGACCGCACGCGCTTCAGCTTCGCGCTCGTCGGCGTGGCGGCCGCCCGCTTCGGCTCCGAGACGCGGCTGGCGCTCGCCGGCGTGGCGCCGGTCCCGTGGCGGCTCGAGTCGCCCGGCGATCTCGACCGCGCCACACCGCTGCCGGGGACCGCGTACAAGGTCGACCTCGCCCGGGCGCTCGTACGCCGCGCCCTCGACGCCGTCAAGTGATCACTGCGGTGGTGCTGGCGGCGGGAGCCTCCAGCCGCTTCGGCTCGCCAAAGCAGGAGCTGCTGCTGGAGCCGGTGCTCGAGCGTGTCCGGCGGAGCTCGGTGGACGACGTGCTCGTCGTGCTCGGCGCGCACGAGCTGGAGTCGAGTGCCCGCACCGTCATCTGCCCCGAGTGGGAGCGGGGCCCCGGCGCCTCACTGCGCTGTGGGCTCGCCGCCCTGCCGGAGGACACCGAGGCGGCGGTGGTCGTGCTCGGCGACGGGCCCGGGCTCGCGCCCGAGGCGATCGACCGCGTGCTCGCCGCGTGGCGCGAGGGCCAGGCGCCGGTCGTGGCCGCGACCTACGGCGGCGTCCGCCTGCACCCGGTGCTGCTCGCACGCTCCGTCTGGCAGGAGATCCCCGAGGACGGCGCGAAGGGAATGGGCGCCGTCCTCGTCCCCTGCGACGATTTGCAGCCTCCAGGAGACGTCGATTTCGCCGATGAACTGCCGGAAGGCCTGAAACCGTGGAGCTCGCCCGACCCCTAGCCGCCGCCCCGCCCGAGCAGCGCTCGAGCCTGGCCGCGCTGCGGCTGCAGCGCAAGCTCACCGTCGAGGAGGCCGCGAAGCGCGCCGCGCTCTGGCCCGACCAGGTCGAGTGGCTCGAAGAGAACCGCCTCTACCGCTTCCCGAGCAGCAACGCCGCCGTGCTGGCGCTGCTCCGCTACGCCACCTCGCTCGGGATCGACCACCGCGAGGCGCGCCGGCTCTCGGGCCTGCCCGTCGAGCCTCCTCCCCGGCGCCCGATCGGCCGCTGGATCGCCGGCGGCGGGGCGGTCGTGCTGCTGGGCGTCCTGGCGACGGCGCTCTTCCTCGCCTTCGGACGCGGGAGCGGCTCCGCGTTCGCCGGGCGGTCGGCTGCATCCCTGCCGCCTCCCTGGAAGTTCACGGTCGATGTGCTGAACGGGGACGGCGACATCAACTACACCCGCCGCCTGGCCGACCGCGTCGGCTCGTTCGGCTACCGCCTCGGACACGTGACGAAGGCGAACCGCTTCGGCTACAAGCAGACGGTCGTCTACTTCGAGCGGGGAGGCCAGGCCGCTGCGCGCCGGCTCGCGTCGCAGCTCGGCTGCGGGACCGTCAGCCCGCTCCCGGGCGGCACGAACGCACGCCGGCTGGTCGTGATCGCCGGCCCGGCCAGCGCTACCTGCTAGAGAAGCGGCGTGCGCAGAGCGGAGAGCTTCTGCTTCAGGTCAGGAGTCATCTCCTCCACGACCGCCTGGCGCACGAATCGCCGCAGGTCGACCTCGAACCGGTAGCGCTTGCGGCAGTAGCTGCAGCCGTCCAGATGCTTCTCGGCCTCGATGCGCTCCTCGTCGCTCAGGTCGCGGTCGAGGTACGGCTGCAGCATCTCCTCGCACTTGGCGCACGGATCCGGTTCGAAGCTCAGTGCCATCACGCGCTGTTCCCGACGGCTCGCTCCGCGAGCTCTCGTTTCAGGATACGCCGCCCGCGGTGCAGCCGCGACATGACGGTCCCGATCGGGATGTCGAGGATCTGCGCCGCGTCCGCGTAGCTGAAGTCGCCCAGGTCGACCAGGACGAGGACATCGCGGAAGTCGTGCGGCACGGCCGACAGCGCCCCGACCGCGTCGTCCTGCGAGAGCCGGTCGTCGACGCGCTCCTCGGCCGAGTCGCCGACCTCCTCGAGCCGGTTGTAGAGGAAGTAGTCGCCTTCCTCCATCGGCCGCAGGTCGGGCGTGCGCTGCTGCCGGCGTCCGCGGTCGATGTTCAGGTTGGTGAGGATGCGCAGGAGCCACGCGCGCAGGTTCGTGCCCGGCGTGTAGGAGCGCCAGGCCCGAAACGCACGTGCATAGGTCTCCTGCATCAAGTCCTCCGCCTCTTCGCGGGTGGACACGAGCCTCCTTGCGACCCGGTAGACCTGGTCTGCGAGCTCGAGCGCCTCCTCCTCGAAGCGAACGCGGTCGCGGGCCTCCTCGGCCAGCTTCCGCGGCTCCGCTTCGGGTGTGGTCTCGCTCATCGCGGCCACCCTAGCAACTGCCGGTTTTCAAGCTGGAACGAGCATCCATGCGGGTTCATTCCCGATCGGCCGGCGGCGAGCCGGCGCGCTAGAACTGCTCGACCGGATGGAAACCGGCGCGCGTGAGCGTCGCGACGATCGCCTCGCGGTCGGTGCGCTCGTCGTCCCAGGAGAGCTGAACCTGGCCGACCAGGTTGGCGATCGCCTGCTCGATGCCCTCGTGGCCACGCAGGGCGCCGGCCAGCCGGCCGATGCACCGCTCGCAGCGGATCCCGCTGACCTGGATCGTCTCCGCCTGGATCACCCGGCCGATCCTAGCGTCCGGACCGCGACGTCCGCGACGACGGCTTCGGGGCTCTCCGCACGCCCGACCTCGAGCTGGCGGTCGCCCTCGCACGCGGCCGGGTCGATCCGCGCGAGCAGCTCGATGCTGCCGAGCTCGCGCGCGGCGGGCTCGACCAGCTCGAGCAACTCGGCCCCGAGCTCGGAGGCCCGGACGAGGCGCTCGCCGTCGGGATGGATCAGCTCGGCCCGTGGGCCGAAGCGCAGCGCAGCCCAGCGGTTCTGCGCGTAGTCGCCGCGGTCGTACGGGCCCGCCGAAGGTTGCTCGAGCACGGTGCGGCAGAGCGCCTGCAGCAGCGCGGCCAAGGCGCCGGTCAGCGCGATGTCCGTCGGCTGGTCGGGCGCGCGCACCTCGAGCGTCCCGAAAAGCGGGTGC
>DASPRN010000118.1:0-7175 GCA_035624425.1 Gaiellaceae bacterium
AGGAACCCGACCCCGGAGACGATCAGCATCATCATCACCGACAGCGGGTCGACCAGGATCTGCAGGTTGAACTGGTAGGGGCCTGCGGTCAGCCAGTGCCAGAGCGTCGAGGGGTGCGAGCGGTTGCTCGGGGAGTCACCGAGGAGGAGCGCGAAGGTGACGACGGCGGCAATGAAGGAGATGCCGACCGAGGCGGTGGCGAGATAGCCGGCGCCGCGGCGCGTCAGCCGCTGCCCCGCAAGCGTGATCGCAAGCGTCGCGCCGAGCGGCGTGAGCAGGCAGATCCAGGCGGCCGCGATCACGTTAGCCGCGCAGCGTCCTGAGCTTGTCCACGTCGAGAGCGAGCTTGCGGCGGGACATGGCGACGATCAGGCCGAGCCCGACGACGACCTCGGAGGCCGCGACCGCCATCACGGTCAGCGCGAAGATCTGCCCGTCGCCGCGGCCGTGGTAGCGCGCGAACGCGATCAGCGCCAGGTTGGCGCCGTTGAGCATGATCTCCAGCGAGAGGAGCACGATCAGCGGGCTGCGCCGGATCAGCACGCCGAACGCGCCCGTGAAGAACAGGAACGCGCTCAGGCAGAGGTACCAGACGACGTCTGGTCCGTTCAAGGCCGTTTCCCCCGACGTCCAGCGCATCGACCGGTCAGTTCCGACGGACGTGCCTCCGGCCGCGCCGACAAAGCCGGCATGGCCTCCGGCGCGTCCTGAGGTCGGCGTCGCAAGCGCCGCCTCATCACTCGGAGACCTCTCGCGAGTGGGCGCCGAGGATCACGCCGCCGACGGCCGCGATCAAAAGGACGACCGACGTGATCTCGAACGCGAGCAGGTGGTCGGTCAGGAACAGCGTCCCGATCTCGTACGGCCGGCCGTAGAAGGCAGAGTCGATCGAAGCCTCGTGCGAGAGCCGCCCGCCGGTCTTCAGGCCGATCACGACGATCACCTCGACGAGCAGCGCCGACGAGGCGCAGATCGCCGCGATCGACTGCCAGCTCGGCCCGCCGGCCCAGGGCGCGTCGGCGCGGCCGCCCAGGTAGGCGATCACGAACAGGAACATCACCATCACGGCGCCCGCGTAGACGAGCACCTGCGCGGCGGCGACGAACTCCGCGCTCAGGAGCAGGTAGAGCACGGCGAGCGAGGCGAGGTTCCCGATCAGCGACAGCGCCGAGTAGAACGGGTTCGAGAAGGAGATGACCGCGATGCCCGAGCCGAGGCACGCGAAGGCGGCGACGATCCAGACGATCCAGACGACGATGTTGCCGGCGTCGGCGGCCAGGATCACGAGTGATCCTTGTAGAACGGGATCGGCGTGTCGTAGAGGTCGCGGTCGGCGACCGGCACCTGCTTGATCGGCTCGGCGAGGAGCATGTCCTTCGTGTAGATCAGGTCGTCTCGCGAGTACTCCGAGAGCTCGTAGTCGTTGCCGAGCGTGATCGCGTCGAACGGGCAGGCGAGCTCGCAGTAACCGCAGAAGATGCAGCGGCTCATGTTGATCTCGTAGATCCGCGCGTAGCGCTCGCCGGCGGAGACCCGGTTGTCGGGCGTGTTCTCCGCGGCCACGACCCGGATGCAGTCCGCCGGGCAAGCGGCCGCGCAGAGCGAGCAGCCGACGCACTTCTCGAGCCCGTTCTCGTGCAGGTGCAGCCGGTGCCGGCCGCGGAAGCGCGGGTAGACCGGGCGCTTGTACTCCGGGTACTGCTGCGTGATCGGCTTCTTGAAGATCTGCTTGAAGGTGACGCCGAAGCCCTTGACGCTGTCCAGCGGCTGCGGGCTCATAGGGCAATCACCAGAGCTGCCGTCACGACGGCGTTGATCGTCGCCACCGGCAGGAGCACCTTCCAGCCGAGCCGCATCAGCTGGTCGTAGCGCAGGCGCGGCAAGGTCGCCCGCAGCCAGATGAACACGAACAGGATCACGGCCAGCTTGAGCAGGAACCAGAGCGGCCCGAGCGGTGCCCAGGGCCCGTACCAGCCGCCGAAGAAGAGCGTCACGGCGAGGGCCGAGAGCGTGATCAGGTTCACGTACTCGCCCATCTGGAAGAGGCCGAAGCGCATGCCGCTGTACTCCGTGTGGTACCCGGCGACGAGCTCGGTCTCGGCCTCGGGTAGGTCGAACGGCGGGCGGTTCGTCTCGGCGATCCCGGCGACGAAGAAGATCAAGAGGCCCACGAACTGCGGGCCGAAGAACCAGAAGGTCGCGCCCTGCTTGTGGACGATGTCGACGAGCGAGAGCGACTGGCCCATCATCACCACGCCGAGGACGGCGAAGGTGAGCGAGACCTCATACGAGACCATCTGCGCGCAGGTGCGCATCGAGCCGAGCAGCGCGAACTTCGAGTCGGACGCCCAGCCGCCGACGATGAAGCCGTAGATCCCCAGCGAGCTGAGCGCGAAGATCAGGATCAGCGAGATCGGCACGTTCACGACCTCGCCGTTCACGGTGTACCCCGCGATGTCCCAGCCCGGGCCGAAGGGGATCACGCTGAAGGCCAGGAGCGCGGTGAAGGTCGCGAGCACCGGCGCGGCGATGTAGAGGATGTCGACCGCCGAGGCCGGGAAGAAGCTCTCCTTGCGGATCAGCTTGACCAGGTCGGCGATGGGCTGCAGGAGCCCGAACGGCCCCGCGCGGTTCGGGCCGTAGCGGAGCTGCATTCGCGCGAGCACCTTGCGCTCGACCCACGTCATGTACGCAAAGACGCCCAGCAGCAGGTTGATGATCACCGCCGCCTTGATCAGCGAGATCCACCAGGGCTCTGTCACTTCTTCACCTCCACGCGGCCGCCGAGCTCCCCGGCGTGCTCGGCCGCAACCCGCGCGACGCCTTCGCGCAGCCCGCGGTTGACGCGGGCGCGCAGCTCGAGCGAGGTTCCGTTGTGCGAGACGGTCACCGTGTCTCCGGTCGCGATCTTCCTCGTCGCGGCGTCGGCGGGGGCCAGCTCGATCTCCGCCTCCGGCCGCTGGAACTGCAGCTCCGGGACGCGCTCGACCGCCGCGCCCGAGAAGAGCGGCCGGTAGCGGACGAGTTCGAGGCCCTTCGCCTTCGTGGCCGGAGGCTCCGGCGGCAGCTCGGCCTGGGGCGCCTCGCTGCGGGTGCGCAGCTCGGACTGCTCGCCGACCTCGCCGAAGGCGAGCCCGTCGTAGATCCGCTCCGAGAGCTCGGCGAAGACCGCTGACGCATAGGGCGGGATCTCGACCTCGAAGCGCTCGGCCAGCTTCGAGATCCAGGCCAGCTCGTCGGGCGTGGGCGGGATGACGGTCCGTCGCAGCCGCTGCAGCCGGCCCTCGAGGTTGACGTAGGTGCCGTCGCGCTCGAGGTAGCTCGTCCCGGGGAGGACGAGATCGGCCCAGCCGACGGCGAGGGCCTGGAACATCGACGTGACGATGACGTGCTGCGCGTTCTCGGCGAGGGCGCGCACGCCGGGGTCGGCCGCCGCCTCGTCGCCGGAGACGAACAGCAGTCCGATCGGCTCGGGGTTCTCGCCCTCCTCGTCGGAAGCCGCCGCCCAGGCGTCGGCGGCGCCGCGGCCGTTGGGCGTGCAGGGCAGGTGGAACGCGCCGCAGCCGGGCTTGCCGGCGAAGCCGAGCTCGCTCGCGAGCGCGGCCAGGTGCGCCCCGCCGGCTCCCTCCTCGCCCGCCCAGATCAGCATTGCCCGCTCGCTCTCGCGGAGGCGAGCACCGAGTGGGTCGCGCTTGCCGGCGAGCCTGCGGCAGCTCTCGAGGGCGCCGCCTGCGTACTCGACCTGGGCGCCGCGGCGCCGTGCCGCCCGCAGCCAGAGGTCGACGACCGGGGCCCGCTCGGCGACCGGCTCGTCTCCGAGCACGACCACGAGCTCGGCGTCGCGGATCGACGAGAGCGGCAGCCGGAACGCGTCGAGCGCCTGGCTCGTCTCCTCCGGCAGGACGGCGCTGTGCGAGCGGAGCCCCCCCCGCATGAGCCGGCCGAGCGCATAGGCCTGCTCGACCGTCTCGGAGCCCGAGAGCGCCGTCACGATCCGGCCCTCGGCGGCCCGCAGCATCCGCTCGGCCTCGTCGAGCGCGGCATCCCACGACAGCTCCTCGAACCCCTTGCGCCGCACACGCCTGAGCGGGTCGGCGATCCGGTCGCGCGCGTAGAGATGGGTGAAGGCGAAGCGGCCCTTGTCGCAGAGCCAGCCCTCGTCGACCTCCGGGTGGTTGCGCGAGAGGATTCGCTTGACCTTGCCCTCGCGCGTCGTGGCCTGGATGTTGCAGCCGACGGGGCAGAGCCCGCAGACCGTCGGCACGTTCTGGATCTCCCACGGCCTCGCCTCGAAGCGGTACTGCGTCGAGGTGAGCGCGCCGACCGGGCAGAGCTCGATCACGTTCCCGGAGAAGCGGGCGCGGTAGGGCTCGTCCTCGAAGGTGGCGATCACCGAGTGGGAGCCACGGTTGCGGGCGATCAGCTGGCCGTCCTCGGCGACGCTGTCGGAGAAGCGCGTGCAGCGGTAGCAGAGGATGCAGCGCTCGCGGTCGAGCGCGATCGCCGGGGAGATCGGGATCGGCTTCTCGATCGTGCGCTTGGGGAAGGTCATGCGCGTGTTGCCCGGGCCCCAGCGGAAGGTGAGGTCCTGCAGCGGGCACTCGCCGCCCTTGTCGCAGACGGGGCAGTCGAGCGGGTGGTTGACGAGAATGAACTCGAGCGTCGCCTCCTGGCCCTCGGCGGCCTTGTCGGAGGTCTGCGCCGTGTGCACGACCATGCCGTCCGCCGCGGTCAGGGTGCAGGCGGCCTGCAGCTTCGGCATCCCCTCGATCTCGCAGAGGCACATGCGGCAGGCGCCGAACGGCGCGCCGAGGCGGGGCTCGTAGCAGAAGACGGGGATCTCGATCCCGGCCGCGAGCGCCGTCTCGACCAGGCCGAGCCCAGGCGGCACCTGCACTGCGCGCCCGTCCACGGTGACCGTGACCAGCTCAGGCCGAGGCGCGCTCAGCGCGAACCCTCCAAGTAACACTGTGTTACAAGGTCGGTCACGCCGGCGCCTCCGCGGGCGGGTGGTGCGCGTGCTGCTCGACCGGCGCGAAGACACCTTCGAGCGACGACTCGCCGCCGAAGGGGCAGCCGCCCTCGTCGACGTGCCGCTGGAACTCTTCGCGAAACGCGCGCACGTACTCGACCACCGGTCCTGCGGCGAAGTCGCCGAGCGCGCAGAGGCACTTGCCGATGATCCGGTCGCAGACCGAGAGGAGCAGGTCGAGCTCGCCCTGCTCCGCGCGTCCGTCCTCGAGCTTCTCCAGCAGCTGCGTCATCCAGCGCGTCCCCTCGCGGCACGGCGTGCACTTGCCGCACGACTCGTGCATGTAGAACTGCGTCGAGCGCAGCGCGAGCTGCACCATGCAGGCGCGGTCGTCGATCACGATCACCGCGGCCGCGCCGAGCTGTGAGCCCGACTCCGCGACCGAGTTGAAGTCGAGCGGCGTGTCGAGCAGGTCCGGCGTCATCACGGTCGTCGACGAGCCGCCGGGGATGATCGCCTTCAGCTCGCGTCCGCCCGGGATGCCGCCGCCGATGTCGTAGATCAGCTCGCGCAGCGGCGTCCCGAGCTCGAGCTCGTAGTTACCCGGCCGCTCGATGTTGCCGGAGAGCGAAAAGACGACGGTCCCCGGGGACGGCTCGGGCCCGATCCTGGCGTACCACTCGCCGCCGTGCTCGGCGATCAGCGGCACCGTCGCGATCGTCTGCACGTTGTTGATCAGCGTCGGGGAGCCGTACAGCCCGCTCACCGCGGGGAACGGCGGCCGCGGCCGCGGCTGTCCCCGCTTGCCTTCCAGCGATTCGAGCAGCGCAGACTCCTCGCCGCAGATGTAGGCGCCCGCACCGCGGTGCAGCACGATCGTGACGTCGCCGAGCAGCTTCGCCTTCCGCGCGTCCTCGAGCGCCTGCCGCATCACCTCGAAGACGTCCAGGTACTCGCCGCGGAGGTAGATGAAGACGCTTTGCGACTCGATCGCGTGCGCGGTCACCAGACAGCCCTCGATCAGGCGGTGCGGGTTGCGCAGCATGATGTCGCGGTCCTTGAACGTCCCCGGCTCCGACTCGTCGGCGTTGACGCACAGGTAGGTTGGCTTGCCGGTTCCCTTGGCGAGGAAGCTCGCCTTGCGGCCCATCGGGAAGCCGGCGCCGCCGCGGCCCCGCAGGTTCGAGGCGAGCAGCTGCTCGATCACCTGCTCCGGCTTCAGCTTGCGGGCCTTCGCGAGCGGCTTGTAGCCGCCGACCGCCTGGTACTCGGCCAGCTTGGTCAGGTCGCGCTCGCCCGCGTGGGCGAGCGTCAGCTCCTCAATCGCCACGCTTCAGCTCCTCGACGATCGCGGGAACGTCCTCGGGCCGGACCGGCTCGCGGTAGCGCTCGTCGAGCGAGACGACGACCGCGCGCCCGCAGCCGCCGGCGCACTCGATCGCGCGCAGCGTGAACTCGCCGTCCGCGCTCGTCTCACCGGGCGCGACGCCGAGCTCCTGCTCGAACGCCTCCAGCACCTGCTGCGCGCCGAGGAGCGCGCACGAGAGGTTTGTGCAGACCTCGACCAGATGCCTGCCGACGGGCTCCAGGTGGAACATGTCGTAGAAGGACGCCACCGCCTCGGCCTGCGCCGGCGCGACACCGATCGCCTCGGCGACCTCCTCGAGCGCCTCGCGCGGCAGCCAGCCGCCGTGCCGCTCCTGCGCCAGCCGCAGCGCCGGCAGCATCGCCGACCGCCGCTCCGCGTAGGGCGCCGCCAGCTCGTCGACCTCGGCCTGGAACTCGCTCAACGGTCGACCTCCCCCATGACCGTGTCGAGCGAGCCGACGATTGCGATCAGGTCGGCGACGAGCGCGTCCGACATGCAGGTGGCGGTCGCCTCCAGCGCCACGAACGACGGCGCGCGGAACTTCACCCGCCAGGGCCGGGGCCCCCCGTCGGAGACGACGTAACAGCCGAGCTCGCCGCGTGCCGACTCGACCGCGACGTAGATCTCGCCCTCGGGCACCCGGTAGCCCTCGGTGACGATCTTGAAGTGGTGGATCAGCGACTCCATCGACGTATGGAGCTCCTCGCGCGGCGGCAGCACGACCTTCCGGTCGTCCGCGATCCAGGGCTGCCCCTCCATCTCCTCGAGCCGGTCGACGCACTGGGCGACGATGCGGGTCGACTCCCGCATCTCGTCCATGTGCACCTTGTACCG
>DASPRN010000120.1:0-15628 GCA_035624425.1 Gaiellaceae bacterium
GAGGGGATCGCGACGGGGAACGCGACCTTCGAGACCGAGGTGCCGTCCTGGGCGGCGTGGGACGCGGCGCACCTGGCCGAGCATCGCTTCGTCGCGGAGCGCGACGGCCGCGTCGTCGGCTGGATCGCGCTCTCGACGGCATCGCGGCGGCCCTGCTACGCGGGAGTGGCGGAGATCAGCGTCTATGTGACCGAGGCCGCTCGCGGGAACGGCGTGGGCACCGAGCTGCTCGCGGCAGTCCTCGCAAGCGCGGAGGCGGCCGGGCTCTGGACGCTGCAGACGAGCGTCTTCCCCGAGAACCAACCGAGCCTGGCGCTCCTGCGCAGGTTCGGGTTTCGCACCGTCGGCACACGTGAGCGCATCGGCCGGCTCCACGGCGCCTGGCGGGACACCGTCCTGGTCGAACGACGAAGCGAAGTGGTGACCTGAGAGCGCGCGCAACCGTTCGTCCACAACCGTCCGCTTAGGCCACGTCCCGGGGACAGTCCCTGGGACACGGCTAAAAGGAGACGCCGGCGGCGACAAGCTCGTACGCTCGCACCAGCTCGCCGCCCCGGCGCGTGCGGACTTCTCCGAGGTCGCGCAGCGACCACTCGCCGAGATCCTCGCCCTCCAGCAGCCCGGCGGTGAGCGGGGAGAGGAACGTCTGGCCGCCCTCGGCCGCGTCGCAGAGCTCCTCGCAGCGAAGGGCTGCGGCTTCGCCAGCGTGGATCCCGATGCTCGCCTCCGGCCTCAGGCTGTCCGCCCACTCATGCTCGGCGAGCCCTCTCTGGACTGCCACAGCGGCGAATACCGCCTCCCGAGGGCTCGCAAACCCGGCCGAGACCGAGTCGCCCGAGACCTCGACGCGTCTTCCGCCACCCTGGTTCAGCGCCGCGGTGACCACCCGCTGATACGCGCTGAGGAGTGAGTCGAACCGCTCGGCAGGGAGCTCGCGGGCCAGGCGCATCATCCGCCGGCCTTCGACTGCGACGATCGTCGCCGGGCCGCTCAAGTCGAGCTCATCATCGCCGAAGTAGCGTTCGGGCGGTGCGCTACCAGTTCGTCGACTGCCGCTGGGAGCTCGGGTCGCCGGGCAAGGGCCGGGAGCTGGGCGGCCCGGAGCGGGCTACACGGCGCGCGACGTGGTCCTGCTCGAGCGGCGGAGCGACATGGTGACCTGAGAGTCGCATCAGCCGCACCGTCGGGGCGAAACCCCAGAGCCGCCACCGAGCTGGATCTGGATCCGCCCCCTCCCGCGCACGGCGGCAACGATGTCGGTCGGGAAGACCCGGCGCTCGACAGAGATGCGGCGGAACTGCCAGAACACCGGCCTCGATCGAAGCCCGAGGTCGAGTCTCGTGCAGTCGGAGAGGTGGATCGAGGCGCTTCTGACGGTCGGCGCCACCAGCCCGTAAACGGCCAGGACACCCTGGTCACCGCTCGCCGCAAGCGGGCCGCCGAGCTCCGATACGAAGATGACGCGCCTCCGCAGGCGGCTCGGAGGCTCGCACCTCGCCTGAAACGACGTCTGCGGCGGCAGGATCACGGCGCAGATCAGGCCCGCCCGGCTCGAATACGCGTACTGCCAGCGCTCCCCGGCGAACGAGCGCGCAAGGATCACGTCACCCGGCTGCACGGGGCGGCGGCCGGAGACTTCGGCGGCAAGGGCCGTGACCCGCGCCAACCTGGGATCGACCGGCTGGGCGGGTCGCGACCCGGATCGACCAGCGCAGCCGGTTACGCCGAGGGCCACGATCGCGGCCACTGCGACTCGACGCATGTGTGGGCAGCTACTTGTAGAGAACGATCTGCCAGGCGGTCCCGGCGGAGTCGTAGGTCTGCTCCTGACCCTGACGAAGCTGCCGGCTGGAGAAGAGAGGTGAGTAGTAGTAGCTCCCATCGATGCACTCCCAGGCCCAGGCATCGCGCGACGGCCATTCCTGGTAGACCGTGCTCGGCAGCACGAGGCGGTTGACCCTGATGAACATCGTCCCGGAGCAGCCGGTCGTGGTCTCGTATCTGTTGTAGGCCCAGAACCTCGCCAGAAGCGCCTGGCAGCCGCCGGTCGAGTGGGTGATGTCTCCACCCTCGATCATCGTGCCGCTGGCAGAGCACGACACGGTGTACCCGGCCTCCTCTCCGCCGGAGTTCGATCCGAGACTGCGCGGGGCACCCATGGAGAGGACCAATGCGGTCGTCCCTGCAAGCACTCCGATCAGAAGGCTTCGTCGTGCGAGGCGGCGGTTTTTCATCTGATCCTCCCTTTCGAGGGCCGAAAAAGCAGAGCCAATTCCTCCACGATCGTAACGGCCGGATTTCGCGATTTCTATTGGCTCTTTTGGACACGGCCCTATTCGACAGGGGCAGCGGCTCGCGAGGCTCAGTCCTTGACGACGACCTCCCGTCCGACGCGGACGACTCGCACGGAACCGTCGGCTCTCGCCTAGCCTGGCGGGATGCGTTACCAGTTCGTCGACTGCCGCTGGGAGCTCGGGTCGCCGGGCAAGGGCCGGGAGCTCTACCTGATCGGGCACATCCCGGGCGCCTCGTTTCTCGACGTCGACGAGGACCTCTCGGCGCCTCCCGGGCCGGGCGGGCGGCATCCGCTGCCGAGCCCGCGCGACTTCGCGGCCGCCGCTTCACGGGCAGGGATCGGCTACGGCGTCTTCGTCGTCGCCTACGGGAACATGGGCGGTCCGGAGCGGCTCTGGTGGCTGCTCCGGCACTTCGGGCACGACGACTGCGCGGTGCTCGATCTGGAGGCCTGGCACGGCCCGCTCCGTGCAGGCGACGAGCAGATCGAGCCCGCAACCTTCGACCCGCTCCCGCGCAGCGGCGACACGATCGAGGCGGACGAGCTCGCGGCACGGCTCGACGAGTTGCTCGTCGTCGACACGCGCCGGCCGGAGCGCTTCCGCGGCGAGGAGAACCCGATCGACAGGGTGCCCGGCCGGATCCCCGGCGCCCTCAACGCTCCCTGGAACGATCCGTTGCCCGAATTGCCCGAATTGCCCGATGGCGAGCTGGTCGCCTACTGCGGCTCGGGCGTGACCGCCTGCGTCGTCCTCCACCGGCTCGCCCTCGCAGGCCGTGAGGGCAGGCTCTACCCCGGCTCATGGAGCGAGTGGGAACAGCTCGAGCTGCCGGTCACGACAGGCTGAACGTCACCGTCACGCTCGCCTGCACCTGCTGCGTTCCGGGCTCGACCGGCGTGCTCGGGACCTTCGCCAGCGCGGCCCTGAACTCGACCGGCATCGGCAGCTGGCCGCTCGCGTCGATCCGCCGCACCTCGCCGAGCGACGCGCCGGCTTCCTCGGCGAGGGTCTCCGCCTTCGCGCGCGCATCGGCGAATGCGTCGCGCAGTGCCTGCTGGTAGAGGCCGCCGCGCCCGGACTGGTCGAATTGCGGCCCCGAGGTCTCGTTCGCACCGGCCGCCACGGCGCCATCGATGGCGGCGCCCGCGCGGTCGAGCTTGCGAACCGTCGCCGAGACCGAGTTGCTCGCCGTGAACCCCTCGACCGATCCCGAGTCGCTCCGTCGCGGGTAGACGGAGACGTCCTGAGTCTGGATGTCGGCGCGAGCCACGCCCGCGGCCAGGAGCGCCTCGACCACCTTGCTCATCCGGGCCGCGTTCGCGGCCGTGGCCGTCGAGGCCGTGGCGCCGTCGCTCTCGACGCCGAAGCTGAACACGGCGGAGTCCGGGGCGCCGCTGGCCGCCCCGTTACCGCTGACGGTGATCGTCCGCCCGCTCGCAGTGGCCGAGCCGTGCGCTGCGCCCGGCCGACCGATTCCTGCGAAGGCGGCCGTGACGGCGAGCGCCGCGGCCAGAGCCGCGATCGAAAAGAGCTTCATCATGTCCTCCCGTGGTCGTGTGCCGGGAGTACGCCGCCCGCTAGCGCCTACGTCACGCGGTGGCGGTCGCCTGCTCCGAGAGCCCGGTCAGGTACGGCTGCCAGCCGTCCGGAACTCTCGGCGTCGCCAGGTGGATGAAGAGCACCGGCGCGGGCGGGCGCGGCTTGGCGCGCAGCGTCATCGAGACCTCTTCGGGCAGCCGGTTCCCCTTGCGCATGTTGCACGGCGCGCACGAGGTGACCACGTTCTCCCAGACGGACTCGCCGCCACGTGAGCGCGGTACGACGTGATCGAGAGTCAGCCGGCCGCCGCTCGAGCCGCAGTAGGCGCAGCGCCACCCGTCGCGCGCGAACAGGGCCCGGCGGGAGATCTTGCGCTGCAGAGTCCGCGGCACCCGCACGTACTGGACGAGGCGGATCACGTGCGGCCGCGGGTAGGTGTCGGTCGCGGACCTGAGCGGCTGCTCGAGCTCCTCGATCACCTCGGCCTTGCCCTTGAACACGAGCACGTGGGCACGCCGAACGGTGGTCACGTTCAGCGGCTCGTAGCTCGCGTTCAGGACAAGAACTTGCTGCACGGCGACGAATTTACCAGCCAGCGTGCAGGACTCGGCCGCAGGCCGAGTGCTCTGCGCGGGTTAGCCCGTAGGGCGTTCTAGCGAGACATTGCTCTCTCGACGGCCTCGGCCTCTTCCGGCGAGAGGGCAACGGAAGCCTTGCCACGGTCGAGCTCCTTCATGTAGATCCGCGCATAGTCGCGGCCCTGGATCGCGGTGACGACCACGCCCGTCCGCCGCGAATCGAGCACCGCGAGCGAAGCCGACTGGTGGCCGCCGGTGTCCTCGTAGGCGTCATAGCGGACGATCGAGACGTTGCGAACCGACTCGTCCGCACGGCGGTCGACGCGGACGAGCCCCGCCGCGATCTCGTCGACGGCCCGGTGGAGGTCGTCGATCCGGCCCTGGAGCGAGACGGCGAAGTCGACCAGGTCTCCGGTGCCACCCCCGAGCAACACCTGCTGGCCCACCAGGAGCCGCTTCACCCGTAGCCAGACCCACACAGCGAGCACGAGCGCCACCACGGCCGCCACAGCCGCGCCGATCGCGATCCACGCCGCCGTGGAAGACGAGAAGGTCACTTACGCGACGGCTAAGGCATCGCTTGCGATGCCGACCTCAGGAGGCGCGGGCTCTGCCCGTGCCTCCGTCTGAAATGACCGGTCGACGCGCATTTGTCCTAGGCGACGCTGAAGATGACCGGATAGTCGGCGGAGTTGTTCGACGTGAAGGTCTCGCCGGCGACCGGCGTCACCTCGACCTTGATCGTGGCCGGGGTCGAAAAGTTCACAATCGGGATGTTCTTGAAGGTGACGGTCGTCGATTCGCCCGGGTTGAGGAAGTCGATCTTCGTGGACTTGGTGATGTTGCCGCCCTTCGACTGCTCGATCGTCAGCTTGACGGGCACGCCGAACACCTGCGACTTGCCGGTGTTCATGACGGTCACCTGAAAGGCCATGTCGGAGGTGGGAACGATGGTCGTCTGGGTCGAGGTCGTGAGCTCCTTGCCCGACGGCTCCACCTTGGTCGAGACCAGCCCCGTGCCGCACGGGCAGCCGGTGCCGGCCGACGAGGCGCCTTTCAGACGCTGGAGCACGGAGGTCATCGCGCTCGTCGAGGCGAGCTCGTCGGTCTGGAGCGCGGTCGAGCCAGGCACGAGCGGCCCCCCCGCCGCATTGGTTCCGGTCACGCCCTGCCGCCGCAGCTCGGCGTCAGACGGGCCCTTGAACGAGTCCTCCCAGATCACGTCGCTCGCGAGCAGGCGCTGCATCTGCGCGGTGAGCAGCGGCGCCGCCTTGCTGACCGCCGTGGAGGAAGCCGTGGTCGCCAGCGCGCTCGCGAGCCCGGTCAGACCGCTGACGCGGTACTGCAGCGCCTGGATGACCGCCTGGTGCTCGTCGCGCAGCGTCCCGGGCGGCGTGATCGCCTGAGCGCGGTTGACGTTGAGCTGCTCCTGTCGCGCGAGCCCCGAGAGCTGCTGCTCGAGCTGCGCACGCTTGACACCGGGGGCGAGCAGGTCCTGGCTGAGCTCCCGTCCGATCTGCTGGGACGACGAGGCAAGCTCTGCGATCTTCGCCATGTAGTTCTTGTAGGTGCTGCTCTTGCTGCTTGCCTGGCAGCTCTGGATCCAGAAGACGAGCAGGACGATGATCAGGATCGCGAAGGCGATCAGGCCGATGAGCCGCAAAAGCGGCGTCAGGTTCTGCGGCGCGCGCGGAGGGCGAGGCGGGCCTCCTGGGCCCTGCCGGCGGACATCCCGCTCCGGCTTGCTCGTCTCCTCCGTGGGCGGTTCTTCCTCGAAGAAGTCGAAATCGATGTCGGTGTCGTGCTCGCTCATGGGTGTTTGCAGGAAAAAGCCGCGTCACTCTACCGCGTGGCCAGGCCAGCGCGGTTCAGGCGCAGGATTACGGCCGGCAGCGCGAAATGTGAGGGGTCGTGTCCGAGGCGGCCCCTGCGCTCTCCCCCAGCGAGCTCGTAGCCGAGCGCTACCGGCCCCTGCGGCCGCTGGGAAGCGGCGGCTCCGGCTCGGTTTGGCTCGCCCGCGACGAGCGCAACGGGCTCGACGTCGCGCTGAAGATCGTTCCACGCGAGGGCAAGGCGGCCACGCGGGCGGAGCGGGAGGCGCTGGCGGCCGCGCGGCTCAGGCACGAGCGCTGCCTGCGCGCCTACGCGCTCGAGCGCGACTCGCGCAACGTCTACATCGCGTACGAGTACGTGCCGGGGCAGACGATGCGGCAGGCGCTGCGGGCAGGCGACCTGAACGACGCGCAGTCGGTCGAGGCGGCGGCGCAGGTGCTCGAGGCGCTCGCACACGCGCACGGGCGTGGAGTCGTCCACCGCGACGTGAAGCCTTCGAACGTGCTCGTCGCCGACGGCGAGGAGCTGTCGATCCGCCTGCTCGACTTCGGCCTGGCCCAACTCGCCGACGAGGAGACGCTGACCGCGACCGGCGACGTGCCGGGAACCCTGGCCTACGTGCCACCCGAGCGGCTGCACGGCGAGCCGGGCGACACCGCTGCCGACGTCTGGGCGGTCGGCGTGATGCTCTGGGAGGCGCTGGCCGGCTGGCACCCGTTCTGGAACGGCTCGCTGCTTGAGACGGCCCGCCGGATCGAGACCGGCGCGGCTCCGCTCGTATCGGTGAGACCGGACCTGCCGAAGACGCTCGGCGCGCTCGTCGACCGGATGCTGGCCTTGAACCCTGCGGCCCGGCCACCGGCGGCGCACCTCGCGGGCGATCTTCGCGACGCGCTGGCCGAGCGGGTCCGGCGGCGCGGGACGAGCGGGCCCAACGTCCGGCTGGGGACGCCGCTTCGCTTCGCCGCGCCGGCTGCGGCCGGGCTCTTCGCGGGCTGGACGGCGGGCTCGATCGCCTTCTTCCCGGGCCTCGCCGCGCCGCTGCTCGGGCTGCTGGCCTTTGCGCTCACGCTCGTGCGGCCCCGGCTCGGGCTCGCCTTTGCGCTACTCGTGCCGGTGCTCCCGCTCGGGAACATCTCGTCCGGCCTGGCGCTCTTCTACGGCGCAGTCGCCTGCGCCTGGCTGGCGCTCTCCTGGCGTGCGCCACGCGACGGGCTCTTTCTCGCATTCGGCCCGCTGCTGGCGCCGGTCTTCGCGCTCGGCCTGCTACCGCTCGTCGCGCAGGGCATCCGCAGCCTGCCGCGGCGCGCCCTGCAGGTGGCCGCGGCGGTCCTGCTGGCCGCGATCGTCGCCGGACTCCGCCATGCGCCGCTTCCGTTCACGGGTGGGGCGCCGCCCGCCGGGCTCGGGATTGCAGGCAGCCAGGATCCCCTCGCCGTCGCCCGGGCTCTCTGGAACGCGCTCCTGAGCCATCCGGCGCTCCTGCTCGAGGCCCTGGTGCTCGCCGGTGCGGCCGTCGCCATTCCCTTCGTCGCCGGGCGCGGCCTCTGGTGGATCGCCGGGCTCGGAGCCGCGCTGATGGCCACGGCACTCCTGCCCGAGCCCGCCGTCGCCGCGGTCCCGCTCGTCCTCACGACCTGGGCAACCTGCATCGTCCTGGCTCTCCGAGAGCGCCGCGCGGGCGCAGCCGGTACGGCTTCGAACGGCAGCGCAAGCGACGCCTTGGCCCGGAGTTAGAGTTCAGGGCCGGGGCATCACCCGGTCGCATGAGCGTCCTGCGGAACATCGAGCACAAGATCGAGGGCCTGTTCGAGGGAGTCTTCGGCCGCGCCTTTCGCACGCACGTGCAGCCGGTCGAGCTGGCGCGCAAGCTGACCAAGGAGATGGAGGACCACCGCGTCGTCTCCGTCTCGCGCGTCTACGCGCCGAACGAGTACAGCGTCTACCTCAGCCCCTCCGACCGCGAGCAGTTCGCGAGCTACGAGGACTCGCTGCGCAGCGAGCTCCAGGACTACCTGGCAGAGAACGCGCGCCGCGAGCGCTACGAGCTGCTCTCCGTGCCCGAGGTGAAGTTCGAGACCGACGACGACCTCGAGATGGGCGAGTTCGGGATCGCGACGCGCATGGTCCAGGGGCCTGCGCCGAAGCCCGGCGAGCCTCCCTCCCAGCCGGAGCCCGCCGCGACGATGGTCTACCGCAAGCCGGTCGAGACCGAGGCCGTCTCGGCCGACGAGCTCGGCCTCGGCCGCGAGGTCGTCAGCCTGACCGTCAACGGAACGAAGCACGAGCTGGACGGGATCCAGACCACGATCGGGCGCTCGAAGGACTGCGACATCCAGCTCGCCGACCCGAACGTCTCCCGGCGCCACGCGGAGATCCGCCAGGAGGGCGCCGCCTACTGGGCGGTCGACCTCGACTCGACGAACGGGATGGAGGTGAACGGGCGCCGCCAGGAGCGGGCGAAGCTGCGGCAGGGAGACCGGATCACGGTCGGCTCGACCGAGCTCGTCTTCCGGCGGGAGGCGGAGGAGCCGTGACCTTCGGCTCGATCGCCGTCGAGGAGGCGCTCCTCGTCCTCAAGGTCGCCTTCCTGGTGCTGCTCTATCTGTTCATCTGGCGGATCGTCCGGACCGCAGCCCGGGACGTGACGATGCCACAGGAGAGCTTCGTGCTCGCGCCCGGGTCGGTGCCCGGCCTCGGCCCTGACATCGAGGCGGGAAGGCTGGTCGTGCTCAAGAGCCCGGCGCTCGGCGAAGGCGACGAGTGGGAGCTCGACTCCTCGCCGCTGACGCTCGGCCGCGGCTCGCAGAACGACGTCCAGCTCGACCGGGACGAGTTCGCCTCGTCGACGCACGCCCGGATCGAGCCGCGGCGCGACGGCGTCTGGGTCGAGGACATCGGCTCCACCAACGGCACCTATTTGAACGGCGTCCAGCTGACCCGGCCGAAGCGGCTCACCGCGGGCGACGTGCTCCGCGTGGGCGAGACCGAGCTGAGGTACGAGCTGTGAGACTCGGCGGAAGCGCCGCTGCCACCGACCCGGGCCGGCGGCGCCGGCACAACGAGGACTCCTACGTCTGCGAGCCGCCGCTGTTTGCGGTCGCCGACGGCATCGGCGGCGCCCAGGCCGGCGAGGTGGCCTCGGGCCTGGCCGCCGCGGCGGTGCGCGACGATCCGGGCGACGGGGACGGCGACGCCCGCGGCCGCGTCCACGCGCTCGTGCAGGAGGCCAACCGCCGCGTCTACGAGCGGCAGGCCGCCGACGCCGCGGTCTCGGGGATGGGCACGACGATGACCGCCGCACTGGTCCAGGACGACCACGTCTGGATCGGGCACGTGGGCGACTCGCGCGCCTACCGGATCCGCGACGGCAGACTCGAGCAGCTGACCGAAGACCACTCCCTCGTCGCCGAGCTCGTCCGCACCGGCAAGCTCTCGCCCGAGGAGGCGGACTCCCACCCGCAGCGCTCGATCGTCACGCGCGCGCTCGGCACCGACCCGGAGGTCGAGGTCGACACCTTCCAGGTCGAGGCGAAGCCCGGCGACCTCTTCCTGCTCTGCTCCGACGGCCTGACGACGATGGTCGACGACGCGACCATCCTGCGCGAGATCGAGCCCAACCGCGACGACCTGCAGGCCGCGGTGAAGGCGCTCGTGCAGGCGGCCAACCGCGGCGGCGGCGAGGACAACATCACGGTGGTCTGCTTCGAGATCGCGGGCGACGACGACGGGCGCACGGTCAGCCTGCCACCGGAGCAGGAGGGAGCCACGGCGGACTCCGACGACGCGGAAACGCTGGACGAGATCGACCGTGTGCCGGTGGTCGAGGCCGCAGAGCCCGAGCCCAGGCGCAAGGAGGCCCACCCGGTCCGGCGCCGGGCCCTCCTGTCCGGCGCCGCGCTGATCGCAGTCATCCTCGCCTGCGGCTTCGCGGTCTGGGGCCTCTGGTACTCGCACTTCGTCGGCGCGGAGCCGGACGGCCACGTGGCCGTCTACCAGGGCATCCCCTGGAACGTCGCGGGCAACCTCCACCTCTATCGCGCGGTCTACGTGAGCCCACTGCTGGACGTGCAGCTCAGCGCTACCGAGCGGCAGAAGCTGTTCGACCACAGCCTGCGCAGCAAGTCGTCCGCGTTCGCCGCCGTCCGCCGCTACGAGCAGCAGATCGGACCATGAGCCTGAGGAATCGCGAGCTCGCGAACCTGGTCGTCGTCGGCATCCTGACGGCGATCGGCTTCGCCAGCGTCTACATCGCGCGCGAGTCGGTCGTCTCGACCGCATCGCTCTCGTACGCGGCCTTCTTCTTCGCGCTCTACCTGGCCGCGCACCTGATCTGCCGGCTGACCGTCCCGAACGCCGACCAGTACCTGCTGCCGATGGCGGCGCTCCTGACCGGCGTCGGCGTGACGGAGATCTACCGGCTCGGCCCCGGCGACGCCTTCCGGCAGGGGCTCTGGATCGTGGTCGCCGTCGCCGCACTCGCCGTGACCCTGTTCTTCCTGCAGGGGGACTACCGGCGCCTGGAGAGCTACAAGTACCTCTTCGGCCTGGGCGCGATCGGCCTGCTCGTCCTGCCCGCGCTGCCGGTGGTCGGCGAGTCGGTGAACGGCGCGCGGCTCTGGGTCCACATCGGGTCGCTCCAGTTTCAGCCCGGCGAGCTGGCGAAGATCGCGCTGATCGTCTTCCTGGCCGGCTACCTGCGCGAGAAGCGCGAAGTGCTCGCTCAAGGAAGGCTGAAGGACTTCGGCCCGCTGCTCGTGATCTGGGGCGGCGCGATGCTCGTCCTCGTCGAGACGAACGACCTCGGCTCGGCGCTCCTCTACTACGGGATCTTCCTGGCGATGCTCTACGTCGCAACGGCCCGGCTGCTCTACGTCGGGCTCGGCGCTGCACTGTTCCTCGCCGGCGCGGCGGGCGTCTACAAGCTCGTCCCGCACGTCCGCGAGCGGGTCACGATCTGGCTCCATCCCTGGACGAGCCACCCGGTCCCCTGCGCCATCAGCGGCAAGCCGGCGCTGCGGCAGGACTGCGCCAGCTACCAGCTCGTCAAGTCGCTCTACTCCCTCGCGCACGGCAACTGGTTCGGGACCGGCCTCGGCAAGGGCACCTTCGAGACGCCGAGCGGCCACCAGCTGATCCCGTACCTGAACACGGACTTCATCTACTCCGCGCTCGCGCAGGAGCTCGGGCTCGTGGGCGTCGCGGCGCTGCTGCTCGTGTACATGCTCTTCGTCACGCGCGGGATGAAGGTCGCGATGCTCGCCGACGACGGCTTCTCGAAGCTGCTCGCCGCCGGGCTGACGTTCTCCTTCGCGCTGCAGACGTTCATCATTGTCGGCGGGATCCTCCGCCTGATCCCGCTGACGGGGATCACGCTCCCGTTCATCAGCTACGGCGGCTCGAGCGTGGTCGCGAACTTCGTCCTCCTCGCCCTGCTGCTCCTCGTCTCCGACCGGGCGAACCGGGAGCGCGGATGAACCGCCAGATCGCCCGGCTCGCCCTGCTCGGCCTCGTCCTGATCGCCTCGCTGATCGTCGGCACGACCTACTGGCAGACGTGGGCGTCGGCCGGGCTCGCGGACAAGCAGGACAACGCGATCCAGGTGGTCGCGCAGCTCTCGGTCAAGCGCGGGAAGATCCGGGCGGCGAACGGCCAGATCCTCGCGACCAACCGCCGCAAGCGCGTCGGAGGGCAGACGCTCTACTTCCGCCGCTACCCGCAGGGCGGGCTCTACGCGCCGGTCGTGGGCTACTCGACCCAGTCGCGCTCCCGGGCAGGGCTCGAGGAGTCGGAGAACGACTACCTGACCGGCTCGAACACGAGCCTGAAGACGGTGGTCGACGGCTTGCTGAACAAGCTCCGCGGCGAGACGATCAAGGGCAACGACCTCTGGCTGACGATCAAGCCGCAGGCCCAGCAGGTGGCGATGTCCCTGCTCGCCGGCAAGTGCGGCGCGGCGGTGGCGCTCGACCCGCGCACAGGCGCCGTGCGGGTGATGGCCTCTCGGCCGACGTACAACCCGAACCTGGTCGAGTCCAACTTCTCGAAGATCCTGCGCACCCGCGCGCCCTGCACCCCGGCCTCGCCGCTCGTCAACCGCGCGACCGCCGGCCTGTTCACCCCGGGCTCGAGCTTCAAGGTCGTGACCTCGACCGCCGCCCTCGACTCGGGCCGCTACACGATCGACTCGCGCTTCAACGATCCCGGCTACTGCATCGAGTACGGGCAGAAGGTGAAGAACTTCGCCGACCAGGGCCGGGTCGAGGTCTTCGGCAACGTCGACTTCCTGCAGGCGCTCGAGCACTCGATCAACGCGGTCTTCTGCCAGATCGGCCAGCAGATCGGCGAGCGCTCGATCCTGAACGCGGCCAAGCGGTTCGGCTTCTACAAGCCGCCGCCGCTCGAGACCCCGTCCAGCGAGCGGAGGCCGAGCGGGCTCTACGATCGCGCCAACCGCCTGTTCGACCCAACCGAGCCCCAGCAGGTCGACGTCGGCCGCCTCGCCTTCGGCCAGGGCCCCGCGACCGCCCACCCGCTGGTGACGCCGCTGCAGATGGCGATGGTCGCGGCCGGGGTCGCGAACCAGGGCGTCGTCATGCGCCCCTTCGTCGTCGGCAAGGTGACCGCGCCCGACGGGAGCGTCATCTACCGCGCCCACCCGCACAGGTACAAGCGCGCGATGCGGCCGAGCACCGCCTCGCAGCTGAACCAGATGATGCAGGCGGTCGTCACCGGCGGCACCGGCACCGCGGCGCAGATCCCGGGGATCAAGGTCGCCGGCAAGACGGGCACCGCCGAGACGGGCGGCCCCGGGACGCCGAACACGACCTGGTTCATCGCCTTCGCCCCGGCCGACGCCCCGACCGTGGCGGTGGCCGTCGTGCTCCAGAACCAGACCGGCGTCGGCGGCACGACCGCCGCCCCGATCGCGAAGGCGATCATGGAGGCGTTACTGACCCCGGGGTCGAATCCCTAATGTCATGGTGAGATGGCCGTCTCGGACACGCTGATCGGCACCGTCTTCGACGGGCGGTACAAGATCGTCCGCAAGCTGGGCGCCGGCGGGATGGCCGACGTCTACCTCGCGGAGGACCAGGAGCTCGGCCGGCGCGTCGCGATCAAGATCCTCAACGACCGCCACGCCGCCGACGACCAGTTCGTCGAGCGCTTCCGCCGCGAGGCGAAGAACGCCGCCGGGCTCTCGCACCCGAACATCGTCTCGATCTACGACCGCGGCGAGGCCGAGGGCACCTACTACATCGCGATGGAGTTCCTCGACGGACGCTCGCTCAAGGAGCTGATCGTCGGCCGCGGGCCGGCGCCGATCAAGACCGCCGTCGAGTACGCCCGCCAGATCCTGGCCGCGGTCGGCTTCGCGCACAAGCACGGGATCGTCCACCGCGACATCAAGCCGCACAACGTGCTCGTCGGCCCGGAGGGGCGCCTGAAGGTGACGGACTTCGGCATCGCCCGCTCGGGAGCAAGCCAGATGACCGAGGTCGGCTCGATCATCGGCACCGCGCAGTACCTCTCTCCCGAGCAGGCGCGCGGCGCGCCGGTCGACCAGACCTCCGACCTCTACTCGGTCGGCGTCGTGCTCTACGAGCTGCTCACCGGCCAGGTGCCGTTCACCGGCGACACGCCGCTCGAGATCGCGATGAAGCACCTCTCCGAGCCGCCGAGGCCGCCGTCGGAGCTGCGGCCCGAGGTCCCGCACGACCTCGATCTGGTGGTGCTGCGCGCGCTGGCCAAGGATCCGTCGGACCGCTACCAGAGCGCCGAGGAGATGGACGCCGACCTCGAGCGCGTGCTGAACGGGCTGCCGGTCGGCGACGAGACCGCAGCGGCCGCCACCGCCGTTCTCGCCGGCGCCGGAGTGATGGCCGCCGCGCCCACCTCGGTGATCGCGCGACCGCCCGGCGCGGCTCCGCAACGGCCGGCCCCGCCCGGCGCCACGCCGCCCGCCGGCTACTACGGCTACGAGGGGCCTCCCCGCCGCCGGCGACCCATCTGGCCGTGGGTGCTCTCGGTGCTGCTGCTCGTCGCCGCCGGGGGGGCGGCCTGGTTCGCCTACACGAAGATCCAGGACCAGCTCAACAACAACAAGCCGGTCCCGGTTCCGAACGTGATCGACCTCCGGGTCGAGCTGGCCAAGAACAGGCTGATCGAGCACGGCTTCGTCCCGAAGGTGAAGCTGAGCTTCGACAACAGCGTGCCGAAGGGCGTCGTCATGGACCAGAACCCGCTCGCCGGCTCGAAGCTCGCGAAGAACAGCCCGGTCCAGATCACCGTCTCGAACGGCCCGCCGCAGGTCGCGGTGCCGAACGTGATCGGCAAGAACCGCGACGACGCGGTCAGCACGCTGACGAATGCCGGGCTCACCTTCATAGTGGTCTCGGTCCACTCGGGCAAGCCGCCGGACACCGTCACCGGCCAGTTCCCGCACGCGGGGACGAAGGTCAGGAAGGGCTCGAAGGTGCAGATCAACGTCTCCAGCGGCCCGCAGCCGGTAAGCGTGCCCTATGTCGTCGGCCAGTCCTTCGACCAGGCGAGCGCGACGCTCCAGAACGCCGGCTTCGGCGTCAAACGCACGAACGTCGACAGCAACCAACCGGCGGACACCGTCGTCTCGCAGAATCCGACAGGCACCGCCGCGCGGGGAGCGACGATCACGCTCAGCGTCTCCAAGGGCCCGAAGCAGACGACCGTCCCGGACGTGACCAGCCAGGATGAGACCTCCGCGACGGACACGCTGCAGGCCGCAGGGTTCAAGGTCGTGGTCCAGCGTCAGGACGTGACCGACCCGAGCCTGGACGGAATCGTCATCTCACAGAACCCCGGCGGCGGGACGAAGGCGGACCACGGCTCGACCGTAACGATCGTGGTCGGCCGCCTCAACCCGCCGGCGCCGTGAGCCGGCGCACCCGCGTCGCGGTGCTCCTCGGCGGGCGCTCGTCCGAGCACGACATATCGCTCGCCTCGGCGCGCTCGGTGCTGGAGGCGCTCGACCCCGAGCGATACGAGACCGTCGCGGTCGAGATCGGCCGCGACGGGCGCTGGCAGCTCGGCAGCGGCTCGGACGGCGGCTCTGTGGCCGAGACGCTCCCGGTCCCGACCGAGAAGGTGCCCGCGACTCTCGACGAGGTGGACGTCGTCTTTCCGGTCCTGCACGGACCCTTCGGCGAGGACGGCACGGTCCAGGGCCTGCTCGAGCTCGCGGGCGTGCCGTACGTCGGGGCGGGCGTGCTCGGCTCGGCGCTCGCGATGGACAAGGACGTGTTCAAGGCCGTGATGCGCGACCGCGGCATTCCGGTCACGCGCAACATCACGCTCAGGCGGGGTCAGACCCCGGAGAGCCCGTTCGGCTACCCGGTCTTCGTC
>DASPRN010000144.1:0-3277 GCA_035624425.1 Gaiellaceae bacterium
GACGATCCTCGGCGCGGTGCTGCTCGGCAGCATCTATGCGGTGATTGCGCAGTTCGCGTTCAACCACGGGAAGATCCTCGCGTTCGTCTATCCGCTGGGTGCGCTCGTCGTCTCCACCGTCGGGGCGCTTGCCGTTCACTACCTGCTCGCGGCGTTCGAGCGCCAGCGCACACGCGACACCTTCGCCCGCTTCGTCCCCGAGGAAGTCGTGAACCAGGTGCTCCTGCACACGGACGAGGGCCTGCGCCTCGGCGGAGCACGGGTGTTCGGCACGTGCATGTTCACCGACCTGCGCGGGTCGACGCAGTTCGCGGAGTCGCTGCCGCCGGAGACGGTCGTCGACGTGATCAACCGCTACCTCGGCGAGCTGACGGAGGCGATTCTCGGCCACGGCGGCACTCTGATCTCCTATCTCGGCGACGGCTTCATGGCCGTCTTCGGCGCACCGATCGAGCAGGAGGATCACGCGGACCGCGGGCTCGCGGCGGCTCGTGAGATCCTCGGCGAGCGGCTGCCGCGCTTCAACGAATGGCTGCGCGAACAGGGCCACGGCGACGGCTTCCGGATCGGCGTCGGGCTCAACAGCGGGCCGTTCATGGCCGGCAACGTCGGCTCCGAGAAGCGGCTCGAGTACACGGCCATGGGCGACACGATCAACACCGCGTCGCGCCTCGAGGGGCTGACGAAAGAGTCGGACTTCTACCTGCTCATGGCCGACTCGTCGCGCGAGGCGCTCGTGCGCCTGCCCGACGACGTCGTCCCCGTCGGCGAGGTCGAGGTCCGCGGGCGCGAGGGCAAGCTGAAGGTGTGGTCGCTCGAGGAGGCCCGGAAGCCGGTCGCCGCGCCTGTGGCCTGAGCCCCGCGCTACCTGAGCTGCGCCATCGGGAACTGGTTTACGCCGTGCCCGTCTATGGCAACCGCCCGAGGAGCGAAACCGCGCCGGAAATGGCGAGGCCGACGAGGGCCAGGGCCACGATTTGCGCCACCAGGGACTGCCCTTCCTCGCGATCGCCCAGCGAGCTGACGATGACCGCAAGCGAGGTGAACAGCTTCATCTGATTCACCTCCCTCCGCAGTTGGCCGCATGCAGAGAACGTTTGCCGCACGCAGACGGCATCGTCACGACGCGCCAAAGGCTCCATCCCTCGTGCTGTGGTGGTTCGCGTCTAGCCCACCACGCGCATCTCGTAGCGGCTGATCCTCCCGTCGCGAATCGTCACCTCGACCCGCCGCCGGCGCTCGTGGGCGAACTCGCCGGTCTCCTTCCAGCGGTACACCTCGCGAAAATCGCAACCGACCCGGCTCTCACCGAGGTCCTCCACCTCGCCCAGCTCCAGCTCGGCGTCGAGGTTCTCGGGTGGGAAGCCCCAGATCAGCTCCTCCCGCACCTCGTCGAGCCCGTGCAGCGTTCGCATGGGAGTGACCCATTCCACGTCCTGCGCGAGCAGCGGGTAGACCGGCTCGCGGTCGCCGGTCTTCAGCGAGGCTCCGGCCGCACGTAGAAACCGGGTCGCGATCTCGACGTCCTCGGCACCCATCGAAGCGATCTTAGGCAATACGAGTGACCTCTTAGCGACTCCTTAGCGGGCTCACAGGCTCCTCTCAGGCCCGGCTGCGACCGTGAGCTTCGTGCCCGGGGTTTTCGGGCGAGTCGACGAAAGGAGTCCAGCGATGGACAGTCACAGACGGAGGTGGTCGCTCGAGCGCACGATCGTGGTCGGCGCGATCGCCTTCGGAGTCGCGGCCGGCAGCTACGGTATCGCCAGCGCCGCGAACGGGTCGGGCTCGAGCTCCGGCTCGGGCTCGGCGGCCGCGGCGCCGAGCGCCGCACACCCGTGGGGCCCGCAGCGGAGCGACGAGACGCCGCTCACCGGCGACACCGCGGCCAAGGTCCGCGAGCTCGCGCTCGCGAAGGTCCCCGGCGGGACGATCGTCCGCGTCGAGACTGACGCCGACGGCAACGCCGCCTACGAGGCGCACATGGTCCGCTCGGACGGCACCCCCGTCACGGTCTACGTGAGCAGGCAGCTCGAGGTCGTGAGCGTCCAGTCCGGGATGCCTCACCCGCCCGCGGGCGTCCGCCTGGCTCCGGCCGGCGCGAGCGCGTAGGCGCAGGAGGCGCGGAGGGGCAGGTGGCCCCTCCGCGCCCCTTTCTGTGGTACACGTCGCACGTCATCAAGGGGAAGAAGAGCGTTCTGCGGCTTTCTCCGGCCGGGACGCCTGTCCGCCTAGCGCTCGTCGTGGTCGTGGTCGTGGCCGTGGGCGCGGCAGTCGTCTCCGTCTCCGGCTCTGCGCGGACCGGCCCGATCGGGCCGACCTCCGATCTCGCCGCCCTGCGGCTCTGCGGGCAAAGCAGGCCCGTGCAGCCAGTGGCGCGCTACCGCTACGCGATCCTGCAGGCCTGGGAGTACCGGCAGATCCGCGGGATCAAGCGTCGCAGCCCGGGGACCAAGGTGCTCGTCTACAAGGACATCGCCTCGACCCGCGACGACGCGCGCCGGGCCGGCTTGCTCCCGACCGGAGTCGGCTACGCCTACGCCAACCGGCGGCACCCGGAGTGGTTCCTGCGCGACACGCAGGGGCGCCGCGTCAGCTGGAGCGACTGGCCGCACGCCTGGCAGATGGACGTCGGCAGCCGCTCCTACCAGCAAGCGTGGGAGCGCAACGTGGCGGCGGAGCTGCGGCGGCGGGGGTGGGACGGCGTCTTCCTCGACAACGTGGCGGCCTCGATGCAGTACCCGTCGTACCTGGACGGCCGGGTGCTCGCGCGCTACCCGGGGCCGGGCGACTACCAGCGGGCGACCTTCCGCTTCCTGCGCAACGTGGGCCCGGGGCTGCGCCGGCAGCACGTGCTCGTCGTCGGGAACATCAACGACGCGCGAACCCGCGTGTGGAGCCGCTGGGTCTCCTACCTCTCCGGCGCCGCCAAGGAATGGTGGACGAAGTCGGCGCCGGGGTTCGGCGCCGGGGCGCTCACGGGCGCCGCCTGGAAGTACCAGATGCGCCTCCTCGAGCGAGCCCAGGCGCGGAACAAGGCGTTCGTGGCGATCGCCTACGGGCGGGTGGACGACCTCGCCGCGATGGAGTACGCGCGCGCCAGCTTCCTGCTCTTCGCGCGCGGTTCCAGGAGCGCGCTCACGTTCTCGACGGGCTGCGGCGCCGAGCCCTCCGCCCCCGACTGGCGCCAGGACCTCGGCGTCCCCACGGGCGGCGCCTCACGGGTCGGCGTGGTCTGGCGGCGGACGTTCGCCGACGGGATGGCGGTGGTCAACCCGAC
>DASPRN010000123.1:0-9736 GCA_035624425.1 Gaiellaceae bacterium
TCTCGCGGCTCGCGACGCTCCCGGCCGACCCGAACTCGAGCGGGCAGGCCGGCTCCACGGGCACCTCCGGCTCGATCGGCACCGCCGGCTCGATCGGGACCGCCGGCTCGATCGGCGCCGCAGGGTCCATCGGCACGGCCGGCTCGATCGGCACCTCGGGCTCGATCGGCACCGCAGGCTCGATCGGAACCGCGGGCTCGATCGGCGCGGTCGGCTCGATCGCCGCGGGGAACATCGGCCTCGGCCCGATCGGCACCTCCGGGTCGATCGGCACAGCGGGGTCGATCGACACGATTCCGGGCAACGGCGCAGTTCTGAAGAAGATCACGCTCGCCGAGCTGCCGCTGATCGGCACGACCTGGGCCGACATCCTCCACGGCACGAGCCTCGCCACCCAGCCGCTGCAGGCGATCCCCTTCTACGACATGGCCACCGACACGGAGCAGGGGGCGGACGACCACCTGACGCCCTGGCAGCGCTTCTCCGCGCTGCCGCTGAGCAAGGTGCCGTTCGTCACCTCGCTGTGGCGCAGTGCCCCGCTCGGGGCAATCCTGCTCGGGAACACGCCGCTCGACCAGATCCCGACGCCGCTCAAGCCGGACGGGACCCACTACGCGAGCTGGAGCGCCGCGATCCTGGACGGCGGCGGCAGCCTCGACGGCGTCGACACCTCCAAGAACACCGCCCTCGGCGTCGCCATCGCCGGTGAGCTCGGCACGCAGAACCTCGGCTCGATCTCCGTCGCCAACATCGGGACGGCAGGCTCGATCGGGACGGCCGGCTCGATCGGAACGGTCGGCTCGATCGACGTCTCCACGATCGACCTGCGCTTCACGGCGCTCGGCACGGTGCCGCTTTCGAAGGTCGCTCCGCTCGGAGACATCGTCAATTGCGCCGGCACGTTCACCTGCCCGGCCGGGTCGACGCTCGGCGACGCCTCGGCGGCCAACGCGATCAGGCCCAACGTGACCCTGGCGACGCTCCTCGCCCACCTGCAGCCGCCGTACGACACGACGAGCGTCACGATCGGCCAGCTGATCCAGGCGATGCTCTCCGTCTCGGACTACCCGTGGGAGCAGCTCAGCATCCAGGGTCTCCAGGACGTCGCCGGCACGAACCAGAACGTCCACTACCACGTCGACTTCGACCTCGTCTGCTCCGTGGCCCAAAGCTTCAGCGTCCACGTGAAACTGCCGGACGGGTTCTTCCCCGTCGCCGGCTCCTCGACGGTCTCCTACGGGGGCGGCGCGCCGGTGGCCGTCGTGGATCCGAGCGGCCCTCCGGGCGACCCGACCTGGTCGACGCTCCCGCCGGGGCCGTGTGACGAGTTCGACACGACGAAGCACGTTCGGCTCAACTTCCAGTCCTACGCCGGCCTGACCCTCGGGAGCAAGGCCTCGAGCGTCGAGGTGACGGCGAACGACAGCACCTACTCGGCCTCGAACCAGGCGCCGGTGCTCGTGACGCAGAACTGGGAGCCGAACGACGACCCGGGGAACGCGCCGACGATCGACAAGGACACGCTGGTCGTCGGACACATCGCAACCTCGAATGACGTCGACTTCTACCGCTTCCCGCTCGGCAACCTCGGCCCGGGCAGCAAGGTGACGGTGTACCTGAAGGTGCCGCCCGACGCCGACCTCGACCTCGCGGTCAACAAGCCGGCCGCGCCCGGCGTCCAGTCCAGCGGCACGTCAGGCTCGATCGGCACCTCGGGCTCGATCGGCACGGCCGGCTCGATCCCGATCGAGGACACGCCGGCCGGCGTCGACAACTCGACGGCCGCGCTGCAGCCGGACGCCCAGTCCGATCTCGGCGCGGCCGCGATCGGAACCTCCGGCTCGATCGGGACGGCCGGCTCGATCGGCACCGCGGGGAGCATCTCCGCCAACCGCGGCGCGGTGAACGAGGTTGCGCAGTTCGTGACGCACGGCGAGACCGGCGCGGCCGTGATCGGCGTCAGCGGCTACAACGGCGCCTTCAGCAACCATCACTACGTCCTGCGCGTGAAGGTGACCCCGCCGCCGCCGCAGCTCCCGTGCGACCCGGTCATCGGCCTGAACACCGCGACGCCCGGCACCCTGCCGGCCGTCAACTCGCTGCCGACGAGCACGAAGGCGCTCTTCCTCGTCGATCGCCAGCGCATGGCCGGCCTCTACGGCGCGGCGCGCACCGATGCGCTGCTGAACGCCGGCTCGTCGTCGCCGCTCAACCAGGTCGCGACGATGGAGAACGCCGCCGTCCTCCAGGTCGACGGCAGCGCAACCGTCCGGGCCGCCTACAACACCTGGGACGCGAACCCGTGCAACCTCGACAACGCGAATGCGGTCGTCCGCTCGATCAACGACCTCGTCGCCACCTACCGCGCGCGGCTGCCGAACCTGAAGTTCGTCGTCCTGCTCGGCACCGACCAGGTCGAGCCCTCGTGGCGGCAGCAGGATCTCAGCGACAACGCGCCCGAGGTGGACGAGGCGAGCGACCTCGCCTTCACGACGCGCGGGATGACGAAGGGGAACGAGATCTATGCGACCGCCGGGCAGAACGCGATCATGACCGACGGCGCCTACGGGCACTTCACGCCGACGAACTGGCTGGGGCACGACATCCCGCTGCCGCAGATCAGCGTCTCGCGGCTGGTCGAGACCCCGGAGGACATCAACGGGCAGCTCCAGCAGTTCCTGAGCGTGAACGGGACGCTCACCCCGACCAGCTCGCTCACCACCGGCGACTCGTTCTTCACCGACGGGGCGAAGGCGGCCGACGCCGCGCTCGCGTCCCAGTTCACGGGCCTCACGCACACCTTCCTGCCGCCCACGACGCCGCCCACGCCGGCCGGCTGGGATCACGCGACCCTGCTCTCGAGCTTCTTCAACGCCTCGCCGGTCCCGAGCATCGGCGCGATCTGGGCCCACTACAGCCACTGGCTCGCGCAGCCAGCCTTCCTGCCGACGCCGTACTCGTTCCCGGACTTCGCCTCGACGGCCGACGTGAACCCGGCCCACCCGGAGAACGGCCGGCTCGTGTTCACCGTCGGCTGCCACGGCGGCCTGAACGTGCCCGACACGCTGCTGCGGCCCGACGCGCTCACGTCCTTCAGCCCGGACGTCCAGCGGCGCTTCCTCGACTGGGCCCAGGCCTACAGTGCGGCGAGGGCCGCCATCTACGTCGCCAACAGCGCCTACGGCTACGGCGACACGGACACGAACGACCTCTCCGAGCGCCTCTACGACCACTTCGCGAGCAACCTCGACTCCGGCGGCACGATCGGCGAGGAGTGGGTGCGCGCGCTCCACCAGTACTACTCGGAGCCCTCGAACTACGACGTCATCGACGAGAAGGTGATGATCGAGGCGAACATGTACGGCCTGCCGTTCTACGGCTTCTCCGGCACGCCGCAGAACCCGCCGCCGGTCGTCACGCCGCCGAGCCATGCGGTCGAGGGCGGCGTCGACACCGCGCACCTGCCCGAGGTGACGGGCTTCGACATCGGCCAGTCGGACCCGCAGCACCCGAAGTTGTTCGACGATCCGAGCAGGCCGGACGGCTCGACCTTTACGCAGAGCGGCGTGCCGTGGACGATGGGGACGCTGTCCGTCTTCTACCGGCCGGAGCAGCCGACGGTCTCTCGCGACGTGACGGTGCCCGGCACGGTCGCGCACGGCGTCTGGGTTCGCAGCCTCACCACGCACACGCTGCAGGACGTCGTCCCCTACAAGCCGTTCCCGCTCGTCCACTCGTCGGATGAAAAGCCGGCGCGCGACTTCCCGAACATCTACTTCCCGGCGACGTTCGCGACGGTCAACCGCGACGTCGTGTTCGGCGCGCAGAAGGACACGGCGGTCGTCAACCTCGGGCGGTTCTTCCCGAACCAGACCGGCGACCTGTCCGCGGGGACCGAGCAGCTCGTCGACGCGTTCGGGCTCGACGTCGGCTACTCGACCTCGAACGACTACACGCCGCCGACCATCATCCAGACGCAGGCCGTGCAGACCGATGCGCATTCGTTCACCGCCTTCGTGCGCGCCGCAGACGAGTCCGGGCTGCACCGGGTCGCCGTCCTCTACCACGAGAGCGGCGAGACCACCTGGCACGTGCTCGAGCTACAGCACGCGAGCGGCGATCTCTGGACGGGGACGATCACGACGGTGGGAACAGGCCCCATCCAGGTCGACTCCGAGGCGCAGGACAACGCCGCCAACGTGGGCTACAGCTTCAACAAGGCCGTCAACTTCCAGTCGGTGCCGGCCGCAGCGGTGCCCGGACCGTCGATCACGATCACCAAGCCGCTGCCGGGCGACGTCTACACCCTCAACCAGGACGTCCGCGCGCAGTTCACATGCTCGAGCCCGGTCGGGATCGCCAGCTGCACCGGCGCGACCGACGGCGCGGCCGCCATTCAGGTCGGCGTGATCGGGCTCGACTCCGTGTCCGCGAGCGGGGCGTCCTCCATCGACAGCTTCGACTCGAGTAGCGGTCCCTACGGTCCGGGAACCAAGAGCGCGGCCGCGAGGCTGCTGAGCAACGGCGCCATCTCTCTCAGCGGGGGGGCGCAGGTGAACGGCAACGTGCGCTCGACCGGAAGCTCGGTCGCGCTCACCGGTGCCGGTGTCGTGAACGGCAACGTCACGGCGGGCACGACGATCTCGAACGGCGGAACGATCACGGGCTCGGCCGTCTCGGGCTCGCCCGCCGCGGCGCTCTCGGCGCCCCCGGTTCCGGCCTGCGGGCCGTTCAGCACCGCCGGCGGGATTTCCGGGAGGTTCAGCTACAGCGCTCTGTCGGGCGATCTGACCGTGAGCGGTGGGAATACCGCAACGCTCACCGCCGGGTCGTACTGCTTCCACAACCTGACGCTTTCCGGCGGCTCGACACTCGCCGTCGGGGGGCCGGTTGCGATCCGGCTCACGGGACAGCTCACCGTCAGCGGTGCCGCCTTCCTCAATTCGAGCAACAGCGCCGCCAACCTCCAGGTCTCGCTCGCGGGCAACGGGGGGGCGACGTTCTCCGGCGGCAGCCGCAGCTACGTGAACCTCTACGCGCCGACGGCGGCCGTGACGGTGTCGGGCGCTTCGTCGCTCTACGGAGCGGTGCTCGGGAAGAGCCTCACGCTCTCGGGCGGCTCCGCGGTCCATCAGGATCTGGGGCTGGCAAGCCCGGGCAGCCCGCTCGACACGAGCTCGCCCGGAACGCACACGTTCACCGTCGCCGCCGAGGACCTGGCGGGAAACCTGAGCGTCAAGAGCGTCACGTACACCGTCGTGTTCGTCTGGGGCGGCTTCCAGTCGCCGGTCAGCAACCCGCCGACGCTGAACACGAACAAGGCGGGCTCGACGATTCCGCTCAAGTGGTCGCTCGCGGACGCGGCCGGCAACGCCTACGCGAACCTGAACGCGCTGCAGTCGATCTCGTCGAGGCAGATCCGCTGCCCGAACGCGACGACCGACCCGGTCAACCCGCCCGACCTGCCGATCGGCACCAACGGCGTCGCCGGGATCACCGGCTCGAGCTTCCACTTCAACTGGGCGACGGACAAGCAGTGGGCGGGCACCTGCCGCCGGCTCTACGTCCACCTGTCGGACGGCACGACGCCGTACGCGGACTTCCAGTTCAGCTAGGCAAGGTGGGCCAGACGGGGTCCCGGGACCAGGCGTCGAGGAGCTCGACGGCCGCGGCCAGCTCCGCAGTCCGCAAGGGGAACGGCTCGGCGTAAGGGATCTGCTCGACGGCCGGCGCGGGCGGCCGGCCCGCGGCGGCGTCGAGGGCATAGCGCACCGGCAGGCTGTGCGCGACCACGAGGATCGACGGCTCGGGCCGTGTGAGGATCGAGCGGTAGCTCTCGACGTAGCGGCTGACGGTCTCGACTCGGCTCTCGCCGCCGCCCGGCGGCCGGTCCGCCGGGCCGTGCGCACGGGCCCAGGCTCGGTACTCGCGAAGCGCGCCGCCCTCGTACCTGCCGAAGCGGATGTCGTTCAGGCCGGGAACGACGAGGCGAGGGACGTCGCGGCCCGCCAGGGCGAGATCGGCCGTGTCCCGCGTGCGCTCGAACTCGCTGGTGACGCAGAGCTCGAGCGGGGTGGCCTCGAGCAGCTGCCCGAGACGGTGCGCCTGCACGCGCCCTTCCGCCGTCAAGCCGCAGGCGATGCTCGGGTCGCCGTTCGTCATCCCCAACGTCGAGAGCTCGCTCTCGGCATGGCGTGTCAGGAAGACCCGCTCCACGGCGCGAATTGTCGCCCGAACCCCCCATCGGGGGGATGGCGAGGTGTTGACTGATCTCCGACGATGACAACTACAGACAACGCGGGGTCGCTCCGACGTCTCGCCGCAGGGTCTCGGAAATTGCTCGCCGCAAAGGCCACCGCGTAACTAGCCGAACGGCCTCCCCACCGGGAGGCCGTTCTCGTTTCGGGCTACGCTACGAGCCCCCGCGGGCGTAGCTCAATGGCAGAGCCCCAGCCTTCCAAGCTGGTCATGCGGGTTCGATTCCCGCCGCCCGCTCTGAGGTCGCCCGCGTGAACGTCCGGCGCGACCGCGATGCTCCACCGATGATCCCGGAGCGTCTCGTTCGCTTCCGGCTGCACACGATCCTGGCCCTGCTGGCGACGATCATCGCGGTCGCGATCACCCTCGAGGTGATCTGGATCGCGCGTCACGTCCTGACCTGGGTGGTGATCTCCGCCTTCCTCGCCCTGGCGCTCAACCCGTTCGTGGACTGGCTTCAGCGCCACGGCGTCCGCAGCCGCGGCCTGGCGGCGGCGATCGCCTACCTGGTGACGCTCGCGTTCTTCGTCGGCATCGGCCTCACGTTCGTGCCGACGCTCGTCCACCAGAGCGACGACTTCGTGCACAAGCTGCCGAGCTACGTGCACGACGTCACGCACGGCCGCGGCCGCCTCGGCTTCCTGGAGACGAAGTACCACCTCCAGGAGCGGGTCAGGCACGCGGTCCAGACGGGCGGCGCGAAAAAGGCGCTCGGGCTCTCGGGCGTTGCCGTCTCCGTCGCCAAGGGGATCATCTCGATCGTCGTCGGCGCGATCACGATCGGCTTCATGACCTACTTCATGATCCTCGAGGGACCGGCCTGGGTCGAGCGCTTCTACTCGCTGCTGCCGGAGCGCTCCCGGCCGCGCTGGCGAAAGGTCGGCCACGACATCTACCGCACCATCGGCGGCTACGTGACGGGCAACCTGTTGATCAGCCTGATCGCCGGAGGGCTGACGACCCTCGTGCTGTTGATCATGGGCGTGCCGTACGCGGTCGCGCTCGGCCTGATCGTCGCGATCCTCGACCTGATTCCGCTCGTGGGCGCGACCATCGCCGCGATCCTGATCGGGCTCGTCGCCTTCATCCACTCGATCGTGGCCGGGATCGTCGTCGTCGCCTTCTTCATCCTCTACCAGCAGTTCGAGAACCACGTCCTCCAGCCCGTGGTCTACGGCCGCACGGTGCAGCTCTCGCCGCTGGCGGTCCTGATCTCGATCCTGATCGGCGCCGAGCTCGCCGGCATCCTCGGCGCCCTCGCCGCGATCCCGGTGGCCGGCTCGATCCAGGTGCTGCTGCTGGACTGGCGCGCCCACCGCGCCGAGCACGCACCGGCGCCGCTCTAGCCCCAAATCATCCGTTTGGCCGATCCAGGGCTAAAGCCGCGCGGCCGATGGCCGTCGCATGGCCGCGAAGAAGCTCCTCGCGCTCGCCGTCCTCACCCTCGCGCTGGCCGTCCCCTCGTCCGGGTCGGCTCGCGGCCAGGGATCGGTCAGCACCGCCTCCGCGCTGCAGGCGGCGCTGGTCGCCAAGGTGAACGCGCTTCGGGCCGCCCACGGCCTCGCGACGCTTCGCGTCGTCACGTCGCTCAGATCCGCGGCCACGTTCCACTCGACCGAGATGGCGAAGGCCGGTTACTTCGGACACAACTCGGCCAACGGCACCTCGTTCGCGAGACGAATCGCAAGCTACTACACGCTGAGCGGCTACCACCGCTGGGCGGTCGGCGAGAACCTCCTCTGGGGGTCGCCGGAGGTCGGCGCGGCGCAGGCGATGAAGCTCTGGCTGAACAGCGCGCCCCACCGCCAGAATCTCCTCGACCCGCGCTGGCGCGACATCGGGCTCTCCGCCGTCCACGCGACGAGCGCCCCGGGCGTCTACGGCAACGCGGCGGCCACGATCGTCACCGCGGACTTCGGCGTCCGCTCGAAGTAGCCCGCAGAGGAGGGCGCTACCCTTCTCGTGCGCGCCTGTAGCTCAGGGGATAGAGCGACGGCCTTCTAAGCCGTTGGTCGGAGGTTCGAATCCTCCCAGGCGCATCTCGCTCGGCAGTCCCCGGGGTGCAGTCAACTTGTGCTCGCAGTTTGGCGGGCGCGGCTCGCGAACGCTTCTCGGGCGAGGCGATCCGTCGAAAGTCGTCATGCCCGCGAAGCGGGCGGACTTTCGACGGGAGTGGCCCCGGGAGGGATCGAACCTCCGCACGCGGATTCGAAGTCCGCCGCTCTATCCACTGAGCTACGGGGCCTTGCGATCCAGTTTGCCACGGAAGGCGAGCTATCCTGTCTGCGCTCGCGGTGGCGGTAGCTCAGTTGGTAGAGCCCCGGGTTGTGGTCCCGGTGGTCGGGGGTTCGAGTCCCCTCCGCCACCCCTCGGCTGTCCAGGGGTGTCTACGCGGCGTTTCGGTCGGCCGGCAGGTGCCGGCGGATCAGGGCGCGCACCAGCTCCTGCTGGGCTCGCACGAGCTCGACGCGGTTCTGCTCGAGGTGCTCGCGCGGGGCTCCGACCGAGCGCAGCGTCTGCCGCTCGAAGACGAGCCCGCGGATCTCCTCGCTGAGGGACTCGACGGTCGGAAGCTTGACGACGGTTGCGTCCATGTCCACGTGTGAGACTGACCCTCGTGGGATTAGTTAGCCGTCCTCGTATTCCTCTTACACTTCGCTGACGCGGGCGTGGTGGAATTGGCAGACACGCCGGTTTTAGGGGCCGGTGCTCGAGAGAGCTTGAGGGTTCGAGTCCCTCCGCCCGCACTGTCCGAAGCGGACACCCCGGGGTCTGACCCCGGGACACGGCCAAAGGGGACGGGTGATACTGCCGCCCGTGCTCGCGCACTGGGATGACGTCGAGGCGGTCCGCCGCGACAAGGGGCCGATGGGCGCAACCTGGCAGCGCCTCGGCGATGCAGCGGGCGCCAAAGCCATCGGCGTCAACCGCGTCCGGATCGAGCCGGGCCGGCTCTCGACGCCCCCGCACTCGCACGGGCGCTCGGAGGAGATCACCTTCGTCCTCGGCGGCTCCGGCCTCCTCTGGCAGGACGAGCAGGTCTGCGAGGTGCGCGCCGGCGACACGATCGTCCAGCTCGCCGACCACTTCGAGCACACCTTCAAGGGCGGGCCCGACGGGCTCGACTACATCGTCTTCGGGACCAGGCATCCCGTCGAGTACGGCTGGCTGCCGCGCTCCCGCGCCCTCCGGCTCGGCTACCCGTGGGTGGAGGGCCGGGACGACGACCCGTGGAAGGTCGAGGCCGAGATCGGCGAGCTTGAGTTCGCCGATCCGGGCGAGCGGCCGGCGAACGTCGTCGCGTTCGACGACGTCCACTTCGACGAGGACGGCGACAAGGTGCTGGCCGCCGCCGCGGGCTCCGAGCGCTCCGGCCTGAACTGGATCCGCCGCGAGACCGGCAAGCGCGGCTGCCCGCCGCACTGCCACTCGTCCGAGTCGGAGGCGTTCGTCGTCCTCGAGGGCAGCGGGATGCTCG
>DASPRN010000131.1:0-18676 GCA_035624425.1 Gaiellaceae bacterium
AACACGGTGCGCGCGGCGCGCTACCGGCTCGGCCTCCTGGCGTTTCCAGGCGTTTGACTCCGAGGCGCAAAGAGGGCTTGCCGTCTCGCGACAGACCGGCTAACGTTCCCGCCGCTTCACGTAGGTCGGCGGCTCGGTGCCCGGGCCGTCGTTGTTTGTGCAGGAAGGGAGTACAGATTTGCCCAAGGGCACCGTCAAGTGGTTCTCGAACGAGAAGGGCTACGGCTTCATCGAGCGCGAAGGCGGCGAAGACGTCTTCGTCCACTTCTCGGCGATTGCAGGGGAAGGCTACAAGTCGCTGACCGAGGGTCAGCAGGTGGAGTTCGAAGTCGTGCAGGGCGACAAAGGCCTGCAGGCGGCGAACGTCCAGCCGGTCTAGACCCTTTCCGGAACCGAAAGCAGAACGGGGCCCCGGAAGGGGCCCCGTTCGTTTGGGAGGATGCACGCCGATGGCGATTACACGAGACGAGGTTCTGCACGTCGCGCGACTGGCGCGGCTCGAGCTCTCGGAGGACGAGCTCTCCCGGTTCGCGGAGCAGCTGAGCGCGATCCTCGAGGCGGTCGGGAAGGTCTCCGAGCTCGACCTGGAAGGGGTGGAGCCTACGGCGCACCCGCTCGACCTGGTCAACGTCTGGGCGGACGACGAACCGCGGCCCTGCCTGCCCGTCGAGGCGGCGCTCGCGAACGCCCCCGACCGCGAGGACGGCTCCTTCCGCGTGCCGGCGGCATGAGCGCGAGGGCGAAGCTGTTGCACTTCCGGCGCAGCTCCATCACAGACACGCGCGCCTTTCCCGGCTACCGTGTCTGTAGGGGTCCCGGGGGACCCCTGGGGGCAGTTACGGCGCGGTTCGAGGGGGGCGCCGCGTGATCGACACGCTCCGGCTGACCGCGGAGGAGGCCACCAGCCTGCTCGAGCGCGGGGAGGTCTCGCCCGCCGAGCTGCACCGTGCCTACCTCGACGCTGCCGCCGAGCGGAACGAGGAGCTGAACGTCTACCTCTGCACGGTCGACGACGGCGCCGAAGGCGCGAGCGGCGTGCCGGTCGCCTTCAAGGACATCATCTCGACCGAGGGCATCGAGACGACCGCAGGCTCCAGGATCCTCGCCGGCTACCGCCCGGTCTTCGACGCCACCGTCGCCACCCGCTGCAAGGACGCCGGCCTGTCACTTCTCGGCAAGACGAACATGGACGAGTTCGCGATGGGCTCGTCGACCGAGAACTCCGCCTTCGGCCCGACGCGGAATCCCTGGGACCCGACCCGCGTGCCCGGCGGCTCCTCGGGCGGCTCGACCGCGGCCGTCGCCGCCGGCCTCGCGCCCTGGGCGCTCGGCTCCGACACCGGCGGCTCGATCAAACAGCCGGCCGCGCTCTGCGGGGTGGTCGGCCTGCGCCCGACCTACGGCACCGTCTCCCGGTACGGCATCGTCGCCTTCGCCTCCAGCCTCGACCAGGTCGGGCCGATCGCGAAGACGGTTCGCGACTGCGCCCGCCTCCACCAGGTCATCGCCGGTCGCGACCCCTGCGACTCGACGACCGTCGAGCTGCCCGAGCCGGTCGAGCTCCCGGAGGCGGAGGACCTGAAAGGCCTGCGGATCGGCGTCCCGAGGGAGCTGAACGAGGCTGAGGGCATCGAGGCGGGCGTCGCCGAACAGGTCGCGCGCGCGCTCGACCTGGCCCGCGACCTGGGCGCCGAGATCGGCGAGTGCAGCTTGCCGCGCTCGGTCGAGTTCGGCCTGCCCTGCTACTACCTGATCGCCCCGTCAGAAGCCTCTTCGAACCTGGCCCGCTACGACGGCGTCCGCTACGGCCTGCGCTCGACTCCCGACGGCGACGTGCGGGCGATGTACGACCGCACCCGCCACGACGGCTTCGGCGACGAGCCCAAGCGCCGGATCATGCTCGGCACCTACGCGCTCTCGGCCGGCTACTACGAGGCCTTCTACGGCCAGGCCCAGAAGGTGCGCACGGTCATCCGCGACGAGCATGCCGCCGCCTTCGAGCAGTTCGACGTTCTCGCCAGCCCGACCTCGCCCACCGTCGCCTTCGAGCTCGGCGCTCGCACGGCAAATCCGCTGGCGATGTACGCGGCCGACCTGTTGACGATCCCGTCGAACCTGGCGGGCCTGCCCGGGCTGTCGATCCCCTGCGGCCTGTCCGAGGGCCTCCCGGTCGGTCTCCAGCTCATCGGCCGCCAGTTCTCCGAGAACCTGCTCTTCCGCGCCGGCCACGCGCTCGAGCGGGCGCTCGCCTTCGACTTCGTCCCGGAAAGGCTCCGGTGACCTGGGAGCCGGTCATCGGGCTCGAGATCCACGTCCACCTGAAGACGCGGACGAAAATGTTCTGCCGCTGCCCGGTCGCGTACTTCGAGCCGCCGAACACGCAGACCTGCCCCGTCTGCCTGGCGCTCCCCGGCTCGCTGCCGGTGCCGAACCGAAAGGCGGTCGAGTGGACGGTCCTGCTCGGGCTCGCCCTCGGGTGCGAGATCGCCGCGCACGCCGTCTTCCACCGCAAGAACTACTTCTACCCGGACAACCCCAAGGGCTACCAGATCTCCCAGTACGACGAGCCGCTCTGCGTGACCGGCAGCGTGCCGCTGCCCGGGCCCGACGGCGACATCGAGGTCGGGATCGTCCGGGCGCACCTCGAGGAGGACGCGGCCAAGACCGTGCACGTCGGCGGGGCGGAGGGGCGGATCCACGGCGCCGAGAGCTCACTCGTCGACTTCAACCGCGCAGGAACGCCGCTCGTCGAGATCGTGACGGCGCCCGACCTGCGCTCGTCCGAGGACGCCAAGCGGTTCCTGCAGCTCCTGCGCCAGACGGTGGTGGAGCTCGGGATCTCGGACGCCGAGATGGAGAAGGGCTCGCTCCGCTTCGACGTCAACGTGTCTGTGCGAGAAGCCGGCGAGACGGGGTTCCGGACGCGCACGGAGCTGAAGAACATGAACTCGTTCAACTTCGCCGCCAAGGGGATCGAGCGCGAGATTCGTCGGCAGATCGAGATCTACGAGTCCGGGGGGGAGGTCGAGCAGGAGACCCTGCACTTCGATCCCGGCAACGAGTCGGCCCCGCCGCTGCGCTCCAAGGAGGAGGCGCAGGACTACCGCTACTTCGCGGAGCCCGACCTCGTCCCGGTCGAGCCGGAGCGGGAGCTCGTCGAGCGCCTGCGCGGCGAGCTGCCCGAGCCGCCGTGGGCGCGAATCCGCCGGCTAGAGGCCGAGGTCGGCTTCGCGCTCGCCGAGGAGCTGGTGACGGCCGGGCGCGACGAGCTGTACTCGCGTACGCCGGGCGAGCGCGAGGCGGTGGCGAACGTCCTGATGAACGAGCTGGCCGCGGCCGGCGTCGATCCGGCGGCCGTGAACGGCGAGGAGCTCGGCAAGGTGATCGCACAGCGGACGGAGATCCCGCAGGCCGCGTTCGCGGAGGCGCTGGCAGCGAGCGGATCGGAGGGGTTCTCGGCCGAGACGTACCTTGCGGAGACCACGATCGCCGACGTGAGCGAGCTCGATCCGGTGATCGACCGGATCCTGAGCGAGAACGAGCAGCAGGTCGAGGCCTACCGCGGTGGCAAGGAGGGGTTGCTCGGGTACTTCGTCGGTCAGGTGATGAAGGAGACCGGCGGCAAGGCGAACCCCCAGGTCGTCAACGAGCGCCTGCGCGAGAAGCTCAAGGCCTGAGCGCCGGCGGGGGCCCCCAAGCCGGGAACCCATCCCAAACCCCCTCCCACCCAGGGGTTGATCGAGGGTAGCTCGAAAGTGCGCGCAGGTGTGTGAGCGTTTGTGCCGAAACGGTGCCAGTTTCGCGGTCTTCCGAACCGGCCCGCACCTCCACTTCGAGGTGAGGTTCCGCGGGGGCCGCCGCCGATCCGCGGAGCGCCCGCCGTGACCCGCGCTGTGTAGGCTCGCTCACGGGATGGCCGGGAAAGCGGGAGGGCTGCTGGTTTGCGCGCTCGTTGCCGTCCTGCTCGCGGGCGGCTCGAGCGCCGCTCGGCAACACCCCGCCGATCACGCGGCGATCGCGTTGAACATCCTTCCGCCCGGCGAGTCGGGCAGCGGCGGCGTCCACGCCACGGACCAGGAACGCCTCTACAACGCGCTGACGCCGCTGCGGGGCAATGTCACGGCAAAGACGCTCAGGAAGGACTTCAAGCCGGAGACCCTGGGAGCCACAGGGAAGACGAAGCGAGAGCCGGCCCCGCACAAGGGCGTGCGGATCCTGCGGGACTCGTGGGGCGTCGCGCACGTCTACGGCAAGACCTCGGCGGACACGGAGTGGGGCGCCGGGTGGGTGACCGCGGAGGACCGGCTCCTGATCCTGCAGTTGATCCGCGGCCCCGGCCGCGACGCCGCGCTCGACGGGCCGCCCTACGACCCGACCCGCACGCTCGTCCCGAGCGCAGCGACCGAGAACGCGCTCGCCGCCCAGAGCGCCCTCGCCGCCGGCCTGGGCAAGAAGGGCAGGGAGATCCTCCGCGACGTCGACGCCTACACGGCCGGGATCAACGCCTACCTCAAGGCCCACCAGCCGGGCATCAAGCCCTGGACGCGCAACGACACGATCGCGGCCGCCGCGCTCCTCGGCGCGCAGTACGGCACGGGCGGCGGCGACGAGGCCCGCCGCGCCGAGCTCCTGGCCGACCTCACCGACCGGCTCGGCCCGACGAAAGGCCGCCAGGTCTGGGACGACCTGCGCGAGCAGCAGGACCCGGAGACGCCGGTCACCGCCGCGCGCAGCTTCCCGTACGGCCACAACACGAGCGAGGCGGGCAACGTCCTCCTCGACGCGGGCAGCCTGACCGCGCCGGCGCGGCGCTACGGTGCCGCGCTCGAGGCCGAGCGGCACAGCATGAGCAACGCGCTCGTCGTCTCGGCCAAGCGCTCGGCCACGGGCCACCCGATCTACGTCGCCGGCCCGCAGGTCGGCTACTTCTACCCGGGTTTCTTCATGGAGATCGACCTGCACGGCGGCGGCTTCGACGCACGCGGCGCCCTCTTCCCGGGCGTGCCGTGGGTCGTGATCGGGCGCGGGCCGGACTATGCCTGGAGCGCGACCACGTCGCACTCCGACATCATCGACCAGTACGTCGAGACCCTCTGCGGTGGCGACCACACGCACTACCTCTACAAGGGCCAGTGCCGGGCGATGGACCTGTTCGACGCGGGCACCGTCAAGGGGCCGCCGGACCACGAGCTCACCTTCCTGACGACCGTCCACGGACCCGTAGTCGGGTACGCGACCGTCGACGGGCACCCGGTCGCGATCTCTACCAGGCGCTCGACACACGGCCGCGAGCTCGTCAGCGCGCGGGCCTTCGAAGACCTCGACAAGGGCAGAGTCCACTCGGCGAAGCAGTTCGTGCAGGTGATGAACCAGGTCGAGTTCGCGTTCAACTGGACGTACGCGGACAACCGCGACATCGCCTACTTCTCCTCCGGGCGCCTGCCGATCCGGCCGGCGGGCGTCGACCTCGGCCTGCCGACGAACGGCGACGGCGACTATGAGTGGCAGGGGTTCGAGCCGCAGAAGGCGCACCCGCAGGCGATCGATCCGGCCGGCGGGGTGGTCGTCAACTGGAACAACAAGCCGGCGCACGGGTTCAGCTCTGCGGACGACCACTGGTCGTACGGCTCGCTGCAGCGGGTGCAGCTGTTGGCGCGCGGCCTGGCGGCGAAGAAGAAGCACACGCCGGCGTCGGTCGTGGCTGCCATGAACCGGGCGGCGACGCAGGACTTCCGCGCGGTGATGGTGCTCCCGGCGATCTCGGCCGTGCTCGACGGGAGCACGGCGCCGAGCCCCCGCGACGCGCAGATGCTGCAGCTGCTGGAGAGCTGGCGGGCCGCGGGCGGCAGCCGGCTCGACCTGAACCTCGACGGCAAGATCGACGATCCCGGCGCCGCGATCATGGACGCCGCCTGGCCCCGCATCGCGCGTGCGGTCATGAGTCCCGTGCTCGGGTCGCTCGTGCCGGGGCTGGAGACGCTCCAGCCGCTCGACGATCCTGCGAACGACCAGGGCTCGGCCTACGACAGCGGCTGGTACGGCTACGTCGACAAGGACCTGCGGGCCCTGCTCGGGCAGAGCGTCGCGGGGCCCTTCAACGAGCACTATTGCGGCGCCGGCAACCTCGCGGCCTGCCGCGCCTCTCTCTGGGCCGCGATTGACCAGGCCGGTACGGCGCTGCGGTCGGCTCAGGGGTCAGACCCCGCGGCCTGGCGCGCCGACGCCCAGCCCGAGCGGATCGCATTCTCGGGCGGGCTGCTTCCCGACCGGATGCGCTGGACGAACCGGCCGACCTTCCAGCAGGTGATCAGCTTCGCCACGCACCGCCCGCGCTGAGCGCGGACCGCCTGGGGAAAACTCATCACACTCTCGGCACGCTTTGCCCTTGACGAAATCCGGTGTCCGACACCTCTTTAGGCCGTTCGCGAACACGGCCAGATCGTGAAGGCAGGCATTCGCCGGCACAGCGGGCCGAGCTTGTACTCTCGGTGCGTGCCCGAGAAGCGCTACCTGATGACGCCGGGACCGACGCCGGCTCCGCCCGAGGTGCTTGCGGCGATCGCCCAGCCGGTCATCCACCACCGCGGCCCGGACTTCAAGCGCCTCTACGGCGAGTGTCTCGAGCGCCTGCGCCGGGTCTTCCGCACGGACTCCGAGGTCCTGCTCTTCGGCGCCTCCGGCACCGGCGCGATGGAGTCCGCGGTCGCGAACCTCTGCTCTCGCGGCGACCGCGTCCTCGTCGTCTCAGCCGGCCACTTCGGCGAGCGCTGGGTCGCGATCGCCAGGGCGTACGGCGCGGAGGTCGACCACCTGCGCTACGAGTGGGGTGAGATCCCGTCCGCGGAGGACACCGCCGCCCGCCTGAGCGAGCGAGAGGCCGCCGTCGTCTTCTTCACGCACTCGGAGACCTCGACCGGCGTCGTCAGCGACCCGCAGCCGTTTGCCGCCGCGTCCCGCGAGGCCGGCGCGCTCTCGGTGGTCGACGCGGTCTCGAGCCTGGGCGCCGTCCCGCTCGAGACCGACGCGTGGGGGCTCGACGTCGTCGCCTCGGGCGCGCAGAAGGCGCTCATGACCCCGCCGGGGATCGCGCTCGCGAGCGTCTCGCCGGCCGCCTGGGAGCGTTCGGCGACCGCGACCTCGCCGCGCTTCTACTTCGACTGGGAGCGTACGCGCAAGGGCCAGGCGACCCTCGATGCGCCGGTGACACCGCCCGTCTCCCTCGTCGCCGGACTGAACGTCGCCCTCGGGATGCTTCTCGACGAGGGGCTGGAGCCGGCCTTCGAGCGGCACGTCCGCCTGGGCCGCGCCTGCCGCGAGGGACTGAAGGCGATGGGCCTCGAGCTGTTCTCGCCCGACGACGACAGCTCGGCGGTCGTCACCGCCGCGCGCGCGCCGGAGGGCGTCGACTCGGGCGAGCTCGTGCTGCTCCTGCGCGACCGGCACGGCGTCACGCTGGCGCCCGGCCAGGGCGAGCTGAAGGGGAAGATCTTCCGCATCGGCCACATCGGCTACTACGACGTGTTCGACATCACGACCGCCCTCGCGGCCGTCGAGCTGGCGCTGGTCGAGCTCGGCGCCGAGGTCGAGCGCGGCACCGCAGTCACCCGCGCGCTCGAGGCCTTCGAACACACCCCGGTGTGAAGGTCCTCGTCCGCGAGCCGATCGCCGAGGCCGGGATCGAGCTCCTGCGCGAGCGCTTCGAGGTGGACGTCGACGCGAACGGGGAGCTGGCGGAGAAGATCGGCGACTACGACGGCATCGTCATCCGCTCGGCGACCAAGCTGACCGCGGACGTGCTCGAGCGCGCCGCGCGCCTGAAGGTGATCGGCCGGGCGGGAGTGGGCGTGGACAACGTCGACGTCGAGGCCGCCACCCGGCGGGGGATCGTCGTCGCCAACGCGCCGGAGTCGACGGTCACCTCGGCGACCGAGCACACGATCGGCCTGCTGGTCGCTCTCGCCCGCAACATCCCGCAGGCCCACGCCGCACTCAAGCAGGGCCGCTGGGAGCGGTCGGCCTGGGGCGGCATCGAGCTGGAGGGCAAGACGCTCGGCGTGCTCGGCTTCGGCCGGATCGGCCAGCAGGTCGCGCGTCGGGCGCTCGGGCTCGGCATGCGCGTGACCGCGTACGACCCGTTCGTCGCGAAGGAACGCTTCCGCGAGCTGGGCGTCGAGCGCGCCGAGAGCGCCGACGATGTGCTCGGTGCGGCGGAGTTCCTGACGCTGCACCTGCCCTTGACGCCGGAGACGCGCGGCTTCCTCGGCCGCGACGCGATCGGGAAGCTGCCCGACGGCGCGCGCGTCGTCAACGCGGCTCGTGGCGAGCTCGTGGACGAGGACGCCCTGGGCGACGCTCTCCGTTCGGGCAAGCTCGCCGCCGCCGCGCTCGACGTCTTCTCCGAGGAGCCGTACTCGGGCCCGCTGATCGAGCTCGACAACGTGGTCGTCACGCCGCACCTCGCGGCGTCGACCGAGGAGGCACAGGATCGCGCCGGCGTGATCGTCGCCGAGCAGGTGGCCGCCGCGCTCGAGGGTTCGGTCGTCACGAACGCCGTCAACATCCCGGCGATCCGGGCCGAGGATCTGGAGCTGCTCGGCCCGTACATCCCGCTCGCCGCGAAGCTCGGCCGTCTGGCGATGGAGCTTGCCGGGGGCCGCGCCGAGCAGATCACGCTCTCCTACTACGGCGCGCTCGCCGGCTACGACACGCGGCTGCTGACCGTTGCGGCGCTGAACGGCGCCTTCCAGGGCCGCGCGGAGCAGCCGGTCAACTACGTGAACGCACCGCTGATCGCCGCTGAACGCGGGATCGAGGTGCTCGAGGAGCGCCGCCGCGCCAGCCGCGACTTCACCAACCTCGTCAGGGTCGAGGTGCGGTCGAACGGCGAGGAGATCCGCGTCGCGGGGACGACGATCGGCAACGAGAACCGCCAGTGGCTGGTGAGCGCCCTCGGCTTCGAGCTGGAGATGGAGCTCGCGCCGCTGTTGGTCTTCTTCCGCTACGACGACGTGCCCGGCGTGATCGGCACGGTCGGAACGATCTTCGGCGAGGCCGGCGTCAACATCGCCAACATGGCGGTCTCCCGGACCCGCCGCGGCGGCAAAGCGCTGATGGCGCTCTCGATCGACACGGAGCCGCCGGCCGAGCTGGTCGAGACCGTGCGCGGCCAGGGCTTCGACGACGCGCGGGTGATCTCGCTCACGTAGCGGCCGGTACCCTGTTTGCGTGACGACGAGAGCGTGGCCGGAGCCGGTCGAGCGTGTCGCCGCGTACCTGCGCGGCGCCGGTGCGGAAGTCCGCGTCGAGGAGTTCGCCGACGGCACGCCGACCGCGCAGGCTGCGGCGCGGGCGGTCGGCTGCGACCTCGGTCAGATCGTCAAGTCGCTGGTCTTCGACTGCGACGGCCGGAAGGTGATGGTGATGGTGCCCGGCGACCGCCGCGCGGACTCCGAGAAGATCGCGAGTGCAGCGGGCAGCTCGTTCGCCCGGATCGCGGGCGCCGAGGAGGTCTCCGATGCGACCGGCTTCGAGCCGGGCGCCGTCGCCCCGTTTCCGCTGCCGGGCGTCCGGCGCCTGTTCGTTGACCGGACGCTGCTTACGCACCGGGTCGTCTGGATCGGCGCGGGCTCCGACCGCCACATGGCGGCCCTGGCGCCGTCCGAGCTCGTGCGCCTGTCGAGGGCCACGCCGATGGACGTCGTCGAGGCACACACTTAACATCCGGTTAAAGGAGGTTTGCCGCAATGCGCGAGACCGAGAAGATCTGGATGAACGGAGAGCTCGTCGACTGGAACGACGCCCGGGTTCATGTGGGCGTCCACGGGCTCCACTACGGCTCCGGCGTCTTCGAGGGAATTCGCGCCTACGAGACCGACAAGGGCACGGCGGTCTTCCGGCTCAGCGACCATCTGAAGCGCTTCGACAACTCGGCCCGCCTGCTGCACATGGAGCTGCCCTTCTCGCTCGAGGAGCTGCGCACGGCCTGCCACGGCCTGATCGCCGCCAACGGGCTGCCCGAGTGCTACCTGCGCCCGATCGCGTTCTTCGGCTACGGCGAGCTCGGCGTCTCGGCGATCGGCAATCCGGTCGACGTCGTGATCATGAGCTGGCCGTGGGGCGCCTACCTCGGCGAGGAAGGGCTGAAGAACGGGATCCGCGCCAAGATCTCGAGCTGGGAGCGGATCGGCCCGAACGTGATCCCGCACGTTGCCAAGGCGACCGGCGTCTACCTGAACTCGATGCTCGCCGTCACCGAGGCCAACCGCGCCGGCTACGACGAGGCGATCCTGTTGACCGCCGAGGGCTACGTCGCCGACGGCTCGGGCGAGAACGTGTTCATCGTCAAGAACGGCGAGCTCTGCACACCCGATCTCTCGACCTCGATCCTGCCGGGCATCACGCGCGACACCGTGATCCAGATCGCGCAGGACCTCGGCTATACCGTGCACGAGAAGTCGCTGATCCGCTCCGACCTCTACCTCGCCGACGAGGCGTTCATGACCGGCACGGCCGCCGAGGTGACGCCGCTGAAAGCCGTTGACGACATCGAGATCGGAGTCGGGCCGATCACGCTCGAGATCCAGGAGGCGTACCTGGACACCGCGCGCGGTCGCAGCGAGCGCTGGGCGCAGTGGCTGGAGTACGCCACGCCGGCACCGGCCGAGGCTTGAGCACCGGCCTGCGCGAGATCCCGCTCGCGCGTCCCCTCTTCGACGAGCGGGAGGAGGAGCTCGTCCTCGAGGTGCTGCGTTCCGGGCGGCTCTCGCTCGGGCCGACGATCGACCGCTTCGAGGAGCTGGTCGCCGAGCGGGTCGGAGCGCCGTACGCGGTCGCGATCTCGAGCGGCACCGCGGGTTTGCACCTGCTCGCGCGCAGCGCCGGTCTCGGGCCGGGTGACGAGGCGATCACGTCGCCGTTGTCCTTCGCATCCTCGGCGAACTGCTTCATCTTCGAGGGCGCGACGCCGATCTTCGCCGATGTCGATCCGCGGACGCTGAACCTCGACCCGGAGGCGCTGGAGGCGGCGATCACCGAGCGCACGAAGGCCATCGTCGCGGTCGACATGTTCGGTTACCCGTGCGAGCTGGACGAGATCCGCGCTGTCTGCGACCGGCACGGGCTCGCGCTGATCGAGGACTCGGCCGAGGCGCTCGGCGCGGAGTACAAGGGACGGCCGGTGGGCGGGCACGGCGTGCCGGCGGTCTTCGGCTTCTACCCGAACAAGCAGGTCGCGACCGGGGAAGGCGGTGTCGTCGTGACCTCGTCCGAGGAGGAGTGGCAGCTGCTCCGGAGCCTGCGCAACCAGGGCCGCGACTACGACGGCGGCGCCTGGTTCCATCACGTCAGGCTCGGGTTCAACTACCGCTGGACGGACGTGCAGGCGGCGATCGGGATCGGGCAGCTCGAGAAGCTCGACCGGCTGCTGGCGCTGCGGGCCGAGGTGGCGGCGCGCTACGGACGCCTGCTCGAGGGCAGCGGGGTCGAGCTCTTGTGCGCGGACGACCCGGATCACGTGCGCTCGTGGTTCGTCTACGTCGTCGCGGTGCCACGCGGCGCCGACCGCGACCGCGTCATCGACGAGCTGCGCCGGCAGGGAATCGGCACCGCGGACTACGTTCCTTGCGTGCACCTGCAGCCGTACATGCGCGAGACGTACGGGTTCACCGAGGGCGTCTGCCCGGTGGCCGAGGAGATTGCCTCGCGGACGCTGGCGCTGCCGTTCTTCCCGCAGCTCGAGGCCGAGGATCAGGAGCGAGTCGCCGAGGCGCTCCGAGCGGCGCTCTAGCCGCCTGTGAGCAGATCGGCACAGAGCCGACACGGGAAAGTCACCCACGCGTGCGCCCCGCGCCGCTATCGTCGACCGCGAGGGCGGCGGGTTCTTCCCCACCCTCGGGTGGGGGAACAGATTCACGCGCGCGCGTGAACACTTAACGTCGAACCCTTAACGTCGAACCGCTCCGGCCCGCGCCTCCGGCCCGCGGGCGATAATCAGCGCATGGCAGACGGCAGCCGCATGGTCTTCCTCGGGTTCGGCAAGTACGCGCGGGCCGACAAGATCTACGCGATCGAGCCGATCCGCGACGACCGCCGCGGCCACGGCCGCCGCACGCTCGTCTGGGTCGAGGGCGTCGCCGAGCCAATCGTCGCCTCCCGCACCGAGCGCACGATCCTCGCCGACATGGGCCAGGACTCCGCCTTCAGCAAGCCGCTGCTCGACGACGCGCTCGACCTCGCGGAGCGGCTGGCCGAGCAGTCGCAGAGCGGCAAGGTCGACCTGGCCGACCTCGGCCGCCGCGCTCGCCGCCTGCTCGAGGCGACCGCTCGCCCGGAAGACGACAAGCTCTTCTAGTCGTGAAGGTCTCGCGAGCGCAACCGCATCGACCGGTCGCTTCCGACGGACGCACGACCGGAGGTCGCACGTCCTGAAGTCGGCATCGCAAGCGACGCCCGGTAGACGGGCGCGCCGGCAGAGCCGGTACGCCCTCTCCGGTCGGCGTCGCAAGCGAGCGCCCTAGTGGAACCCTCCGAGATCCGCGAGCCCGGCCGTATTCGCCGGCTGGCCATCGACCTCGGCCCGCTCCGCCGCCATCCGGCCTTCCGGCGGCTCTTCATCGGCCAGACGATCTCGACCTTCGGCAGCGAGATCGCCGCGGTCGCCGCCCCGTTCCAGCTCTACCAGCTGACGCATTCGACGCTCCAGGTGGGGTTGCTCTCGCTCTGCGAGCTCTTCCCGCTGCTGACTCTGACGATCGTCGGCGGCGCGATCGCCGACTCGGTCGACAAGCGCAAGCTCCTCCTCGTTACCGAGTTTCTCCTGGGCGTCGTCGCGCTCGGCTTTGCCTTCAACGCCTCGCTCGAGCAACCGCGCGTCTGGGCGATCTACGTGCTCGTGACGGTCGCCATGTCGATCTTCTCGCTCGGCGTCGCAGGGATGAACAGCGTGATCCCGCGGCTGGTCGACGAGAGCGAGCTCTCGGCTGCGATTGCGATCGAGAACGTGTACGGGAGCACGACCAACGTCGCAGGCCCCGCGCTCGGCGGGGTGTTGATCGCCGTCCTGGGCCTGAAGGGCGCGTACCTGCTGGACGCGGCCACGTTCACGGCCTCGCTCTGGTCGGTCTGGCGCCTTCCGACGCTCGCGGCCGCCCACGACGCCGCCCGGCCGAGCCTGCGCACGATCGCCGAGGGCTTCCGCTTCGTGCGGCGGAAGAAGGTGCTGCTCGGGATGTTCCTCGTGGACTCGAACGCGATGGTGTTCGGGATGCCGCGGGCGCTCTTCCCGGCGCTGGCGCTGAACCGGTTCCACGGCGGTGCCGGGGTGCTCGGCCTGATGTACGCGGCGCCCTACGCCGGCGCGCTCGCGGCGTCGCTGGTCTCGGGCTGGATCGCACACGTCCGCCGGCAAGGGCTCTACGTGGCGATCGCGGCCGCGCTCTGGGGAGTGGCGATCGCCGCCTTCGGCTTCGCCGAGACGCTCTGGCTGGCCCTGCTCTTGCTCGCGGCGGCGGGAGCGGCCGACAACGTCAGCGCGGTGCTGCGTGGGACGATCCTCTGGACCGTGACGCCGGACCCGCTCCGGGGGCGTGTCTCCGGCATCGAGTTCGCGCAGGTCGCGGCGACACCCGCGCTCGGCAACGTCGAGGCCGGCCTCGTCGCGTCGCTCACCACCGTGCGCTTCTCGATCGTCTCGGGCGGGTTGGCCTGCGTCGCCGGTACCTTCCTGATCGCCCTTGCCGTCCCCGCGTTCATCCACTACGACGCCCGCGCTCCGGCATGACTTCTTCGCCAGAAGCGTGCACGACGTTGCGCCCGAGCTGATCGGCGCAACCCTGCTCGCCGACGGCGTCGGCGGCCGGATCGTCGAGGCGGAGGCCTACGACCAGGAGGACCCGGCGAGCCACGGCTACCGTGGCCGAACGAGGCGCAACGCCTCGATGTTCGGCCCTTCCGGGCACGCCTACGTCTACCGGTCGTACGGGATCCACTGGTGTCTGAACCTGGTCTGCGAGGACGAGGGCGTTGCGAGCGCCGTCCTGGTCAGGGCGCTGGAGCCGACGCACGGGATCGAGCGCATGCGCGAGCGCCGCGGTCTCGACGACGAGCGCCTGCTCTGCAGCGGGCCCGGCCGGCTCTGCCAGGCGCTCGGGGTGACGAAGGACCACGACGGCAACCCGCTCGACCACCCGCCGTTCGAGCTGCTCGCAGCCGGCGAGCCCGCCGTGGTTGTTGCAGGCCCGCGGATCGGGATCACGCAGGCCGCCGAGCTGCCGTGGCGCTACGCCGAAGCGGGCTCGCGCTTCCTCAGCCGTGCGGTGCGGGCCGCGTCCGAACCGCGAGGTTGACGACGAGCCCACGGACGGCCGCCGTCGACCAGCGCGGGCTCTGCCAGATCACCTTCGCCGCCGGGCTCGGATGCCCGCCTACCTTCCACTTCAGGTGGTAGCGCTCGAGCCGAGCCTCGGCCCGCGCCAGGCGGAGCCCGACCACCTTGGGCACGGCACCGTGCATTGCGCGGGGGAGCACGAGCGTGACCTTCTGGTACGACGACAGCGTCCCCTTCGACGGGTACTGGCGCAGCACGATGCCGAGCCGTTGCCGTGGCCGCGCCGGCTGATAGACGACCTGTGACGTCAACGGCTGGAGGGCGAGCCGTTCATTGGCCCGCGCGACGGTGTCGCCGACGACGAGCGGAACGTCGACCTCGTTCACCTTGCAGTTCGCGGTCCGCGCCGGCCCGCGTCCCTCGAAGTAGAGGAGCTGCCGCGGCGTGTGGCAGTTGCCGTTGTCCAGCTCCAGCCGCCCGTTCCGGAAGACGACCAGTCGCGGGCTCGCGTACGGGTACACGGGCGACGGGAACGACTCCGGGGCGTCGTGCAGGTAGGGGAGCGCCTTCTCCATGAAGCTCTTCCAGATCAGCGCCGGGAAGGTGCCGCCGGCGACCGGCTGGCCGTTGTACTCGGTCAGCATCGGCCGGAGGGTGTTCGGGTAGCCGACCCAGACCGCGGTGACGAGCTGCGGGGTGTAGCCGACGAACCAGGCGTCGCCGTAGTTCTCGGTCGTGCCGGTCTTGCCGGCGACCGGCCGGCCGTCCGGGAGCTGCGCCTTCACGCCCGTGCCGCCCGTGACGACGTTCTGGAGCAGCGAGGTCACCATCGCCGCCTCGTTCGCCGTCAGCTCGGGTCGCCTCACCGGCATGTTGTCGTCGATGATCCTTCGGTTCTGGTTCTGGATGAGCCCGATCGCCCGCGGCCGGTTGCCGAAGGCCGAGCCGTCGATCCGGTAGCCGCCGTTGGTGAACGCCGAGAAGGCGCGGGCCATCTCGAGCGGGTTGACCGCCTCGGCGCCGAGCCCGATCGCGAAGTAGTTCTGCAGCGGGCTCGTGATCCCGAGGCTCCTCGCCGTCTTGACGATCGCGCCCGGGCCGACGACCTGCGTGAGCTGGGCGAAGACCGTGTTGTCGGAGTACTGCGTCGCTGTCTGGAGGTTGATCCGGCCGAGGTCGGATCCCTCGTAGTTGTGCACGTACCAGGTGCGGTCGCCGAGCGGGATCGCCACCGGGCCCGACTCGAACTCCGAGCCGGGTGAGATCCCCTGCTTGAGCGCGGTCGCGAGCACGAACGGCTTGAAGGACGAGCCGGGTTGCCGCTCGCCCTGGACGGCGAGGTTGAACTGGCTCTTGAGGTAGCTGTTCCCGCCGATCATCGCGAGCACCTTGCCGTCCCGCGGGTCGATCGCGACGAGCGCCGCCGAGGGGCCGTTCGGATCGGTCAGCGTCTTCGAGATCGCCTGGCGCGCGAGCTTCTGCAGCTTCAGGTCGATCGTCGTGTACACGCGCAGACCGCCACCGAAGACGCGGCCCGAGCCGTACCGGTCGACCAGCTGCTGCTTGACGTAGTTGGTGAAGTACGGCGCCGGGCCCTGCTTGCCGGGGAGGTGCACGTCCTGAGGCTTCGGCAACGGTCGCCGCAGGGCCAGGACGTACTCGCGCCGGGTGATGTCGCCTTGCTGGAACAGGTCGCGGAGGACGATGTCGCGCCGCTCGCGCGCCGCCTTCGGGTCGGCGACGGGGTCGAACTGCGACGGGTCGCTCGGGATCCCGGCGAGCAGCGCCGCCTCCGCCCAGGTCATCCGGTCGGACTTGTGGTGGAAATACGTCCGCGCAGCCTGCTCGACCCCGTAGGCGCCGTTCCCGAAGTAGATCGTGTTCAGGTACGCGGTCAGGATCCGGTCCTTCGACCAGCGCTGCTCGATCTGCCAGGCGATCGCGGCCTCCTTCAGCTTCCGGCCGATCGACCGCTGGTGGTTCACATAGGTGTTCTTGACGAACTGCTGCGTGATCGTCGAGCCGCCCTCGACGACCTTCTCGTTGCGGACGTCCTGCCAGACTGCTCGCCCGATCGCGCGCACGTCGACCCCGCGGTGCTCGTAGAAGCGCTTGTCCTCGACGGCCACGATCGCCTGCTTCATCCGCCCGGAGATCTGCGACGACGGGACGATGATCCGGCTCTCCGAGCCGCGCAGCACGGCGAGCACGCGGGTGCTCGGCTTGCCGGCGTAGATGTAGCCGTCGACCTCCTGCTTCGCGCGCTTGGCCGGGTCGAAGGTGCCGATGCCGCTCGCGATCCCGCTCACCAGACCGAAGGTGAACGACACCAGGCCGAGCACGAACAGGATCAGGGCCAGGCCGAAGAGCCGGAGCTTGCGGATCCTGCGCCGCGGCTTCGCAGGCACGGGCTTACGGGCGGAACGCGGCACGAGAAGCAGGAGATTGTAACCTCGCCTCATGGGCATCGCCGAGCTCACTCGTAACGCAGCGCACGTGCTTCCGGAGGGCGGGCTCGAGGCGAAGCTCAGGCTCGGCCGCCCGCTGCGGGTGAAGCTCGGGATCGACGTGACCGCGCCCGACGTGACGCTCGGCAACGGAATTCCGCTCCAGCGGATGCGCGCCTTCCAGGACGAGGGGCACACGGGCGTCCTGATCGTCGGCGACTACACGACGCGGATCGGCGACCCGTCCGGCCGGAAGACCGAGCGCCCGATGATCGAGCCCGAGGTGATCGACGCGAACGCGAAGCGCTACTTCGAGCACGCGTCGACGATCATCGACCCCGAGCGGACCGAGCTTCGTTTCAACGGCGAGTGGCTCGGCGCGCTCGACTTCGCGGAGGTCCTGCGCCTGACGCGGACGACGACCGTCGCACGGATGCTCGAGCGCGACGACTTCGCGAAGCGCTTCGCCGCGAGCGAGCCGATCTCGGTCTCCGAGCTCCTCTACCCGTTGATGCAGGCCTACGACTCGGTGGCCGTCGAGGCCGACGTCGAGCTCGGCGGTACCGATCAGCTCTACAACCTGCTGATGGGGCGTGACGTGATGGAGGCGTACGGTCTCGAGCCGCAGGTTGCCCTTACGGTCGAGTACCTCGACAGCTGGGACGGCACCGGGATGAGCGCCTCGCGCGGTAACTACATCGGCCTGAAGGAACCGCCGGAGGAGCAATTCGGCAAGGCGATGCGCATTCCCGACTCGCTCCTTCCCCAGTGGTACGGCCTGATCATGGAGCGCGGCGACGTCCCGGACGACCCCTTCCAGGCGAAGCTCGAGCTCGCCCGCTTCATCGTCCGCCGGGCGTGGGGCGACGAGGCGGTCGTGGCAGCCGAGCAGCACTTCACGCGCGTCGTGCGGGAGGGGCAGGCACCCGACGAGGTGCCGGAGGTCGAGCACGGCGAGCCGGTCGTCCACCTGCCGCAGCTGCTCGCCGAGCGGTTCGGCCAGTCGACGAGCCACTGGCGCAGGGTGATCGACCAGGGCGGGGTGCGGGCGGACGGCCGCGCGATCACCTCCTACGACGTCGACACCGAGTCGGTCGCCGGCGCCGTCATCCAGGCGGGGAAACGCCAGTTCCTGCGCATTCGCGCCGCCTGACGCAAGGCGGCTGGCTGGTTGCTATCATTCTCGGGCTGCTCGTCAGGGCGGCGGGTAAGGATGTCCCTGTAACTCGACCAGGAGCGCCTTCGGACGCAAACGGATACGACCTGAGATCCGAGCACACCGGAGGCCTCTGGCGCGAGTCGGAGGCTTTTTTACGCGCCGGCCGAGGGCGCAGGTCTTTGAAAACTCAGCAGTGCGATCACGCCGAGACCTCACGCCCTTCGGGCATGAGGCCTTAAGAACCCGTCACCATCCTTCGGGATGGAGACAACTTTGAGCACAAGCTCGAAGTGATCGATTTGCCTCCTTCGGGAGGCAACAATCTTCACGGAGAGTTTGATCCTGGCTCAGGACGAACGCTGGCGGCGCGCTTAACACATGCAAGTCGAGCGAGAAGCCAGGCTTCGGCCTGGTGGACAGCGGCGAACGGGTGAGTAACACGTGGGTAATCTGCCCTCGGCACCGGGATAGCCCGGGGAAACCCGGATTAATACCGGATGGCCCATCCGCTTTTCGGAGCGGCTGGAAAAGGTAGCTTCGGCCTCCGGCCGAGGAGGAGCCCGCGGCGGATTAGCTTGTTGGTGAGGTAATGGCTCACCAAGGCTCCGATCCGTAGCTGGTCTGAGAGGACGATCAGCCACACTGGGACTGAGACACGGCCCAGACTCCTACGGGAGGCAGCAGTGGGGAATCTTGCGCAATGGGCGAAAGCCTGACGCAGCGACGCCGCGTGCGGGAAGAAGGCCT
>DASPRN010000134.1:0-19017 GCA_035624425.1 Gaiellaceae bacterium
GTGACCGGCAGCCAGGGCGCGAAGGGAACGACCGGCGCTCAGGGTCCCGCGGGCGTGCAGGGACCGACCGGCGCGCAGGGTGCCAAGGGCGTCACCGGCAGCCAGGGCGCGAAGGGAACGACCGGAGCTCAGGGTCTCAAGGGCGTCACCGGTAGCACCGGCGCCAAGGGCGTGACCGGAAGCCAGGGGGCGAAGGGCGTGACGGGCAGTCAGGGTCTCAAGGGCGTCACCGGAAGCCAGGGCGCCAAGGGCGTCACCGGTAGCACCGGCGCGAAGGGCGTGACCGGCAGTCAGGGAGCAAAAGGTGTCACGGGATCGCAAGGCGCCAAGGGCGTCACCGGCAGCCAAGGCGCCAAGGGCGTCACCGGGGCCCAGGGTGCCAAGGGCGTCACGGGAGCCCAGGGCCCGGCCGGCGCGAAGGGCCCGACCGGCTCGCAGGGTGCCAAGGGCGTCACCGGCGCGAAGGGCGTGACCGGCCCGGCCGGCGCCAAGGGCGTCACCGGCAGCACCGGCGCCAAGGGCGCGACCGGAAGCCAGGGCGCCAAGGGCGTGACCGGATCGCAGGGCAACCAGGGCCCGGCGGGCGCCAAGGGCACGACGGGTGCCAAGGGCGCCACAGGAAGCCAGGGCGCCAAGGGCGTGACCGGCGCCAAGGGAACGACCGGCGCCAAGGGAACGACGGGCGCCAAAGGGGCAACCGGCCCCGTCGGCGTCGTCGCCGCTGGCCCGATCGCGACCTCGCAGACCACGACGACCTCCACGAACTACGTGAACCTGGCGACCGTCGGCCCGACGGCGAGCAGCGTCGTCATCCCCGCCTCCGGGAGGGCGCTCGTCGTCCTGACCGCGACCATCAGCGCCACGAGCACCGATACCGCCTACATGAGCTTCTCGCAGTCCGGTGGCCCGACCACCCTCGACTGCACGCAGGCGGGGAACCTGGCGGCCTGCGACGCGCGCTCGCTACGGCGCGCGATGGGCACGAGCAGCAGCACCGGCGGGATCACCGCCAGCGCGATGTACGTGGTCTCGGGGCTCACCGCCGGCACATACACCTTCACGGCCGTCTATCGCACGACCGCCGGTGGTACGGGCACGTTCGCCGATCGGAACATCATCGTCATCCCGCTGCCCTGAGGAGGAAGCGACGTGGAGAACGACATCCGTTCAGTCCTCAGCGGCATCGAGAGCGCCTCGAAGCAGCTCAACCGCGTCTGGCAGGAACCCGCGCCGCCCGAGGAGAACCTGGAATCCGTGACCGAGAATGCGCACGAACCGGCGAGCGCCTACCGCACGTGGTATCCGCGGCAGCCGCTCGTCGTGCTGGTCGTGGCGGTCGCGGCCGCCGCGGCGGTCGTCGCCTGGCTGGTGATCCGCCAGGACGGTGGCCCGTCCGGGCGGCCGGCCGCGACCGGCGGACCGGCGCTCGTCTCCGAGGCGCAGCTCGAGCAGCTCGCATCCTCGGCCGGCCACCCCGTCTACTGGGCCGGGCCGAAGTCGGGCTACTCCTACGAGGTGACCTCGACGAGCAACGGCCGCTTCTACGTCCGCTACCTGCCTTCCGGCGTCCGAGCGGGCGATCCTCGGCCGAACTACCTCGTGGTGGGAACCTATGCGCAGCAGGGTGCGTTTGCCGACCTGAAGCATGCGGCGAAGCAGCACGGATCGATTTCCCTCGGGATCGAGCGGGGTGGAATCGCGGTATTTGCAACCGGTCGGCCGACCAGCGTCTACTTCAGCTATCCGAGCGCGAAGTACCAGGTCGAGGTGTACTCGCCCTCCGGTGACACGGCACGCCGGCTGGTGCTTGGCGGCCAGGTCTTGCCGATTCCGGCTCGCTAGCCCGGGCCGCCCGGCCTCTTCGCCCGTGGGGCGGTGATGACCTCCCTTGAACCAGGGATTGGCAGGTAATTCATACCTGTTTCATACCGGAACACTTCCGAATTCCAGCCGTCGCTCCCGATGAAAGGGTCGTGGTGAGTTCGACGTTCCTGCGGCGATGTGTCTCGAAGCTCTTGGGGGCGCGAGTGCTGTTCCTGCTCGCACTCGTGCTCTCGCTGGCCGCCGGGGCTCTCGCCTTTCGCGGCAAGGTCGCTCCCGGGCACTCCGGGCGAGCAGTCGCAAAGCCCCCCTTCTCGGCGGTCGTCCTGCACAGGACGAAGGGCACGGCGGTCTCACGCGGACGGCGGGGCGTGGCGGGACAGAGGGGTTCGAACGGGCGGCGCGGCGCGGCCGGCCCGCAGGGACTCCAGGGTATTCCAGGCTCAACCGGAGCCGCCGGCCCCAGAGGCCCGGCAGGCGCGGTGGGCCACAAGGGCGTCGCCGGAGCCAAGGGCGCGATCGGCAGGAAGGGCTTGAAGGGAACCACCGGCGCTCAGGGGCCGGGGGGCGCGAAAGGCGCAACGGGCAGCCAGGGCGCCGATGGCGTCAAGGGCACGACCGGGGCGCAGGGAACGAAAGGCGTGACGGGATCTCAGGGTGCCAGAGGCGTCACCGGGAGCCAGGGCGCCACCGGAGCTGAGGGACCGGCGGGCGCGCAGGGACCGACCGGCGCGCAGGGACCGACGGGCGCGCAGGGCGCGAAGGGCGTGACCGGCTCGCAGGGCGCGAAGGGCGTAACCGGCTCGCAGGGCGCAACCGGCAGCCAGGGCGCCAAGGGAACCACCGGTAGCCAGGGTCTGAAGGGCGCAACGGGCGCTCAGGGCCTCGCGGGCGCTGAGGGACCGACGGGCGCGCGGGGTGCCACGGGCGTCACGGGCGTGACCGGGGCGCAGGGAGCGAAGGGAGTCACCGGATCTCAGGGGGCCAAGGGCGTCACCGGGAGCCAGGGCGCCACCGGAGTTCAGGGACCGGCGGGCGCGAAGGGACCGACGGGCGCGCAGGGCGCGAAGGGCGTCACGGGCTCGCAGGGCGCGACGGGCGTGACGGGCTCGCAGGGCGCGAAGGGCGTGACCGGCTCGTCCGGTCCGGCCGGAGCGAAGGGCCCGACCGGCGCCAAGGGCGCGACGGGCGCCAAGGGCGTCACCGGCGCCAAGGGTGCCACAGGCGCCAAGGGCGTGACCGGCGCCAAGGGCGTGACTGGCTCGACCGGCCCGGCCAGCGGCGGAGGCATCCTCTCGGGCGGCACGCAGACCAACCTCGCAACCGGCGGCAGCAACGTCTTCATCGGCCCGTTCGTCGACCCCGCCGGCGGCGAGGCGACGGAGTCGGTTGCGCAGATCGCGGTTCAGTCCTCGGGGTCGCTCACCAACCTCAAGATCATCGTGAACACGGCTCCGGGAGCCGGCAACAGCTGGACGGTCACCGTCCGCAAGAACGGCGCCAGCACGGCGGTCACCTGCACGCTCACCACCACGTCCTGTACGGACACCACCCACTCCGTCAGCTTCACTTCGGGCGACCTGCTCGACATCGTGGCCGTCGGCGTCAGCGGCCCCGCCGCGACCCGGATGAGCTGGATCGCGAACTACAGCTGACGCCGCGAGCCGCCGGGCTTCCAGACCGGCTCGGCCCCGCCGGTGTTCGCGGCACGGGCGAGGATGAAGAGTAGGTCCGAGAGCCGGTTCAGGTAGACGAGGGCCAGGGGGTTGACGGGGTACTCGCCCGCCGCCGACAGCGCAACGCGCTCCGCCCGCCGGCAGACCGCGCGCGCGACGTGCAGCCGCGCCGCCGCCTCGTTCCCGCCCGGGAGCACGAAGCTCTTCAGCGGCTCGAGCCGCTCGTTCGCCGCGTCGCAGTCGCGCTCGAGCGCGTCGATCTGGGACTGGGTGACGCGGAGCTTCCCGTCGTCCTCCTCGTAGGGCACCGAGAGATCGGCGCCGAGATCGAAGAGCTCGTTCTGGACGCGCTCGAGCCTCGGGTCTCGCGACTCGACCTGGGCCCAGCCGACTATCGAGTTCAGCTCGTCCACGGCGCCGTACGCCCTGACGCGCGGGTCGAGCTTCGAGACTCGCGAGCCGTCGCCGAGCGAGGTCTCGCCTGCGTCGCCGCCGCGCGTGTAGATCTTCGTCAGGCGAACGGGCTCGTCGCGGCGCCTGCTCATCCCTGGGCGAGCTCGCGCTCGCGCAGGCCGAGGACCGAGCGGGCGATCACGAGGCGCTGGATCTCGCTCGTCCCCTCGTAGATCTCCGTGATCTTGGCGTCCCGGTAGTAGCGCTCGACCGGGAACTCCTTCGTGTAGCCGTAGCCGCCCAGGATCTGGATCGCCTCCGCCGTCTGCCGCCGCGCCATCTCGGACGCGAACAACTTGGCCTTTGCCCCCTCCTCGGTGTGCGGCCGGCCCTCCTGCTTCAGCCAGCCCGCCCGGTAGACGAGCAGGCGCGCGGCGTCGATCTCGGTCGCCATGTCGGCGAGCTTCCACTGGATCGCCTGGAAGTCCGCGATCGGCTTGCCGAACTGCCGGCGCTCGAGGGCGTAGCCGCGCGCGACGTCGTACGCGGCCTGTGCGATCCCGAGCGCCTGCGCGGCGATCCCGATCCGCCCTCCGTCGAGCGTCGACATCGCCACGGTGAAGCCCTTCCCCTCCTCGTGCAAGAGCCGGTCGCGTCCCACCCTCACCTCGTCGAGCGCGAGGTCCACCGTCGAGGACGAATTGAGCCCCAGCTTCTCCTCTTCCCGGGTAACGCGTACGTCGCTCCCGTCGAGGATGAAGGCCGAGACGCCCCTGGCCCCGGGTGTCTCCGGGTCGGTGCGGGCGAAGAGCAGCACCGTGCCGCCGAAGCCGCCGTTCGTGATCCACTGCTTCGTGCCCGTGATCGACCAACCGTCCCCGTCAGGCACCGCCGCCGTCCGCAGCGAGCCGGCGTCCGAGCCCGCCTCCGGCTCGGTCAGCGCGAAGGCGCCGAGCGCCTCGCCGCGCGCGAGCGGCGGTACGAACCGGCTGCGCTGCTCGTCGCTCCCGAAACCGAGAATCGGCAGCGTCACGGCGCTCGTGTGCACGGCCACCGTGACGCCCACCCCCGCGTCCGCGCGCGAGAGCTCTTCCAGGACGAGGATGTACGAGAGGAAGTCCGCGCCCGCGCCGCCGTACTCCTCCGGGATGCAGACGCCGAGGAAGCCCAGCTCCGCGAGCTTGCCGAACAGCTCGCGCGGGAAGCCGTGCGCGCGGTCCCACTCGGAGGCGTTCGGCTCGATCTCGGCCCGGGCGAACTCCCGCGCCAGCGACTGAATCTCCCGCTGGTCCGCCGAAAGCTCGAAGATCATCGGGCCGCGAGTATAGTCGTGGCCGCTTTGCCCTTTGGATTCCGCGGGAGTGCTCGAAGGCGGCCGGCGGCCGTCTTCCTCGGCGCCGTCACCTGCCTGGCGCTGGCCGGCTGCGGCGCCGGCTCGCCGTCGGCAGAGAGCGTCGTCCGCGCCTGGAGCCAGGCGCTGAACCAGGACGACAACCAGACCGCGGCGAAGATGTTCGCCCCCGGCGCGAAGGTCGTCCAGGCGGGCAGCGTCCTCACGCTCCACACGCACGGCGACGCGGTCGCGTGGAATGCGGCCCTGCCCTGCTCCGGCCGGATCCTCTCGATCCACAGCAAGGGCGACACCGCCACCGCGACCTTCCTGCTCGGCGACCGGCCCCACAGCCAGTGCGACGGCCCCGGCCAGCGGGCGACGGCGATCTTCAGGGTGGTCAAGGGCCGGATCGTGCTCTGGCACCAGACGGGCTCCGCCGGGCCGCCGGCGCCGACGATCTAGCGATAGACGAAGAACCCGGCCCCGGACTTGCGGCCCAACTTGCCCTCGGACACAAGCTCTTGCAGCAACGGGCAGGGGGCGTAGCGCTCTTCGCCAAGCCCTTTACGCAGGACCTCCATGATCGCGACGCACGTGTCGAGGCCGATCAGGTCGGCGAGGCTCAGGGGGCCCATCGGGTGTGCGAAGCCGAGCCTCGCGATCGTGTCGATTGCCTCGGCCTCCGCGACGCCGTCGTGCAGTGCCCAGACTGCCTCGTTGATGAACGGCATCAGGATCCGGTTCGAGACGAATCCCGGAAAGTCGTTCGCGACGGCGGGCGTCTTGCCGAGCTCGACCGCCAGCTCCGTGATCGCCGCGGCGGTCTCGTTCGACGTTTCCTTGCCGCGGACGATCTCGACCAGCTGGAGCACCGGGACAGGGTTGAAGAAGTGCATCCCGATCACGCGGTCCGGCCGCTTCGTCGCGGCGGCCAGAGACGAGATCGGGATCGACGAGGTGTTCGAGGCGAGGATCGCCTCAGGCGGCAGCACCGAGTCCGCGTGGCGGAAGACGGCCTCCTTGACGGCGGCGTCCTCGACGACCGCTTCGATCATCAGGCTGGCCGGCACCAGGTCGTCGGCCGGCTCGACGCGCGCCAGCACCTCGTCCGGGTCCGCCCCGCCCTTCTCGGCGAGCCTGGCCAGGCTCTTGCGCATCGTCTCGAGCCCGTGGTCGACCGCGCCGGCCGCGGAGTCGTAGAGCGAGACCCGCCGGCCCGAAGCGGCCACCACCTGCGCGATCCCCCCGCCCATCTGGCCGGCGCCGACCACGAGCACGTGCTCGAAGCGTCTGCTCACACTTCCAGCAGGATCGCGTCGCCCTGGCCGCCGCCGGAGCAGATCGCGGCCAGGCCGAGCCCGCCGCCGTTGCGGTGCAGGTCGTGCACCAGCGTCGCGAGGATGCGGCCGCCGGAGGCGCCGATCGGATGCCCGAGCGCGACAGCGCCGCCGTTGACGTTCGCCTTGTCAGGATCCACGCCGAGCATCTTCACCGAGTTGAGCGCGACCGACGAGAAGGCCTCGTTGACCTCCACCCGCTCCACGTCGTCGATCGTCTTGCCGGCCTTCTCGAGCGCGATCGCGCCGGCCTTGGCCGGCGTCCGCGCGAGGTAGGCGAACTCGTCGGCGACGTAGCCCTGGCCGACGATCGTCGCCAGCACCTCGAGCCCGCGCCGCTTCGCGAACTCCTCCGAGCACACGATCACGCAGCTGGCACCGTCGTTGACGCCGGGCGCGTTGCCGGCGGTCGTCGTGCCCTCCGGGTCGAAGACGGGCTCGAGCTTCGCGAGCCGCTCGAGCGACGTGTCCCGCCGAGGGCTCTCGTCGACGGCGAAATCGCCCACGGGCACGATCTCGTCCTCGAAGCGCCCCTCGTCGATCGCCTTGACCGCGCGCTGGTGTGAGCGCAGCGCCCACTCGTCCTGCTCCTCTCTGGAGATCCCGAGCTCCCGCGAGACGAACGACGCCTGCTCGACCATGTGCTTGTTGTCGAAGGTCGAGATCAGCCCGTCGTGCGTCGTCAGGTCGATCAGCGTGCCGTCGCCGAGCCGGTAACCGAAGCGCGCCTTCTTCAACGCGTAAGGCGCATTCGACATGGACTCCATCCCGCCCGTGACGACGACCTCGACGTCGCCGGCCCGGATCATCGAGTCGGCGATCTCGACCGCGCGGATCGAGGAGGCGCAGACCTTGTTGACGGTGTCGGCGGGGACCTCGACCGGCACGCCCGCGCTCACCGCGGCCTGCCGCGCGGGCGCCTGGCCGGCGCCGCCCTGCAGCACCTGGCCCATGATCACGTAGTCCACCTCGTCGTTCTCGAGCCCCGCGCGGTCGAGCCCGGCGCGGATCGCGATGCCGCCGAGCGCGGTTGCCTCATAGTCGACGAGGGCGCCGCCGAGCTTGCCGAACGGCGTGCGAACAGCGGAGACGATCACGGAGCGGGACATCGCGCTGAGCCTAGCGAGTGAAGTCGAGCTCCGGCCCGAGCCGCTTGGCAAAGGCCGCGACCAGGCGGATCGCGGCGTCCACGTCAGCGAGCGCGGCCACCTCGGTCGGCGTGTGGATGTAGCGGGTAGGGATCGAGACGAGGCCGGTGGCCGTCCCGGCCCGGCTCGCGTAGGCGGCGTCCATGTCCGTGTGGGTGTCGCCGGCCGAGACGTTGACCGCGTACGCGATGCCCTCGGCCTCCGCGGTCTCCACCAGCAGCTCGAAGACCTTCGGGCTGATGGTCGAGCCGCGATTGACGATCGGGCCCGCGCCGAGCTTCGCCTCGCCGTCCATCTTGGGGTCGCCGTCCGGGATGTCGGTCGCGCTGGTGATGTCGACCGCGAGCACGACCTGCGGATCGAGCGCGAACACCGTGGTGCGCGCGCCGCCGAAGTCGCCGACCTCCTCCTGGACGGCCGCGACCGCGGCGACGTCGCCGGGCGCTCCGCCGGTCTCGGCGACGCGCCGGGCCGCCTCGAGCGCGACGTAGGCGCCGAGCCGGTTGTCCAGCGAGCGCGAGGCCACGCGGCCCCCCGGGAGCTCGACCGGCTCGCCTGCGATCACCGCGACGTCGCCGATCTGCACCAGCGCCAGCGCCTCTTCGCGCGAGCTCGCGCCGATGTCGAGGTGCAGCTCGTCGAGCTCGAGCCGCGGCAGCTTCTCGCCGCGCTTCGGCGGGCGGCGCCACTTGCGCCCGACCACGCCAGGCACCGGGCCTGCTCGAGTCAGCAGCTCGACTCGCTGGCCCAGCAGCACCTCCGGCCGCCAGCCGCCCACCTCGAGGAAGGAGAGGAACCCGTTCTCGTCGGCGTGCGTGACCATCAGGCCGATCTCGTCGATGTGGCCGAGCACGGCCAGCGTCGGCCCGCCCTCGGTTCCGGCCACGCGGGCGACCGACGAGCCGAGCGCGTCGCCGGTCACGTCGGCGAACGCCGAGGCCGCCTCGCGCCAGACCGCCGAGGCGGCCGTCTCGTAGCCCGAGGGCCCGGGCGCGGTCAGCAGGCGGCAAAGGAGGTCGGGCACCGGCATCGGCGCTCAGCCTAACGCCCTTGACGTGGCCGCCCCGCGACGCCTACCCTGCGGGAGATGACTCCTGCACCGCGAACCTGGGGCTGGGCCTGGCGCCATGAGCGGGGCGGGAGCGTCGCCTGACCTGAACCAGACGTAACCCGTTCCGCTCGAGACCTCCAAGCCGGAGGTCTTTTTCGTGCTCATGAACGCATTGACCGTCATCTCAACCGACCTCCTCACCCCACTCGGGGCCTACCTCCGGCTGCGCGAAGGCGGGCGCGCGAGCTTCCTGCTCGAGTCGGTCGAGCACGGGCGGCTCGGCCGGCACTCGTTCGTGGGCTGCGGCTCGCGCCTCGTCGGCTTCGAGGAGGCAGAAACCTGCGGGCTACCGGTGGTCGGCTACCTCGGCTACGACCACGCCGCGGTGCTCGAGCCGACGGTCCCGCTCCCGGACGCCGGACGCGACCTTCCCGTGAGCCGCTTCGTCGTGGCCGAGACGCTCGTGCGCTTCGACCATGCGCTCGGGATGGCCGAGGTGCTGACCGGCGACCCGGCCGGCGTGACCGCGCTCCTGCAGGGGGCGCTCCCGGAGCACGCGGCGGGCAGCGGCGCGGCTCCGGGATCGACGAGGCGGCTGCCCTCGCGGCACGAGTACGAGCGCGCCGTCGTGAAGGCGAAGGAGCACATCCGCGCGGGAGACGCGTTCCAGATCGTCCTCTCGCAGCGCGCCGAGCGGCCGACCTCGGCGAGCGCGCTCGACCTCTACCGCTCGCTGCGGCGCGTGAACCCCTCGCCTTACCTGTTCCTGCTCGAGCTCGACGGCCTGGCGCTGGTCGGCTCCTCGCCGGAGACGCTGGTCAAGGCCGAAGGGCGGGCTGCGTCCCTGAACCCGATCGCCGGGACGACCCGTCCCGGCGAGGGCGACGCCGAGCGGCTCCTCTCGTCCGAGAAGGACCGCGCAGAGCACGTGATGCTGGTCGACCTCGGGCGCAACGACCTCTCCCGCGTCTGCCGGCCCGGGACGGTGCGCGTGGCGCGCTTCCTGGAGCCGGAGCGCTTCTCGCACGTCACGCATCTCGTCTCGGAGGTCGTCGGCGAGCTCGAGCCCGGCGTCTCGCACTTCGAGCTCCTGCGCGCCTGCTTCCCGGCGGGCACCGTCTCCGGCGCGCCGAAGGTGCGTGCGATGCAGATCATCTCCGAGCTCGAGCGCTACCGCCGCGGCCCCTACGCGGGCGCCGTCCTCTACGCGCTGCCGGGCGAGGCGCTCGACGCGTGCATCGCGATTCGAACCATCGTCCTGACGGACGGCGTTGCGCTCCTGCAGGCCGGCGCAGGGATCGTGGCCGACTCCGACCCGGCCGCCGAGCACGACGAGTGCCTGCGCAAGCTGGCCGCGCTCGAAACGGCGATCGAGCTCGCGGAGGCCAGAGCTTGATCCTGCTGATCGACAACTACGACTCGTTCACCTACAACCTCGCCCATCTGTTCGGAGAGCTCGGAGCGGAGGTGGTCGTGCGCCGGAACGACGCGATCGATCCCGACGAAGCGGAGCGGCTGGCCCCGTCGCACCTCGTCGTCTCTCCCGGGCCGGGCCGGCCGGCCGACGCGGGGGTGAGCGTCGAGCTGGTGCGGCGGCTCGGCGGGCGCGTGCCGATGCTCGGCGTCTGCCTCGGCCACCAGGCCATCGTCGTGGCCTTCGGCGGCGAGGTCGGCCCGTCGCGCCGCCTCGTCCACGGCAAGGCGAGCGAGATCGACCACGACGGGCGGGGGCTCTTCCGGGGAATGCCGGAGCGGTTCGAGGCCGGCCGTTACCACTCGCTTGCGGCCGCGCGGGTGCCCGACTGCCTGGAGGTCTCCGCGACCTGCGCCGAGGAGGAGGTGATGGCCGTCCGCCACCGCGAGCTTCCGGTCGACGGCGTCCAGTTCCACCCGGAATCGGTGCTGACGCCCGCGGGCCCGCAGCTGGCGCGCAACTTCCTGGAGCGGACGCGATGACCGTGCAGGAGGCACTGGCCCGCCTGCTCGACGGCCACGACCTCTCGCGCGAGCAGGCCCGAGACGTCATGGACGAGGTGATGCAGGGCGACGCGACCCCGGCGCAGATCGGCGGCTTTCTGGTCGCGCTGCGCCTGAAGGGCGAGACCGCGGACGAGATCGCCGGCTGCGCCGAGGCGATGCGGGCCCACGTGCTGGCCGTGCGCCCGAGGCGCGACGACCTGGTCGACACGGCCGGGACAGGCGGCGACGGGCAGCGCACGATCAACATCTCGACCGCAGCCGCGCTGCTCGCGGCTGCTGCAGGCGCGGCCGTCGCGAAGCACGGCAACCGCGCGGTCTCCTCCGCCTCGGGCTCGGCCGACGTGCTCGAGGCGCTCGGGTTCCGGCTCGAGCTCCCGGCCGAGCGGATCGAACGCTCGATCGACGAGCTCGGCTTCGGCTTCCTGTTCGCGCCCACGCACCACCCGGCGATGCGGCACGCAGCTCCCGTCCGCCGCGAGCTCGCCGCCCGCACGGTCTTCAACGTGCTCGGCCCGCTGACGAACCCGGCCGGCGCGCGGGCGCAGGTTGTCGGCGTCTACGCTCCGAGCCTGGTGAGGACGATCGCGGAGGTGCTCGCGCAGCTCGGGGCCCGCCGGGCGTTCGTCGTCCACGGTGCCGGCGGGATCGACGAGCTCTCCCCGGCCGGGCCGAACCTCGTCTGCGAGGTCGTCGACGGCGCCGTGCACGAGCGTGAGATCGACCCGCTCGAGCTCGGCGTGCCGCGCTGCGACCCCGGGGAGCTGCGCGGCGGCTCTCCCGAGGAGAACGCGGCGGCAATCCGCGCGGTCTTCGCCGGCGAGGAGGGCGGCCGCCGCTCCGCGATCCTCCTGAACGCGGCAGGCGCGATTGCCGCGGCCGGCCATGCGGCCGACCTGCGCGAGGGCCTCGACCGCGCCCGCGAGGCACTCGACTCCGGCGCCGCGGCGGCCCGGCTCGACGAGCTGATCGCGTTCTCCTGCGAAGAGGTGCCCGCATGAGGCTCCGCGACGCCCTTTCCGGCCCCGGCCTGGCCGCGATCGCCGAGATCAAGCGGCGCTCGCCCTCGGCCGGCGACCTGCGCCCGGATGCCGACCCGGCCCGGCTGGCTGCGGCGTTCGAGCAGGCCGGCGCCGCGGCCGTCTCCGTCCTCGTGGACGAGCGCTTCGCCGGAAGTCCCGCGGATCTCGCCGCCGCGAGGTCCGCCACCCGGCTGCCCTTGCTCGCGAAGGGGTTCTTCTCCGAAGAGCGCGAGCTTCAGGAGCTCCGCGACCTGGGAGCGGACGCGGTGCTGCTGCTGCTTCGCGACCTGGACGACCCGCAGGCCCGCCGCCTGATGGACGCGGCCGAGGAGCTCGGGCTCGACTCGCTGGTCGAGGCGCACGACCCGGAAGAGCTCGAGCGCGCCGTGCGGCTCGACGCGCAGGTGATCGGCGTGAACGCCCGCGACCTGGGCACGTTCGAGATCGACCGCCGCGCCCAGCTCGCGCTCGTCGAGGACGCCCCGGACGACCGGGTCGTGATCGCCGAGAGCGCGATCGCGTCGCGGGCCCAGGGCGCCGAGGCCGAGCTCGCCGGCGCCGATGCGATCCTGGTCGGCTCGACCCTGATGCGCGCCGCCGACCCGGCGGCCAGGCTGGCCGAGCTGATCTCGCGCCCGCTCGTCAAGGTCTGCGGGCTGACGCGCGAGGAAGACGTCGCCGCGGCGGCCGAGGCGGGCGCCGATCTCGCCGGCTTCATCCTCGCCCGCGAGACGCCGCGCCGGGCACCCGGCGTCCTCCCGGTCCCGGAGACGATGCTCTCGGTCGCCGTGCACGTCGGGGAGGTGACGGACGACGGCGCCGACCTCGTCCAGCTCTACGAACGCGAGAACGGCCACCGGGCCCGGGACGGCGTCCTGCTCCGGGGCGATCGCGAGGTTGCGCGGGTCGTCGACCTGCCCTGGCAGCAGGCAGACCCGACCCATCTCGACCGCGCTCGGGCCGCCGAGGGCCGCATCCTCCTCGCCGGAGGGCTCGGCCCGGGAAACGTGCGCGAGGCGATCGAGAGCGTGCGCCCGTGGGCGGTGGACGCAAGCTCCAGCCTCGAGCTCGAGCCGGGGATCAAGGATCACGCGCGCGTACGGGCCTACGTGGAGGCGGCACGATGGAGCTGACCTTCGGCGAATACGGCGGCCGGTTCGTGCCGGAGACGCTGATCCCGGCGCTCGACGAGCTCGAGGCCGGCTGGCGCGAGGCCTGGGCGGACGAGGGCTTCCGCGCCGAGCTCGACGGGCTCGGCCGCTCGTACGCCGGCCGGCCGACGCCGCTCACGCTCGCCGAGCGCTTCGCCCCCGGCAAGCGGCTCTACCTGAAGCGCGAGGATCTGCTGCACACCGGCGCGCACAAGCTCAACAACGCGCTCGGCCAGGCGCTGCTCGCCCTGCGCCTCGGCAAGCGGCGGATCGTCGCCGAGACCGGCGCCGGCCAGCACGGTGTCGCGGCGGCCACCGTCTGCGCTCGCTTCGGCCTCGACTGCGTCGTCTACATGGGCTCCGAGGACATGCGGCGCCAGCGGCCGAACGTCGAGCGCATGGGGCTGCTCGGCGCCGAGGTCCGCCCGGTCGAGTTCGGCACGCGCACGCTCAAGGAGGCGACGAGCGAGGCGATCCGCGACTGGATCGGCAGCGTCGAGACCACCCACTACCTGATCGGCTCCTGCGTCGGCCCGCAGCCGTACCCCGAGCTCGTGCGGGAGCTGCAGGCCGTGATCGGCCGCGAGGCGCGCGAGCAGATCCTGGAGCTCGAGGGCCGGCTGCCCGAGGTCGCGATCGCCTGCGTCGGCGGCGGCTCGAACGCGATCGGCCTCTTCGCCGGCTTACTCGACGACCCTGACGTGCGGCTCGTCGGCGTCGAGGCCGCAGGCGCGGCCAGCCTTGGCTCGGGCCGGACCGCGGTGCTGCACGGCTCGCGCTCCTCGGTGCTCGCAGACGCGGACGGACAGGTGCTCGACGCCGACTCGATCTCGGCCGGGCTCGACTACCCGGGCTCGGGGCCGGAGCACGCGTTCCTGCGCGACTCCGGGCGCGCCGAGTACGTGACCGCTTCGGACGAGGAGGCGCTCGACGCCTTCCGGCGGCTGGCCCGGACGGAGGGGATCGTGCCCGCGCTCGAGCCCGCCCATGCGCTCGCCCGCGTTGCCGGCCTCCACGAGACGCTGGTGCTGCTCAACCTCTCCGGCCGCGGCGACAAGGACCTCGAGGAGGTTCTCGCCAGGTGATCCACGAGTTCGAGCCGACGCGCTTTCACACGACGATCGGCTCGCACGAGCCCGTACTGCGCGTAGGCAGCGGCGACGTCATCCGCACCTGGACGGTCGACTCCGGCGGCTACGACCGGAACGGGAACGACATCGCCGACGGCGGCAACCCGCAGACGGGGCCTTTCTACATCGAGGGCGCGCAGCGGGGCGACACCCTCCGCGTTCGCTTCGACCGCATCCGGCCCAACCGCACGCGCGGGGTGGCCGGCGGCGTGATCGCGCCGCACGTCGTCGAGCCCGGGTTCGTCCCGGAGCTCGGCCAGCGCGACAGCGAGGACTGGTGGACGCTCGACCTCGAGCGGGGAATCGCGCGCCTGGACGACCCGCCGGCGGGCCTCGAGTCGCTCGGCGAGCTCCCGCTCGACCCGATGCTCGGCTGCTTCGGCGTCGCGCCGGCACGCGGACAGGCCATCTCCTGCGCTACCTCGGGCGAGCACGGCGGGAACATGGATTACCGCGGCTTCCGCGAGGGCGTCACCGTGGACTTTCCCGTCTTCGCCGAGGGCGCGCTCCTGCACGTCGGGGACGGCCACGCGCTCCAGGGCGACGGCGAGATCGTCGGCACCGGGATCGAGGTCTCGATGGACGTGGAGCTGTCCGTCGAGGTGCTGAAGGGCAAGACGATCTGCTGGCCGCGAGCCGAGGACGCGACGTTCGTGATGGCGGTCGGGAACGCCCGCCCGCTCGACCAGGCCGTCCAGCACGCGACGACCGAGCTCCTGAAGCTGCTGCGAGAGGACTACGGCCTCGACTCCCGCGCCGGCTCGGCGCTCCTCGGCCAGTGCGTCCGCTATGACGTCGGCAACGTCTACGACCCGGCCTACACGATGGTCGCCAAGGTCGAGAAGGGGCTGCTGGAGCGGCTGTGAGGCGTCGCTTGCGATGCCGATGCCAGGACGCGCGGGCTCTGCCCGTGCGTCCGTCTGAAACGACCGGTCGATGCGCCGTGCGTCAGGGGCTGGGGGGATGAAGAAGACGCTCGTCGTCTACCTGATGAGCGGCCCGGAGACGCCCGGGCTGGCCGAGGCCGCCGTCGCCGCCGGCGCCGACCTCGTCGAGCTCGGCTTCCCCTTCTCCGACCCGCTCGCGGACGGGCCGGTCATCCGCCGCGCCGCCGAGCGGGCCCTTGCGCACGGCATGCGCACGGGCGCCTGCCTCGAGCTCCTCGCCGAGACCCGCGCACGCCTGCCGCAGACCCCGCTCGTGCCGATGACCTATTCGTCGCTGCTCGAGGCCTACGGCTGGGAGCGCTTCGCCGGCGACGCCCGGACGGCGGGCGCGACGAGCCTGATCGTCGCCGACCTCCCGGCGGGCGAGCGCCCGGAGCTGCGGCGCATCCAGCTCGTCGCGCCGACCTCGACCGACGAGCGGATCCGCCTCGCGGCCGCCGGGACCGACGGCTGGCTCTACCTGGTGACCCTCACCGGCACGACCGGCGCCAGGGACGAGCTCTCCCCCACGCTCGCGGGCCTGGTCGACCGCGCTCGCCGCGCCACCGACCTGCCGCTCTACGCGGGCTTCGGCATCTCGACGCCCGAACAGGCCCGAGCGGCCGCGCAGCTGGCCGACGGGATCGTCGTGGGAACGAGCGCGCTCGAGGCCGCCGAGAAGGGCCCGGAAGCGCTTGCGGCCTACGTTCAGAGCCTGCGCGACGCTCTCGACCTGGCCGCCGTGCAGGTCTGAGCGTGGCCACAGTCCTGATCGACGCGCGGAACGTCCTCCGCTCGCAGTGGCCGAACGTCCCCGAGCGCGAGCTCGTCCGGCGTGCGCTCGCCTGGGCGGAGCGGCACGGCCATGAGCTCGTTCTCGTCTTCGACGGCGAGGCCCCGGGCGGGGTGACCGGCCCGCAGCGCCTCGACGACCGCACGCTCCTCGTCGGCTCCGGCGCGGAGAGCGCCGACGACTGGCTGATTCGCGAGGCGTCCGGCTACCCGGGCGCGTGGCTCGTCACGTCCGACCGGGCGCTCCGTGAGGCGGCCGGCGCCGGAGCGGAGCGCCTGATCGGCGGGGGCGCGTTCCTCCGCGAGCTGAACGCCTGAGCCGGTCGATTCGGACCCGTCGAAAGAAACGTCCGCACTTTCCGAACTTCGCCTCCTCGGACCCCTTGCGCTCGACCCGGCGACGCTCTAGTTTCCCGCCTGCACCGAGCACGGGACGCGAGTAGGTCGAAGCCGTCTCTGAGGGCACTAGGCGGAAGCCGAAGGTCAGTGGGGACGGGGGACGAAAGCGCACCCGGCTCGGTGAACTTTTGGTCCGGCCCGGGGCTAGCCGTCGGGCAGCGACCAGTCGAACGGGATCTCGTCCGAGTGCGGGTCGATCCGGTACTTGTCCGGGTCGACGCGGTCGAACGGCCGCGTCGGGAAGTTCATGATCGCCGCCTCGCTGTCGCCCCAGTTCTGGCTCGCGTGCCAGACGCCGGGCGGAATTCGCAGCAACCCGGAGCTCGCGGCCGTCAGATTGTGGGTCTCGTAGGCGCCGAACGTCCCCGACTCCGCCCGCCCGTCGTAGAGCACGGTCCGCACCGAGCCCCGGACGAGGAAGTAGCGGTCGGTCTGCAGCTTGTGCATCCCCCAGCCCTTGATCCGGCCGGGGACGATCGTGAAGCAGTAGGCGTAGACGACCGACTCGCGCCAGAACGGGTGGTCGAAGTCGACGACCTCGGTGAGGGAGCCACGGTGGTCGACGTAGGGCGTGACGCGCGCCAGCTCGACGCCCTCGATCCGCCCCTGCGGGACGTCGCGCTCGGCGGCCGGCCTCACGTCGAGCTGCGGACGGCCGCTCATCGATTCAGTCTATGCGGCTCAGTTCGGCTGCGAGACGATCCGGATGTAAGGCTTCGGAGCCTCCCAATCGCCGAAGAGCTCCTTTGCCTCGTCGTCCGAGACCGAGCCGGCGATGATCACGTCCTCGCCCTGCTTCCAGTTCACCGGCGTCGAGACCTTGTGCGTGGCCGTGAGCTGGAGCGAATCGATCACCCGCAGCACCTCGTCGAAGTTGCGTCCGGTGGTCATCGGGTAGACGAGCACGAGCTTGACCTTCTTGTCCGGCCCGATCACGAACACGTTGCGCACCGTCTGGTTCTCGGCCGCGGTGCGGTCGGCCGCCTCGCCGGAGACGTCCGCCGGAAGCATGTCGTACAGCTTCGAGACGGCGAAGTCCGCGTCGCCGATGATCGGGTAGTTCGGCGCCGCGCCTTGCGTCTCCGCGATGTCCTTCGCCCAGCCCTCGTGGTCGCTGGTCGAGTCGACCGACAGGCCGACGATCTTGACGCCCCGCCTGTCGAACTCAGGCTTGATCTTGGCCATGTAGCCGAGCTCGGTCGTGCAGACAGGCGTGAAGTCCTTCGGGTGCGAGAACAGCACCGCCCACTGGTCGCCGATCCAGTCGTGGAAGCTGATCGGGCCTTCGGTGGTCTGCGCCTGGAAGTCCGGCGCCGTGTCTCCTATTTTCAGAGCCATCGTCTCCCCTCCTTGTGACTCGGTGACGCGCGATTCTTTCAGGTAACGACCGGGGCGTCCCGGAGCTTCCCGAGTCAAGGCGCCGCAACGGCCCGAAACGTGCGCGGGCTCAGAGCTTGACGATCGAGAGCAGGTACTCCTGCGGCATCAGGAAGCTCCCGTCCCCGGACTCGTTCGCGTCTTCCCAGATGGCGACGACCGTCTCGCGGAACTCCGGAAACCGCTCGCCTAGCGCCGCCTGCGCGGCGACCATCGTCGGGAAGCGCCCCATGAAGTCGTCGGCCCAGGCCTCGAGCGCCCATCTTGCGCACCTCCTCCGCCGTGCTGCTGTCGTGCGAAGAGTCCCGCGGCGGGGGCCGACGTTACACGATCAGGGGACGACTTCCGGCCGGCTGGTCAGGAGCTCGTCGACCGCCGCGGCGACACGGCGCGCCGGCCGGCTTCGCGCGCGCGACGTCTCCCGGTGCGGCGCCGAGCTTGCCGTGCGTCGGCGAGGATTGCCTGCGCTGCATTCCGCCCCGGGCCGCCGGTGACTCCGCCTCCGGGATGTGCACCCGCCCCGCAGAGGTAGAGCCCGCGAATCCCGGCAAGGCGGTAGCGCGCCTGGCCGAGGAGCGGCCGCCAGGCGAAGAACTGATCGAGCGCGTGCTCGCCGTGCATCGGGTGCCCGCCGCTCAGGCCGTACTCTCGCTCGAGGTCTTCGGGCGTCACGACGCGGCTTGCGACGATGCTCTCCGCGATGCCGGGCGCGTAGGCCTCGAGCGTCCGAACCGTCGTCTCCAGCACCCGATCGCGTGCCGCTTCGTCCCAGCTTGCGCCGCGGAGGCGCCGTGGCGCGTACTGGAACAGCGCACTGACGACGTGCGTTCCCTGGGGAGCGAGGGAGGGGTTGGAGAGGGTGGGGATCGTCACCTCGAGATACGGGTGTTCGGAGATCCGGCCGTACTTCGAGTCGTCGAATGCGCGTTCGAGCTGGTCGAGGCTCGGCGCGACGACGATTCGCCCCCGCAGGCGCTCGTCGTCCACGCCGCCGAACGCCGGCAGGGCGCTCAGGACGAGCGTGACCTTCGCCACCACGCCCGGCATGCGGATGTTCTCGGCTCGCCAGCCCAGGGTCGGACCGAGCTCCGCCGGGTCGAGAAGCCGCAGGAGGGTCTGCTTCGGGTCGGCGCTCGACGCGACGATGCGGGCGTCGATCTCCTCTCCGTCCGCCAGAGCCACCCCCTCGACGGTTGACCGCCCGGTCCGAATTGCCGCGACATCGACACCGCAGCGCATGGTCGCGCCGTAGCCTTGCGCTGCTGCGACCAGCGCCTCCACGAGCGCCTCGGGGCCGCCCCGGGCGAAGACGGTGCGCCCCGCCGCTCCGCCCCCGGCGGCCGAGTCCCACAGGAAGTTGAGCCCCGTGCCCGCCGACCGCGGGCCCATGGCCGAGTAGCGAATGCCGCGGGCTCCGAGGACGCCGCGAAGCGCCTCGTCGTCGACTCCCTCGCTCACCAGGTCCGCGACGGACATCGGCAGGA
>DASPRN010000027.1:0-20508 GCA_035624425.1 Gaiellaceae bacterium
TACCCTCGCCTCGACGTGGCCGAGGTTCTGCTCTTTCACCACGCGCAGGGGCAAACCCCCGGCTTCCTCGCCTTCGCGGACGAGCTCCGCGCGGCGGGACACACGGTCCACACGCCGGATCTCTACGACGGCAAGACGTTCGCCTCGATCGACGACGGCGTCGGCTACGCCAAGGAGATCGGCTTCGACACGGTCGCCGAGCGCGGCCGGCTCGCCGCCGAGGGCCTGCCGGACGAGCTCGTCTACGGCGGGTTCTCGCTCGGCGTGATGCCCGCGCAGGAGCTGGCGCAGACGCGTTCGGGCGCAAAGGGAGCGCTCCTGTTCAGCGCCGCCTTCCCGGCCTCGGAGTTCGGCCGCTCGTGGCCGGAAGGCGTGCCGCTGCAGATCCACATGATGGAAGCGGACGAGTGGGCGCTCGAAGACCTTCCTGCCGCCCGCGAGCTCGTCGAGTCGGTGGACGGCGCGGAGCTGTTCCTCTATCCGGGTGACGGGCACCTGTTTGCCGACAGCAGCCTCCCCGACTACGACGAGCGCGCTGCGACGCTGCTTCTGGAGCGCGTGCGGAGGTTCCTCGACGACGTCGGCTAGCGACCTGCGCGAGGTCGCCGAGTACCCCAACTCGTTCGGCGCGCTCGGTCCCGGCAGCGAGCGAATCGAGACCTCTCGCTACACGCTCTGCCTCGGCCCGGGCTCGACCTTGAACACCGTCCAGCGGCAGCGCTTCGCGCTCGCCGAGCTCGACGAGGTGCTCGAAGAGGTTCGCGGTCACCTGCGGGAGCGCGGGCGAACCCGAACGCAGTGGGAGGTCGGCTCCTCCGCCACGCCCAGGCTCGTCGACGCGCTGTACGAGCGGGCCTCGTCCGCGACGGGGACGGCTATGCGACCGCACTCGTGTTGAGGACCGAGCCCCCGCCGGCTTCTCCCGGGCTCACCGCCCGCCGGATCGAGACCTTCGAGGAGTTCGCGGCAGCCAACGCCGTCCAGTGGGAGGCGTTCGGGTCGCCCGCGAAGGAGGTGGCCGAGGCCCGCGAGCTGCTCCCGCAGCGCTACCGCGACTCGGTCAACCTGATGCACGGCGTCTGGCTCGACGGCGAGCTCGTCTGCGCAGGCACCGCGTCGCCGAGCGAGCACGGGTTGCTCCTGTACGGCGGCGCGACGCTCCCCCACGCCCGCGGCCGCGGCGCCTACCGCGCGCTGAACCGCGCCCGCTGGGACGACGCCGTCGCGCTCGGCACGCCGGCGCTGATCACCCAGGGCGGCTCGATGTCCGGCCCGACCCTGGAGCGACTCGGATTCGAGCGAATCGGCGAGGTGCACATGCTCCTCGACGACTTCCGCCGCTAAGGCGCCGAGCGGACTCGAACCGCTGTACGGGGCTTTGCAGGCCCCTGCCTAACCTCTCGGCCACGGCGCCGCGAGCGGCCATCGTAGCGGGGCCGTGGTTGCAACAAATGGCGCCGATCGCGGCTTCGCCGCGATCGGCAAGCGTCGCCTCTTTGGTAAAGGCAAGCCGGTCGAAGTCGTCATGGCTCCGCGAAGCGGAGCCGGACTTCGACCGGCGATCGGCCACGGCGCCGCGCCGGCCCATCGTAGCGGGGCGATTCGCAGCTTCTTCGCGTGGACCTAGAGAAGGTCGAGGTCGTCGTCGTCCGGCTCGTCCCGGTGGCGGGAGCGGTAGACGAAGAAGCCGGCGACGGCCAGCGGCACCGCGAGGAGCAGCCACGGATCGGCCCAGGCGGTGGAAAGCCAGAGCGCGGCCGCCGTGGCGGCCGCGCTCCAGCGGAGGGCCCGCTGCTCGCGGGCTGTCAGGTTCGAGTACAGGTCGCTGAACATCACTACGGGAGGATGTTCGCGACGCTCTCGATGGCGCTGCGAACGTTGTCGGAGAGCAGTGTGATCGCTGCGAGCACCGCCAGCGTGATGACGGCAAGAACGACACCGTACTCGGCCATCGTCTGCCCCTCCTCGCGGCGGCTGAGAGCGTCGGCCACGTCAGTGGCAAACACCTGCGTGAAGGCAAAAAGCTTGAGCACGAGTTCACCTCCCTTCGCGTTGACGGGGAGGGCCGACTGCTCGGTTGTGAAGGTAGGACGGTTCGTTCGCTCCACTCCGCGATCCCTCCGAAGAGACCAGTCTCGGCGGGGCCGCTCCGCCCGTTTTCCTATTACAAGCTGATAATCGGCGGCTCGAGCGGCTTCCGTCTATCCCTCACAGGGGCGATTTGCACCGAGTGGCATAAAGTCGCCGAACCGTGACGCAGATTGCCTAGCTGGCTCGAGATCCTGATCCTCGCCGTGGGTTCGGCCTTCTGGCCCATCCTGATCCTGATCGTCGTGCTCGCGCTTCGGCTCGCGCACCCGATCAGGGTGCTCGTCTGGTTTCTCGCCGGCGCCTTGCTGACGACGGTGACCCTCGGGATCGTGATCGTCTTCGCCCTCCAGGACACGAGCTTCGTCACGGGCTCGCACCCGGCGGCCAACCCGACCTTCGCACTCGTGGCGGGCCTGCTCTCGCTGCTCGCGGCCTACGCCCTGCTCCGGAGCAGCCGGAAAGCTCGGCCGCACGATTCCGCGCCGGCGAAGGGGCCGTCCAGGACCGAGCGGGCCGTCGAGCGCGGCGGGCCGGTGGCGTTCGCGGCCGGCGTGGTGCTGAACATCGTGCCCGGAGCACTCCCGTTCGTGGCTCTCAAGGACATCGCCCAGCTCGACGCGAGCAACGGCGCGAAGGTCGCCGCGATCGTCGCCTTCTACGTGGTCATGTTCGCGTTCGTCGAGGTGCCGATCGTCGCGTTCGCCATCGCCCCCGAACGGACGGCGGCGGTGGTCAGCCGCTTCAACGCCTGGCTCGGCCGCAACGCGCGCCGAGTCGCTGCCTACGTGCTCGCCGCCGTAGGCCTCTACCTGACGATCCGCGGGCTCGTCCAGCTGTGAAGGAGGGTTGACCGGGGTGCAGATCGCGCTCGCGTTGGTGCTCACGCTCGTCTCGGCCTGCGCGCTCAATCTCGGGTACCTGTTCCAGCACGACGTCGCAGCGAGCGTGCCGCAGCTCTCGCTTCGCCGGCCGGTCGCTTCTCTGCGCTCGCTGCTCGTCGAGCGGCGCTGGCTGATCGGCTCCGGCATCCAGGCCGGCGGCTTCGTTCTCTACGTCGTCGCGCTCGCGCTCGCACCGCTGTCGCTCGTCCAGGCGACCGCCGCGGGCGGGATCGGGATCCTCGCGATCATGGTCTCGCAGATCACGCACGTCCGGCTGACCGGGCTCGAGCAGGTCGGAGCCGCTGTCTCGGTCGTCGGCCTGGCGCTGCTCGGCGTCTCGCTCTTCTCCAGCCACGGCGAGGGAAGCGGCGCGACCTATGTGTGGGCCGGGATCTGGCTCGGAGCCTCGGCGGCGGGTGCGGTCCTGTGCGTGATGCTGCTCGCGCGGGCGATCGGGCGCGGGCCGGCGTGGGGCCTCGCCTCCGGCATCCTCTTTGCCGCCGGGGACGTGGCGACCAAGATGGCCGTCTCGGGGGGCGTCCAGAACGCCGTCTTCCTCGTCTGCCTGATCGTCTTCTACAGCGCCGGTTCGGCCGTACTCCAGGCCGCCTTCCAGCACGGCGGCGCGCTGACGACGGCCGGCCTCTCGACCCTGATGACGAACGCGCTCCCGATCGCCGCGGGCATGGTGCTCTTCCACGAGCCGCTCCCCTCCGGGTGGATCGGCGCCGTCCGCGTCACGGCGTTCGCAGCAGTCGTCGCGGGGGCCGTGCTCCTCGCGGCGCGCGGAAAGGAAGCCGAAGCGCTCAGCGAAGCAGGCGGCCGAGCCTCTGCGGGAACGAGTCGGCCGGTACGAGCAGCCCACGGCTCGCAAGCCCCACCATCCGGTCCAGCGTGAGCAGAAACTGCGAGGCGAGCCCTGGTTGATCGCGAAGAGCCCAGAGCGCCTGTCCGTTCGTCCACGCGGCATCACGGGCGCGCGCGACATCCCACATCGCGATCACGTCGTCGATCCGCCGAAGGCGATGGACAAGCCGGTCGACCCACGCGAGCCATCCCGTCAGATAGGCACGCTTGAGGTGTGCTTCCACCTGGCTGAGCAAAGCGTTGATGCGCTCGAAGTCGCCGTGCTCAGGTGACCGCTCGCTCAGCTCGACGTGAAGAGCCTCGGACGTCGTGACCAGCGCGACCGGCAGGTCACGGTTGATGTGCGCGTTCATCCCCGCGAGCGCGAACTGCAGGGGGGCGATTCCACGACGCGAGCGCTGCGTGAACAAGGGCTTCCACGCGGAGGGTGCGCTCGCCGGGTCGCGCTCGTACGACTCCATCGCCGAGAAGAAGAGCCCCGCGAAGGAGACGTCGAGCCGCTCCATGAACGGAGCGTCCGAAAAGCCTCGCCTCTTCAGCTCCGCGTCGACGTCCTGGGTCACCTGGCGGTAGAGGCGGGCGAAGCAGACAACGCCGTCCGTGTGTGGCGCGGAGGCTTCGATCGCCTGGAGCCGCTGGATCACCTCCGGCACGGAGGACGGCGCCGAGCTCATCGGCCAACCGTACGCCAATCAGTAGTTTCGGCCGCTCGGCTGCGCAGAGACACTGATGGCAGCCTCGCCTCCGCTGGTCAGACTGGATGCCTACACGAAGGGAGAGGCTGTGGCCACACTCTTCACCATCCTGACGTTTCTGGTTGTCCTTGCGGGGGCGGCGGTCGTTGCGTACGCGCTCTTCGAGATGAGCCCGTTCGCCCGGCACAGCGATCACTTCCGCGATCCACGAACCGGGAAGGTGCGAGGAAGCAGCCCGCACCTGTAGGTCCCACGGCGCGCTTTCAAGAGGGGCGCCCCGCCGCCGTTGATCTGATCGGCGACGGCGACGCCCCGCGGCCGCGAACGACGTGTGACAGTGCCGGTCGCCATGAGCGGACCCGACGATCGGCCGCACAGCCGGCGTGTCCTCCGGCTGATCGCCGTCGAGCGAATCGCGCGCGGGGCGCTGCTGCTCGCCGCCGGCGTCTATCTGCTCTTCCATCTCAACAAGGACTTCGGCCGGCTGGGCGAGCGGGTGATGCGGGCGATCGAGCTCGACCCGCGGAAGCCGTTCCTGCACCACATCGTGGCGTACCTCCACCATCTGCACGCTTCCGAGATTCGGATCGCCGCGATCATCGCGCTCGGCTACGGCCTGCTCGAGCTGGTCGAAGGGACCGGGCTCTGGCTCGAACAGCTGTGGGCGGAGTACCTGACGGTGATCGCGACCTCGCTCCTGATCCCCTTCGAGCTCTACGAGCTCGTCCGCCGCCCGAGCGTCTGGAAGGCGGGCGGGATCGTCGTGAACGTCGCGATCGTCGTGTACCTCGCCCACCTGCTGCGACGGCGGTCGAGAAGGCCGCGCACGATTGAAGAGCCGCAGCAGCCGTCTTTGAAACAGCAGTAGTTTCGAGCAGCCCGAGCCCGAGAGCTCGCGGATGTCTCCAGATGCCGTTGGAGAGACACTGTCCCTTGTGGGGCTCTAGGCCATGCCCCCAAAAAGTGAGGTGGCTATGTTCACCTATGTCGGGTTCTTCAGGCTCGCGCCGATCGCGCGGGAGCACCTCGAGAAGACCCCCAAGTACTTCGACGAGATCTACAAGATCGTCGAGGAGGAGGGTGGAACCGTCGAGCGCTTCCTCGCGGTGATGGGCCCGTGGGAGTATCTCGGCATCTTCGAGTATCCCGATCTCGAGGCCGCGTTCCGTGTCCTCGGCAAGATCGCGAAGCTCGAGGTCTTCGAGACCGAGACCTTCCCCGCAGAGGAGGTCAAGACGTTCTGGAAGGCGCTCGTCTAGCGCCGGCCTCCAACCGAAAGCGGAACGACGAAAGCCGCCGGCGAGGCGGCTTTCGTCTGCCGGCGCTGCGGCGAAGTTGACGCATCTGGGTCAGCGCCGAGGTGCCTTCGCGAACGTCTCTAGAGAGTGAGCCGGGCGACGTTGTGCTCGCAGGCGGCGTGGGGGGTAAAGCCGTTCGGGGTCTCTGCGAGCCCAAAGCGCCCGGCTCGGTGGAGCCGGAGCACCTCAACCCCTCCGAGAGGGCTGCGTTCCTCGGCCGCAAGGGAACGGAGCCGCGCTCCGGCTCCATCTAGTAAGTGTCGAGGATGTCGTCGCCCGCGTAGGTAATCCCTGTGGAGTGTCTGCGCTCGAGGACGGCGCGACGAAGATTCAGAACGCCTCACGCCGCTTGGCCGCGCTGGCAGCATGCGCGGCGACGTCGCCGAAGAAGGCGAGGACGACGAAGATCCATTCCCAGCCGGTAACGCCTCGCCCGCCGGTGTTCCAGAGGATCACGTAGAGAAGCGTGGTCAGGGGCAGAAAGATGATCCCGAGGATCGGCCAGATGAGCGGACCGAAGGCGCGGTCGACCCAGGGCGTGAAGATCCACGTCAACGCAAGCGCGAGCCGCGGCGAGAAGAACGCGATCAAGACGAGGAGGCAGCCCAACGAGTCGATTCAAGCGTCCGCTGCGGACGGAGCGAGAGAGGAGAAGAAAGCTCAGGAACCGGACCCGTGGGTCGCCAGAGCGGAGCAGGGGCAGGCGGGAGACGCAATCATTGCCCGCGTGGCCACCCCGGCCGAGACCAAGGTCCTCATAGCTGGTGGGAGTTTCGCCGGCCTCGAGGCGATGCTCGCTGTGCGGGCGCTCGCGAAGGAACTTGTCACCGTCGAGCTGATGGCGCCCGATCCCGAATTTCTGTATCGGCCACTGGCCGTCGCGGAGCCGTTCGGGCTCAGTGAGGTCCGGCGGTTCCCGCTCGGCCCGCTCGCTGAGCGGTGCGGCGCTCGCTACCGCCCGGCCGCTCTGACCGCGGTCGACGCGCCGGCGCGTCTGGCTCGGACTTCGGACGACGAGTCGGTCTCGTACGACGCGCTCGTCGTTGCGTGCGGCGCGCGAACGCAGGAGGCGATTCCAGGCGCTCTCACTTTCCAAGGCCCGCAGGACATCGCCCGGCTCGCAGAGCTCGTCGACCACGTCGAGTCGGGAACGGTCGAGCGGGTCGCTTTCGCCGTCCCTGCGGGCGTCTCATGGCCGTTACCGCTCTATGAGCTCACGCTTCTCACTGCCCGCCTCGCCCGCTCCTCGGCTCCTCGGGCGGAGATCATCCTGGTGACCCCGGAGCGGGCGCCGCTCGCCCTCTTCGGAACGAGCGCGAGCAACCTCGCCCGCGAACTCCTTGAGCGGCAGCGGGTCCGCCTTGCACTCGAACGCCACCCGGTGCGCTACCGGGAGGGCAGCCTGGAGCTGGCCGGCGGGGAGACGATGGCGGTCGACGCGGTGATCTCGCTGCCGCTCCTCCGCGGGCCGTACCTCGAGGGCCTCCCGCATGACGACGAGGGCTTTCTGAAAGTGGACCATCACGGCCGCGTCGAACGCGTGCCCGCCGTCTACGCCGCCGGCGACGTGACGGCCTTCCCGGTGAAGCAAGGGGGCCTCGCGACGCAACAGGGAGACGTGGTCGCGGAGACGATTGCCGCGGAGGCCGGCGTGCCGGTCCAACCGACGCCTCTCGACCCGGTGCTGCGTGCTCTGCTGCTCACCGGCGATCGCCCGGCGTACGTGCGCGCTGCCCTGGGTGGACATCACGGCGATCCCGGGGTCGTGGACTGGGAACCGCTCTGGTGGCCGCCGGCCAAGGTCGCGGGCCTCCACCTCGCTCCGTTCCTCCGCGAGAACATCGCCCTCTCCGGCACACACCGCTGACGGTGCCCGCTCCCGCTGATCTTGGTGCGATGGAGGCGGTGATCTTCGATCTCGATGGCGTCGTGACCCGCACCGCCGAAGTGCACGCGGAGGCATGGAAGCAGCTCTTCGATGAGTACCTAGCGGCACGGGGTCGACGGCTCGGCGAGCCCTTCGAGCCGTTCGACCGCCGGTCGGACTACCTTCGATTCGTCGACGGCAAGCCTCGCTACGAAGGCGTGGTGAGCTTCCTCGCGTCGCGAGGCATCGAGCTTCCGCTCGGCTCGCCGGACGACGCCGAGGAGCGCGAGACCGTGTGCGGTCTCGGCAACCGGAAGAACCGGTACTTCCACGATGCGCTCAAGCGAACAGGCGCCGCTCCCTACCCGACGACGATCGAGCTGATCGCAAGGCTGCGCGAGCGCGGCGTGCGTACTGCGATCGTCTCTTCCAGCCGCAACTGCGTGGCCGTGCTCGAGGTCGCCGGGATCCGGGGGCTCTTCGAGGTGAAGGTGGACGGCGTGGACGCCGCCGAGCTCGGGCTCGCAGGCAAGCCCGATCCCGCGCTCTTCCTCGAGGCCGCGCGCCGCCTGGGAGTTGAGCCGGCTCACGCGGCAGTGGTCGAGGACGCGATCTCGGGCGTCGAGGCTGGCCGGCGCGGGCGCTTCGGGCTCGTGATCGGGGTCGACCGGGCGAGACAGCACGAGGTGCTCGCGGCCGCGGGCGCGGATCTTGTCGTCGCCGACCTGGGTGAGATCACGGCATGAGCACCTGGATCCTCGAATACGACGGCTTCGACGCAGAGACCGAAGGCCTGCGGGAAGCGCTCTGCACCCTCGGCAACGGCTTCCTCGGCACCAGGGGCGCCGCGCCGGAGGCGCGGGCCGACGGGATTCACTACCCGGCGACCTACGCCGCGGGCGTCTACAACCGGCTGCCCACCACCATCGCGGGCCAGACGCTCGAGGACGAAAGCATCGTGAACCTCCCCAACTGGCTCCCCCTGACGTTCCGCGCCGAGGACGGCTGCTGGCTGGAGGCGGCCGAGTTCCTCGAGCATCGGGTCGAGCTCGACCTCCGCCGCGGGGTGCTCACGCGGTTCACCCGCGCCCGCGACGACGCCGGCCGCGTGACGCAGGTGACGCAACGGCGCATCGTCTCGATGGACGACCCGCACCTGGCCGCACTCGAGACGACCGTCGTCCCCGAGAACTGGTCGGGTCGCCTGGAGGTTCGCTCGCTCCTCGACGGAAACGTCGCCAACTCCGGGGTCGAGCGCTACCGGACGCTGGCCGGAGACCATCTCACGGCAGTCGAGACCACGACACTGGACGAGGACGCGGTCCTCCTCCGCGCGCTGACGAAGACCTCGCGGATCCTCGTTGCAGAGGCGGCCCGGACGCGAGTCGAGCGGGACGGCGCCGGGGTCGTGGTCGCGCGGACGCTCGTGCAGGAGCAGGGCGTGATCGGGCACGAGCTCGCGGCCGAGGTCGCCGCGGAGGAGCCGGTGACGATCGAGAAGGTCGTCGCGGTGTTCACGTCGCGGGACCCGGCACTGTCCGAGCCCGGCCACGCGGCAGGCCGCGAGATCGCCGGTGCGCCGGGGTTCAGCGAGCTGCTCGAGAGGCATGTCCTCAACTGGCACGAGCTCTGGCGTCGGTTCGGGATCTCGCTGGAGGAGGGCGAGGAACGAACGCACCGCACCGTCAACCTCCATGTCTTCCACCTCCTGCAGACGCTCTCCCGTCACACGGCGGCGATCGACGTGGGGGTGCCCGCCCGGGGTCTCCACGGCGAGGCGTACCGCGGCCACGTCTTCTGGGACGAGCTCTTCGTGTTCCCGTTCGTCAGCCTCCGCCTGCCAAGGCTCGCCCGTTCATTGCTTCGCTATCGCTACCGGCGGCTGCGAGAAGCGCGCCGGGCAGCACAGGCTGCGGGCTTCGCGGGAGCGATGTTCCCGTGGCAAAGCGGAAGCGACGGCCGTGAAGAAACGCAGCAGCGCCACCTGAACCCGCGCTCAGGCCGCTGGAGCCCCGACAACTCCTCGCTGCAGCGACACATCAACGCCGCCATCGCCTACAACGTCTGGCAGTACTACCAGGTCACCGGAGACGATGGGTTCCTCGGCGGCTACGGCGCGGAGCTGATCATCGAGATCGCGCGCTTCTGGAGCTCGATCGCCTCCTACAACCGCGCAATCGACCGCCACGAGATCCGCGGCGTGATGGGCCCCGACGAGTACCACGACGCCTATCCGGGCGCTTCGACAGCGGGCCTCGACAACAACGCGTACACGAACGTCATGGCGGTCTGGGTGTTCTGCCGCGCCCTCGACGTGCTCGAGCTGCTCCCGTCCGACCGAAGCGACGAGCTTCGGCAGCGCCTCTCCCTCACCGCGGAGGAGGTCGAGCGGTGGGAAGACCTGAGCCGCAAGATGCGCCTCGTCTTCCACGAGGACGGGATCCTCAGTCAGTTTGAAGGCTACGAGCAGCTCGAGGAGTTCGACTGGGGGGGCTACCGCTCCCGTTACGGCGACATCAGTCGGCTCGATCGGATCCTCGAGAGCGAGGGCGACACGCCGAATCGCTACAAGGTCTCCAAGCAGGCCGACGTCCTGATGCTCTTCTACCTCTTCTCGGCCGAAGAACTGGGCGAGATCTTCGAGCGCCTGGGCTACGACTTCGACGAAGAGACTATTCCGAAGGCGATCGACTACTACCTCGACCGCACCTCTCACGGCTCGACTCTCAGCCGCATAGTGCACGCGTGGGTGCTCGCACGCTCGGACCGAAGCCGCTCTTGGGATTTCTACCTCGAGGCGCTCGAAAGCGACGTCTCCGACAGCCAGGGCGGGACGACCGCCGAGGGAATCCACCTGGGCGCGATGGTCGGGACCCTAGACCTCCTGCAACGCTGCTACACGGGCCTCGAGATCCGCGAGGAGGTCCTCAGGCTCAACCCACAGCTGCCGACCGGGCTGCGGCGGCTTGCGTTTACCGTCCTCTACCGCGGACAGCTGGTCGAGCTGGACTTCGAGGGGGAAAACGTCACGGTCGCGTCGCAGACCTCGAAAGGTGCACCAATCTCGGTCGGGATCCGCGGAACGGTGACCGAGCTTCAGGCGGGCGGCCGGCTCGAGCTCTCCGCCTCCGCCCCACCCGCCTCGTGAGTCGATTCGGCCATGCGGTTCGAGGGTGCGAACCCTGCTCCAGGTCGGGTTCCTCCGGAAACAGAAGCCCCGCGCTCGCGGCGGCAGCTGCCATCTGTCCAGACGACAGTCTTCACTCCCGACTCGCTCCTCTCCCGCTGTCCCTAAAAGCCATCCCTATCTTCACGCATCGCCCTCGTTTTCCAGAAGTGAGCCCCAAGCTGGTGGGCGCGCGAACGGGGCGCGGCCTGCCGGGCGAGCGGTTGGCCGAGCGCGAACGGCTGGAGTGAGCGCCGAGATCGACAACAGCCGGCTCTGGCTCCGCCTGCGGCGGTACGTCGACGGCGCCGAGAGCCCCGAGGTCGTGCTCGCGCGCCTGCTTGACGGCGAGCTAGAGGTCGAGAGCGAGCCGTGTCGCTGGAAGCCACTTTACGCTCCGGCTACCTGTGGCAGAACTGTCACACGCCCGTGACGGAGGCGTTACCTAGCGAGCGTAGGCTGGTGGTGCATAGAGAGAAAGGAGGCCACCATGAAGCGCTCACTGGTCATCCTCGCCGCCGGCATCATCGCCGTCGCTGCGGCCGGCTCGACGATTGCGGCGCTGTCGTCCTCCGCGCCGGCTGGCAAGCCGAAGCAGATGGCGCTCTACGGCCACGTCACGTCGATCGCCCCCCACGGGCGCCGACTCGAGCTGCGGTTCGACCCGGCGCTCTGGCTGACCGGCGTCGCGGCCGAGCGCGCGTGCAACTGCGGCCCCGGCCGCGTGGCGAACGACTACTTCATCGTCGACGAGACCCACCGGCTGCTGACGTTCGTCGTGCGGCGCGACGCAACGGTCACGATCGTCACCGCGCACGATTACGCGGTGCCGATCACGGTTCGCGAGCTCGCGCAGATCGTCGCCGGAAAGAACCCGAAGCACCGTGATCTGCTCGAGCCGAAGGCCGGCTTCTGGATCCGGATCGGCGCTAAGTACCCGAACCCGATCGTCGCGCTCGGGCAGCAGTACCAGCCGTGATTCGGCCGGACGAGCTCACTCCCCGCGCGAAGCCGCCTCGGGCGGCTTCGCGTCTGAGACGAAGCCGTTAGCACGCGTAGCAGGCTCGTTGCGTCGCTACCCGACGAATACCTCCAGACTCGCAGCGCCGTCCGGCCCCGGAGAGGAGGCGCGTCGACCTCGCAGGGCCGGCCATTACCGGTGGCATCGGGGGGAGATGCTGAGCACAGGCGCGGAAAGTACGGATCGAACCGGCAATCCGCTCGGCGCCTCGTTCCCTTCAGAGGTGGCCTCTCGCGATGGCCGCGAGCACGCGGGCCGTGGAGAGAAAGACCAGCGTTCCGGACGGGTGGTGGCCGCCGTAGTTCTTGTAGCTGTTGGCCGCGTAGACGATGCCGAGTGACCCGACGGTGGCATCGTTCCAGAAGGAGCGAGGATGCTGAGGAAGGGGGATCCACGTACCGGTTCTCAAATCGAGGATCCGCACACTCCGGCGCGAGCTGCGCCCAATCGAGACGAGGGCGATGCGTCCGTAGACCTGCAGGTGCCCGAGCTGTGCGGGAGCAGCCTTGGTCTTGACGGGCCAGCTGTGGACGAGCTTCCCGTTCCCGGGTCCGTAGACCTCGAGCCTCTTCGTCTGCGTCAGCACGACTAGCCGACCACCGCCCATGGCGATCTCCTGTGCCGAGCTCGGTGTGATCTGCCTTTGAAGAGCTCCGGCTCCTGAGTAGATGGCGACGGTGCCGTCATGGCGGAGCACCGCTACGCGGCCCGCATCGACGGAGCTCGACACGACCGACTGCACACCCGTGACCAGCGGGTGGAGCCGGCCTCCCGCGGGGCTGATGATGCTGAGGCTGCCGCTCACGATCTCCTCGAAGCTCGGACCGCCCGGAGTCGGCCTCGTCGTCCAGCGACTGACGACGAGCAGCTTGCCCGAGCCGGCCAGGCCGCCGATCCAGTCGCCGTCCCAGCGCTTCAGCCCATCGAGGCCAAACTCGTGGACTCGATAGGCGTGGGCGAGCTCCTTGGCGCCGCGCCCGCTCGAGGAAGCGGTGTAGAGATCCTCATTGGTCTCCTCCGAGTTCCCTTCCACGGTGCGCTTGATCCAGGCGACCCGCTGGCCGGCGATCGCCACCTGACCGATGAGCGGGTAGTAGCTCGGAGACGTGTCTGCGACCCGCGATCTCACGCCCGAGCGAAGGTTCCAGACGTAGACGCCGTTGCTGTCGGTGCTGTAGACGACACGTGGCCCGTCCATGGCGAGGGCCGTGATCGGGCCGCTTGCGTGCACGAGCTTCCGCGTCGGCTTCTTCGTCGCGCCCACCGGGAGCACGGCGATCAGGAGTACCGAGAGCACGAAAAACACGCCCTGCAGCCAACGCCGCTTCATGAGTCCTACCTCTGGACAAATGCTCGCGCCGGCGGCGCTTGGCGTCATCGGGGGCGCCACGTATCCAAGTGCCGAAAGTACGGAGCCTGAGAGCAGGCGTTCCAGACTTCCGTACGCCGTCTCGGCCCCGGGAGGAGGACACTCGACCTCGCGGCGCCGGCCATACGGCGCCGGGGGTCAATGTGCAAACCCGCGGCGCCGTCACCGCTCATGGCAACCGCGTACGTGCTCGGCGCAGGCAGCCCAGATCTCCCGGCTGACCGTGCGGTTGCCTTCCTCCGCAATCCGGGCGAGGTCACGCGCGAGCGCAACCGGTATTCGCGCGCTGATCGTGCTCTTCGGCTGGTCTGCGTCGTCCACGCCATTCCAGAGAAGGTCGGCTACGGATACTTCGACCCGTGGCTGGCGCGATCGACCTGTACTGGCTGCCGCTCGGCGCCGGCGGGCAGTCGGTGCGCCTGAACGGGCTCGTCTTTGAAGCGATCGCGGCACGCCTGCAACATCGAGGCCGCGCCGACCTCTACCACTCAGCACTCGAGGTACAGGTGCCCGAGGCTCGCTTCGTGATCGAGCAGGCGCCGGCATGGGGCACGAGGGGAGAACGAGGCGTGGTAGCCGAAGGCCCGGTCGGGTCCCGCGCAGCCAGCCGTCTCCGTCTCTTCCGCTACGAGGTGCGCCGCTGGCGCGAGGGCGTCATCCCTGACCTCGCGGAGGCGGTCGAAAGCCCGCAGCGCCTGAGCGACGACATCGAACAGGCGCGGCGGCTGCTCGAACTCGTACCGAAGATGCCGACGCCCGTCTGGGGCCGGGACGAATTGAAGACCGGGGAGATGTGGAACTCGAACTCGTTCATCTCCTGGCTGATCACGCGAAGCGGCCTCGAAGTCGACTCCATTCGGCTCCCGCAGGGCGGGCGCGCCCCCGGCTGGCACGCCGGCATCGTGCTGGCGAAGCGACAAATGACTCGACCGACAACGTCTGCGGAGCCCGGCGCCCCCTCGTGAGGACCGGGCAAGCTCAGCGTTCGAACAGCGCCTTGATCGAGCCGAGGTTGCGCGCGCCTGCTGTTCGAGCGAGCAGCAGGCTTCGTCAGCAGCCCCAAGGCTGACTAGGAGCTGACTCAACCGAGCGTTTGTAGCGTCGTGCAAAATCGGCTCCAACAAAAAACCCCGCCTGAGCGGGGCTTTCCTGAGAGGAGAGAAGAAGAAGCGGATGATGGGATTCGAACCCACGACCTTCTGCATGGCAAGCAGACGCTCTAGCCAACTGAGCTACATCCGCGTAGCGCGGCCAGTATAGCCGCCCTCGAAAGCGCCTCAGGCCGAGTCCAAGGCGTCGTTCACGAGGCGGTCGGCGAGGTCGTTGTGCTCGCGTCGAACAGCCGTGTAGCGGACCTTTCGCAGCCGGTCGGCGAGCGCAGTGGCCTCGGCGACCAGCTCGCGCAGGGTCTCGTTCTTGACCTTGTAGTCGCCGCGCATCTGATTGACGAGCAGCTCCGAGTCGGAGACGACCTCCAGTTCGTCGACGCCGACCTCGACTGCCTTCTCGAGGCCCGCGATCAGGCCGCGGTACTCGGCGACGTTGTTGGTCGCGACGCCGATCGTCTCGCCGCGCGCGTCGAGCACGTGGCCGTCCTCGGTTTCGAGCACGTACCCGTACGCGGCCGGGCCCGGGTTGCCGCGGGAGCCCCCGTCGGTCGAGAGCCGCGCCTTCACAGGAGCGGATAGACGTCGAAGGCCGGCTCCTCGTACGGGTGCGCACGCCGCAGCGCCTCGACGACTTCCGGCTGCCGCTCCTCGGGGAAGACCGTCTCGAGGCGCAACTCCGCGACGCGCTGCTCGCGGCCGGCCTGGCCGACGTTCGGGTCGCTGCCCTCGCCACCGAGGAACGTCCCCGTGCCCTCCGTGTAGAAGGAGCAGCGCTCGTAGTTCCCGATCCGGCCGGCGCCTGCTGCGAACAGCGCCTCCCGCACGGGGTCGAGCGCCTCGCGCGGAACGAAGACGACGAGCTTCCGGTTCACGCGCCGGACCCTACTCGGGCTCGAGCGGCGAGGCTTCAGCGGCCGCTGCTGATCACGACGCTGACCTTCGAGCCGGCGGGCAAGTTGGCGCCCCGGGCCGGATGCTGAGCGATCACGCGGCCCTTCGCGACACGAGAATGCCGCGTCCTCGTCCGGCCGACCGAGCAATGCGCGCGCCGGATCGCCCTCCTCGCACCCGCCACTCGCTTTCCTTTCAGCCGTGGAACGAGGCAGCGGGAGAACTTCACGCCGACGCTCCGAGCGGCCTGCTGCATCCTCACCCTGCAGACTCGCCCACTGCCCTTACAGGCGCCGGTCCAGGAAATGGCGGATCCTTCAGTGGAGTGAACGGTGAGGGTGACGACGCTTTGATCTGCGAACTGAGCGCTGTCGTGCGTGCAGATGTTCAAGCACACGATCCCGAACGGCTGCGACGTGATCAAGCCGTATCCGGTACCGGAGGCCCTCCTCAGGCTGAGTAGGTGGCTGTCCTGGACCAGGTAGCGCGCGAGCGCCAATGAGATCTTGGTACCCGGCAGACTCGCCTCAACTGCGCCGACGCCCAGGATCTTGCCATCAGGCTGAAGCGCTCCGGCGGTGAGGAAGAACGGGGCCGTCACTTCGCCGCTCACGCCGAAGCTCGGGTCGACCGAGCCGTCTGGCAGGTAGCGCGCGATCTCGCCTCCGACGACGGCGACCTTCCCGTCGGGCTGCAGCAAGACCGAGCCCGAAGTCACACCCGTGTCCCTCACGATTCCGTGATCGCCGAAGGTTGGATCGAGCGCACCGGTCGGTTGGAACCGCACCAGCAGGTCGAAGTTCTGCGCACCGGAACGAGAATCTTCCCGTCGGGCTGGAGGGCGAGGGCGTTTGCGGAACCCCACATGCCGATGTTCAAGGTTGCAGCTCCTCCAGAGCCGAAGCCGGAGTCCGGAGAACCATCGGGGTTGAGCCGCAAGACGAGAAGGCTCGTGTCTCCCTCCGTCGAGCTGTTCGCCTTGCTCCCGGCGACGACGATCTTGCCGTCCGGGGCAAGCGCCACTGCGTCGCCGAGCTCGACACCGCCGGAAAACTGCACGACACCCGCTGTCCCGAAGCTCGTGTCCAGCGAGCCGTTGGTGTTGAAGCGTGCGACCGCGGCTTGGGATGGACAGCAGCGACTCGCCGAGACGACGATCTTCCCATCGGGCTGGAGAGCCACTGCGCTGAGCCCTCCGATCGCATTGTCTACGACAGTGCCCGGCATCGGCCCTGTGCCGAAGCTCGGGTCGAGGGAGCCATCTGGGTCGTACCGAACGAGCACGAGCGCCTCGTCCGCCACTCCGACGGCAACGATCTTGCCGTCCGGCTGAATGGCGAGCCCCTGCACTGCTTCGAACTCGGCGCCGAATTTGGTCGTGACCAAACCACCCGTCCCGAACGTCGGATCGAGCGAACCGTCGGCCTGGTAGCGCATGACTGCAAACGCGCTCGTCTGGCTGTTGAGAGGGAGCTTGCCGCCCGCCACGATCTTGCCGTCGGACTGCAGGGCAACCGCGTACAGGCCCATGCTGTAGGGCTCCGAGCTCGGCGGCGCCGTCGTGGTGACAACCCCACCGGTGCCGAAAGCCGGATCGAGCGCGCCGCCGTCGGCCTGAGCCGAGGCCAGCTGGGTCGTCAGCAGCACAAGCCCGAGCCCTACAAAGGTGAGCCCTCTCAGGGGCGACATGACTAACGTCAGCATAAACCCGCTTGCCGGGTTTCCCGGCCCGGGCTATTCGGCCGTATCGATTTGAGCGCGCTGCAACTTCCCCGAGTAGTCGACGTAGATCGACTTCCACTCGGTGAAGACGTCGAGCGCGGCCTGGCCCGCCTCGCGGTGGCCGTTGCCCGTGCCCTTGACGCCGCCGAAGGGCAGGTGCACCTCGGCGCCGATCGTGCCGGCGTTGATGTAGGTGATCCCGGCCTCGAGGTCGCGCATCGCTCGAAAGGCGACGTTCACGTCGCGGGTGAAGATCGACGACGAGAGCCCGAACTCGATTCCGTTCGAGACGCGGATTGCCTCGTCCACGTCGGCGACCGGGATCAGCGCGGTCGTCGGGCCGAAGATCTCCTCCTGGGCCACGCGCATCTGCGGGTCGACGTCGCCGAAGATCGTAGGGCGGTAGAAGAACCCTTCGCCGAGGCCGTTGCCGCCGGCGACCTCGCCGCCGGTCAGGAGCTTCGCGCCCTCGTCCTTTCCGATCGTCGTGTAGGAGTCGATCTTCTCGAGCGCGCCCTGGTTGATCACCGGGCCGACGTCGACGCCCTCCTCCCAGCCGGGACCGAGGCGCAGCTTCTCGGCGGCCGCGACGAGGCGCGACTGCAAGTCGTGGTAGACGCCCTGCTGGACGATCACGCGCGAGGCGGCGGTGCAGCGCTGGCCCGAGGTGCCGAAGGCCGACCAGACGATCCCCTCGACGGCCAGGTCGAGGTCGGCGTCGTCGAGGACGATGATCGCGTTCTTGCCGCCGAGCTCGAGGTGGACGTGCTTGAGGTTGTCGGCGGCGCTCTCGAGGACGGCCACACCGGTGTCGCGCGAGCCGGTCAGCGTGATCACCGGCACGTCGGGGTGGCGGACGAGCCGGTCGCCGACCTCTCCCCCGCCTCCGTGCACGACGTTCACGACGCCGGCCGGGACGCCCGCCTCGGCGAGCAGCTCGACGAAGCGCTCGCCCAGCAGCGGCGTGTCGGTCGCCGGCTTGAAGACGACCGCGTTCCCGCAGACGAGCGCGGGCGCGATCTTCCAGGACGGGATCGCGATCGGGAAGTTCCAGGGCGTGATCACGCCGATGACCCCGATCGGCTGGCGGACGCTCATGTTGAACTTGTCGCGCAGCTCGCTCGGCGTGGTCTGGCCGAAGAGGCGCCGGCCCTCGCCGCCCATGTAGAAGCTCATGTCGATCGCTTCCTGGACGTCGCCCGCGGCCTCCGGCAGCACCTTGCCCATCTCGTGCGCCATCAGGTCGGCCACCTCGTCCTTGTGGTCGGCGAGGAGCTGGGCGAAGCGGAAGAGGATCTCGCCGCGCCTCGGCGCCGGGGTCAGGCGCCAGTCCTCGTAGGCGGCCTTCGCGGCCTCGACAGCGCGGTCGACGTCCTCGGCGCTCGAGCGCGGGAAGACGCCGAGCGTCTCGCCGGTCGCCGGGCTCTTCGTCTCGAAGGTATCCCCGGAGGCCGCGTCGACCCACTCGCCGCCGATGAAGTTCTTGAAGGTCTTGGCCGCCGTCGTCGCCATCACGTCGATCTTAGCGATGGCCCAGGGACTGTCCCTGGGACATGGCCGCTACGGACACGTCGGCTCGCTCGGCCAAGCGGGAAATCCTCTGATGACGTGACCGCAAGAGACCTGTCAGGGGGACAGTCCCTGGGACCTGGCCGAATCGGTCAGGCGTTCTCGGGCGGATCCGTGCTCGGGAAGGTTCCGGTCGCGCGGGCGCGGCGGCGGTCGCGGATCAGGCGCTTGCCGCCGTACTCGCGGCCCTGGCGGCGGTCGTCGCCCTCGCGGCGGTCGACGATGACGGTCACGTGCGGGTTGTCCTTGTAGTACTCGACCATCTTGTCGAACAGCTCGGCCTCGAGCTCCCGCGGGATCACGCAGTAGATCATCCTGAACCGGATTGTAGGGAGGCACCAGGCGAGTGCCACCTCTGCGAGAGTCCTGCCGTGCCCGAGGACTACTTCGGCGAGGAGGTCGCTGCCCGCTACGACGACTCGAGCGGCGAGCACTACGAGCCCGCGACGATCGAGGCGACGGTCGACTTCCTGGCCGAGCTCGCCACCGGCGGGCCGGCGCTCGAGCTCGGGATCGGCACCGGCCGGATCGCGCTGCCGCTCTCGCAGCGCGGCGTCCGCGTGCACGGGATCGACCTCTCGGAGGTGATGGTCGCGAGACTGCGCGCGAAGCCCGGCGGCCGCGAGATCGAGGTCGCGATCGGCGACTTCGCGACAACCCGCCTCGAGGGCGCGTTCCGCCTTGCGTACCTCGTCTTCAACACGATCAACAACCTGACCACCCAGGACGCGCAGGTCGCCTGCTTCGAGAACGCCGCCGCGCACCTCGAGCCCGGCGGCTGCTTCGTGATCGAGGTCGGCGTCCCGAAGCTGCGGAGCCTCCCGCCCGGGCAGCGCTTCGTCCCGTTCGACGTGAGCGACGACCACATCGGCGTCGACGAGTACGACCCGCTGAACCAGGGCCTCGTCTCCCACCACCTCACGTTGATCGACGGCGCCTGGCGGCGCCGTTCGATCCCCTTCCGCTACGTCTGGCCGGCCGAGCTCGACCTGATGGCACGGCTCGCCGGCCTGCGCCTTCGCGAGCGATGCGAGGACTGGAACCGCACGCCGTTCACGGCCGAGAGCCGCAAGCACGTCTCCGTCTGGAAGAAGGGTTAGACGGGGGAGATCTCAGGGACGATGCGGCCGTCAGGCGTAAGCCGCGCGTTCCAGCCGGTGAACATCGCCTCGAGCTCGCGTGGGTCATGGCCGCGCTCGGCCAGGCGCACCGGCTGGCCCGACTCGGGCGCGATCCGGTACTGGTACCACGAGATGTCCCAGGCGACGGTGACGACGACCTCGCTGGTCGTGCCCGAGAGCGGCACGATCGAGGCCTGAGGCTTCCCGAGGCTCTTGGCAATCCCGGCGACGGTGCGCCGGAAGGCGCTGCCGTTGAAGAGCTCGGCGGCCTCGACCATCGCCAGCTCCGGCTCGGAGAGCCGGCGCAGGATCGGCTCGTCGACCACCGGCTGGGCGACGGGCTTCCGCGGCAGCAGCAGCGAGGCCAGGGACCCACGGCGCCGGCGCCGCGAATCGGCCACGACCGGCGTGGTCGGGCTGCCCTCCTTCAGCCAGCCGTGGTCGATCGCCTCGTCCTGGCAGAGCGGGCACACGTCGAGAAAGCTCTCGCCGTCGGGCGAGTAGCGCACGGAGCGCTCGCCGACCAGCAAGGTTCGCTCGCAGATTGCGCAGGTGCGCGAGGCAAGGACGGCCTGCCGCGTGATCCGCATACCCGGGGGACCTTACCGCGTCACTCCGTTTGGACGCCGCCTCAGAGCTAGACCTTGGCTTCCTCGGGCTCCTTCTTGAACTCGGCGATCAGCTTCTGGGCGATGTGCGTCGGCACTTCCTCGTAGCGCAGGAAGTGCATGTGGTAATCGCCGCGACCGCCGGTCAGCGAGGTCAGCGCCTGCGAGTAGGTGAGGATCTCGGCCATCGGGACCTCGGCCTTGATCGAGGTCATGCCGCCGCGCGGCTCCAT
>DASPRN010000029.1:0-14972 GCA_035624425.1 Gaiellaceae bacterium
TGACGCCGGCCGACCTGGCCCACCACGTCGACAAGTGGCAGTTCACGGTGCCGTTCGTCTGCGGCTGCACCAACCTCGGCGAGGCGCTGCGGCGGATCGCCGAGGGCGCCGCGATGATCAGGACGAAGGGCGAGGCCGGCACCGGCGACATCGTCAACGCGGTGACGCACATGCGCTCGGTCTTCGGGCACGTCCGCAAGCTGAAGGCGCTGCGCGACGAGGAGCTCTACTCCGAGGCGAAGGAGCTGCGCGCGCCGTACGAGCTCGTCCGCTGGGTGGCGGAGAACGGCCGCCTGCCGGTCGTCACCTTCACCGCCGGCGGGATCGCGACCCCGGCCGACGCCGCGCTCTGCATGCAGCTTGGCGCCGACGGCGTCTTCGTCGGCTCGGGGATCTTCAAATCGTCCGATCCCTCGACGCGCGCGAAGGCGATCGTCGAGGCGACCACGCACTTTCGCGATCCCGAGATCCTCGCCCGCGTCAGCGCCGGTCTCGGCGATCCCATGAGCGGGCTCGCCGCCGCGAGCCTCGCGCCCGAAGAGCTGCTCGAGACGCGCGGCTGGTAGACCTACAATCGAGCCGATGAGAATCGGCATCCTGGCGGTGCAGGGCAACTTCCGCGAGCACGCGGCCGTGCTGCGGCGGCTCGGCGCGGACCCGGTCGAGGTGCGCAGGCCGGAGCAACTTCGTGCGCTCGACGGCCTCGTGATTCCGGGCGGCGAGTCGACCGCGATCATGCGCCTCGTCCGCCTGTACGGGCTCGAGGACGCGATTCGCGCCTTCGCCCGGCCGGTGCTGGGCACCTGTGCCGGGATGATCCTGCTCGACCGCGAGCACCTCGGCCTCCTGGACGTCGTGGTCGCGCGCAACGCCTACGGACGGCAGGTCGCCAGCTTCGAGGCAGACCTCGAGCTCGCCGGAGACGACCGGCCGCTGCGCGGGGTGTTCATCCGGGCCCCGCGCGTGGTCGAGGCCGGCCCCGAGGTCGAGGTGCTGGCCGAGCTCGACGGCGAGCCGGTGCTGCTCCGGCAGGGCCGCCTGCTCGTCGCGTCCTTCCATCCGGAGCTGACCGACGACCCGCGCGTGCACGAGCGCTTTCTCGAGCTGGTGGAGGAGGCGCGGCGTGTCAGGGCATAGCAAGTGGAGCTCGATCAAGCACAAGAAGGGCGCGGCCGACGCGCGCCGCGGCAAGCTCTTCTCCAAGCTGTCGCGTGCGCTGATCGTCGCGGCCCGGGAAGGCGGCCCCGACCCCGCCGCGAACCTCGCCCTCGCGAACGCAATCGAGAAGGCGCGCTCCTACTCCATGCCGAAGGACAACATCGAGCGTGCGATCGCCCGCGGCTCGGGCGCCGACGCCGACGCGGAGGCCTTCGAGCAGGTGCTCTACGAGGGCTATGGCCCGAGCGGCGTCGCCGTGATCGTCGAGGCGCTGACCGACAACCGCAACCGCACCGCGGCCGAGGTGCGCGCGGCCTTCAGCAAGCACGACGGCAACCTCGGCGGCTCGGGCTCGGTGGCCTGGCTCTTCGAGCGGCGTGCGCTGATCCTCGTCGACGCCGACCGCGCGGACGAGGACGAGCTGACGCTCGCGGCCGCGGACGGCGGAGCCGAGGACGTCGTGGAGGACGGCTCCAGCTATCGCGTCACCGCTGCGCCGGAGGCGCTGAGCGCGGTGCGGGAGGCGATCGAGCAGGCCGGGATCGAGGTCGATTCGGCGGAGCTGACGATGGTGCCCAAGACGACCGTCAGCCTCGAGGAGGAGTCGACGGCGCGGAAGACGCTACGCCTGATCGACGCGCTCGAGGAGAGCGACGACGTCCAGGAGGTCTACTCCAACTTCGACATCCCCGAGCGGGTGATGGAGGCGGTAGCGACGTGACCCCCGCCGAGCCGGCGGAGGTGCGGCCGCTTCCGCGCCGAAGCCCGCCGGCCGTCGCCGCCTTCCGCGCGCTGAGGCCGCGCCAGTGGTCGAAGAACCTGCTCGTCTTCGCCGGGATCCTCTTTGCCGCCAAGCTGGGGGACGCGGTCCGCTGGGGCGAGGCGGTTGCGGTCTTCGTGGCCTACTGCGCGCTCTCGAGCGCTGCCTACCTCGTCAACGACCTGCGCGACCGGGAGCAGGACCGGCAGCACCCCGTCAAGCGCAAGCGGCCGATCGCGCGCGGGGACCTCTCGATCCGGGCGGCCGTTGCGATGGCGGCGGTGCTGGCGGTGGGCGCGCTCGCGATCGGCGCCTGGCTCGGCTGGGCCTCGCTCGGGCTCCTGCTGGGCTTCGGCGCGCTCCAGCTTGCCTACTCGTTCGGGCTCAAGCACGTGGTGATCGTGGACGTGCTCGTGATCGGCGCGCTGTTCGTGATCCGCGCCGCCGCCGGCGCCGAGGCGGTGCACGTGCGCATCTCTCCGTGGCTGCTGCTCTGCACGGCGCTGCTCGCGCTCTTCCTCGCGCTCGCCAAGCGCCGAGGGGAGCTGGTTCTGGTCGGCGCCCGCGAGACGCCGGGGCGGCCGGTGCTCGAGGGGTACTCGCTCGAGCTCGTCGACCAGCTCGTGACCGTGGTTGCCGCCTCGACCGTGATCGCGTACTCGCTGTACACCTTCACCGCGCGCGATTCGAAGGCGCTGATGGTGACGATCCCGTTCGTGGTCTTCGGGGTCTTCCGCTACCTGCTCCTGATCCACCGTGACGACCTCGGCGAGGAGCCGGAGCAGGTGCTGCTGACCGACCTGCCGATCCTGGTCGACGTCTGCCTCTGGGTCGCGACGGCGGCGTTGATCCTGGCCCTTACTTAGGGCGGTTACTCCTTGAGCCCAGTCGGGTCGACCGGTCATTTCAGACGGACGCACGAGCGAAGCCCGTGCGTCCTGAAGCCGGCATCGCAAGCGACGCCTTGAAACTGAAGCGAGCGATCCTCCTCACGGTCGCGCTGGCGGTCGCAGTCGCGATCGGGTTCGGCCTCTACGCCGACTGGGGCAAGATCCGCGCCGAGCTCGGCACCTTCGACTGGAAGCTGTTCCCGCTCGCGCTGGCGCTGACGGCGCTCAACTACCTGATCCGCTTCGGCCGCTGGCACGTGTACCTCGGCCGGCTCGGGATCTCGGTGCCGCTCGGCCGGAGCTTCTCGATCTTCGTCGCCGGCCTGACGATGACGATCACTCCCGGCAAGCTCGGCGAAGTGCTGAAGTGCGGCCTGCTGCGGCGCGGGTTCGGCGTGCCCGTGCGGCGCTCGGCGCCGGTCGTGCTGGCGGAGCGCGTGACCGACGCGAGCGGGGTGGTCGTGCTCGCGGTCATCGCCGGCGCGCGGACCGACCACTGGGTGCTCCTGGTGATCGCGCTTACCGGGGTCGCGGCGATCGTGGCTGTCGTCCACAGCCCCCTGCTCGGGCGCTTCGCCGCGTTCGGCGAGGCGCCTGAGGCGGCGCGGAAGCTGCTCGGCGGCGGCCTCCTGGCCGGCATGACCGCCGTCTCGGCCGCCTCGTGGTTCTGCGAGTGCCTGGCCGCCTACGTCTGCGTGCGCGGGCTGCACCTCGGCCTCTCGCTGGCGGACACGGTGGTCGTCTTCTCGGTCGGCAGCCTCGCGGGCGCGCTCTCGTTCCTGCCGGGCGGACTGGGCGTCGCCGAGGCGAGCATGACCGGCCTGATCCGGGCGCTGGGCGACGTCTCGAAGGCCGGCGCCGCGGCGGCGACCGTGCTGATCCGGCTCGCGACCCTCTGGTTCGCGGTTGCGCTCGGGCTCGCCGGCCTGGCGGTCGAACAGCGCCTGGCGCGCCGTCAGCGTCAGCCGGTCGGCTGAGCCCTCTCGGGTCGACCGGTCATTTCAGACGACCGCACGGGCAGAGCCCGCGCGGTCTGACGTCGGCAGCGCAAGCGCTGCCTCAGCCGGTCTCGGCGCGGCGCTCTTCGATGCGGTAGACGATCGCGCCCTCGCCCGCCTGGAAGCTGCGCTCGAGGGAGCCGATGCGGTCGTCGACAGACTTCCACCCGGAGCTGACCAGGTCGACGAGGAGCGCGAGATCGTCGACGCGCGCGTGCCGCTCGGCCAGGAGGTCGCCCTCGATCCGCTCGAGCCGCCGGATCATCTGGTTGGTCAGGCCGCGGATCTCCGCGAGGTTGCGCCCGACCGGCTTGACCTGCTCGCGCAGGCCGTCCTGGAGAGCCCCGTCGATCTTGGCCGGCAGCGTCGCCTCGAGCTGCGCCGCGGCCAGGGCAAGCTCCTCCACCTGGGCCCGTGCACGCTCGAGCGCGGCGTCGACCGCGGCGGGGTCGGGACGGCCTTCGGCGGCTGCTTCGAGCCGTTCGCGCGCCCGTTCGATAGCGTCGTCGGTCATCGGCGCCAACGGTAGCGTTCGCGTCGGATGAAGTCCTCCGAGCTGGACTACTCGCTCCCGCGCGAGCTGATCGCGCAGCGGCCGCTGGAGCGCCGCGACCACTCCAGGCTGCTCGTCTACGAGCGGTCGAGCGGGGAGATCCGGCACCGCCGCTTCGACGAGCTGCCGGAGGAGCTGGTGGCGGGAACGCTCACGGTCGTCAACGACACGCGGGTGCTGCCGGCGCGGCTGCGGCTCGACCGGCCGGGCGGGGGAGAGGCCGAGGTGCTGCTGCTGGAGCGACTCGGCGAGAACGGGACGTGGGAGGGTCTGGCCCGGCCGTCGCGGAAGCTGCGCGCGGGCCAGCGGCTAGGCCCGGTCGAGCTGGTCGAGCCGCTCGGCGAGGGCCGCTGGCGGCTGCGGCTGGAGGGCGAGCCGGAGGGCGAAACGCCGCTGCCGCCCTACATCACGGAACCGCTGCGCGATCCGGAGCGCTACCAGACGGTCTATGCGAAGCGCGAGGGCTCGGCGGCGGCGCCGACCGCGGGACTGCACTTCACGCCGGAGCTGCTCGGGCAGCTGGACGTCGAGCGCGTCACGCTCAACGTCGGGCTCGACACTTTCCGGCCGGTCGCGGCCGAGGAGCTGGCCGAGCACGATCTGCACAGCGAGCGGTACTCGGTCTCGGAGCGTGCCTGGGAACGGGTGCGCTCGGCGACGCGCGTGCTCGCGGTCGGGACGACGACAGTGCGCGTGCTCGAGACGCTGGCGCGGGGAGCGCCGCTGGAGGGGCGGACGTCGCTGTTCGTGACGCCGGGGTTCGAGTTCCGGCGCGTGGACACGCTCCTGACGAACTTCCACCTGCCCCGCTCGACGCTGCTCGCGCTCGTGATGGCGTTCGCGGGGATAGAGGAGACGCGCGCCATCTACCGGCTCGCGATCGAGGAGCGGTATCGCTTCTACTCGTTCGGCGACGCGATGCTGATCCTGTGAACGGCTCCTCGCTGCACGGCTGTGGAGCAGTCGGCTCGCAATCGGCACGCTTCTGTGACAGACACGCGCGCCGGACGCGGATAGGCTCGCAGCGGGAGCGAGGGTGGCCCCGCAACCCCACCCAAAGAGAGGGAGGGGGTGCGCTCGTCTCGTGGACGCGTTCGCGCTGACGGCGACCGACGGGGCGGCTCGGGCGGGGGTGCTCTCGACTGCCCACGGCGAGCTGCGCACGCCAGCCTTCATGCCCGTCGGCACCAAGGCCACCGTGAAGAGCGTCGACCCGGGCGAGCTGCGCGACCTCGGCGCCGAGATCCTGCTCGGCAACACCTACCACCTGCACTTCCGCCCCGGCACGGAGACGATCGCCGAGCTCGGCGGCCTGCACGCCTTCATGGGCTGGGACGGCCCGATTCTGACCGACTCCGGCGGCTTTCAGGTCTTCTCGCTTCGCCACACCATCCTCGGGCTCGACGACGAGGGCGTCACCTTCCGCTCGGTCTACGACGGCGAACCCGCGCGCCTCACCCCGGAGCTGGCCGCCCGCGCCCAGGCCGAGCTGGGCTCGGACATCGCGATGTGCCTCGACGTCTGCGCGCCCGCCGACGCGTCCCGCGCCGAGCTCGAGAAGGCCGCGCGCCTGACAACCCTCTGGGCCGAGCGCCAGCGCGAGGCCGAACGGGCTCCGGGACAGCTCCTGTTCGGGATCGCACAGGGCGGCACCGACGCGGAGCTGCGGAGCCGCTCGATCGAGGAGGTGGCGGCCCTCGGCTTCGACGGCCACGCGCTCGGCGGCCTCGCGATCGGCGAGTCGCGCGAGCAGATGTTCGAGACGACGGCCTGGGCGTCCGAGCTGCTCCCCGCCGACCGGCCACGCTACTTCATGGGCATCGGCGACCCGGAGGGAATCCTCGAGGTGATCGCCCGCGGCGTCGACATGTTCGACTGCGTCCTGCCGACCCGCAACGCGCGCACCGGCACCGCGCTCAGCTGGGAGGGCGGCCGCCTCAACCTCCGGAACGCCCGCTTCGCCCGCGACCCCGCGCCGCTCGACGAGAACTGCGCCTGCCCGGCCTGCACCCGCTTCTCGCGCGCCTACCTCCGCCACCTCGTCAACCAGCAGGAGCTGCTCGGGCACCGGCTGCTGACGCTGCATAATCTGCGCTTCGTGCTCGACCTCGTGGCCGGTGCGCGCACGGCGATCGAGCGAGGCGAGCTCCAGTCCTACAAGGACGCGGCGCTGGCACGGCTCCAGGCCGCCCCGGAGGTGCCAAGCTGAGCATCCTGATCATCATCATCCCGCTGCTGGTTCTGGGCTGGCTGCTGCTCGTCCGGCCGCAGCGCAGGCGCTCGCAGGCGCAGATGGACATGCAGGACGCCCTGCGCGCCGGCGACGAGATCATCACCGCCGGCGGGCTCCATGCCACCGTGCGCTCGATCGAGGACGACGTGCTCGAGATCGAGCTCGCGCCGGGCACGGTCGTCCGCCTCGACCGCCGGGCCGTGGCCGCCCTAGTCCATTCGGGCCAACTTGAGCCAGAGAGCGTCTCAGAGGAGTCGGTGCCCGCCGACGACGGCTAATCTGTTGCGACTTTCCTCGTGACGAACCGACGTTCGCATCTGATTCTCGTGGGGTTGATCGTGCTGGCGCTCGCCGGTGTGGCGGCGCTTGCCGTGCCGGGCTCGCCGGCCCACAAGAAGGTCACGCTCGGGCTCGACCTTCAGGGCGGCCTCGAGGTCGTGCTGAAGGCGATCCCGCCAAAGAACCAGCAGGTGACGACGGACGGCATGAACACCGCGATCTCGATCATGCGGAACCGCGTCGACTCGCTGGGCGTCTCCGAGCCCGAGATCCGCAAGCAGGGCAACAACCAGATCGTGATCGAGCTGGCCGGCGTCCACGACCCGGCCAAGGCGGCCAAGATCATCGGCACGACCGCCCAGCTGCAGTTCTACGACTTCGAGAACGACGCAACAGGGCCCACGTCGCCCAGCCCGGGCCAGGTGGTCGCCGATCCGAGCCTCTTCCACCTGCTGCAGCAGGTGCAGTCCGACGCGAAGAAGGGGACACCGAGCCAGTACTACCTCTTCGACGCGAAGCACCGTCCCAAGAGCTCCGCCGACACTCGCGCCCATCTCCTCGACACGCCAAGGCTGAACGGCAAGGTGCCGGAGGGCTGGACCGTCCTCGCCGTCCCGGAGCACATGACGGTCGTCAGCTGCGCGCCGTCGACCGGCTGCATCGGGGCTCCCCAGAACCAGACGGGCAACGTCTACTACCTCTTCAAGTACTACCCCGACCGCGCCGGGAACGCGATCCCGGAGGCGACGGGGAAGGATCTCAGCAACGGCGCGATCAGCGCCCAGGTCGGCACGCAGCCGAGCGAGGGCAACGCCTTCGTCCAGCTCGGCTTCAAGCACGAGGGCAACGCGAAGTTCCTGGACATCACCCAGAAGGAGGCGGCGCGCGGGCAGGCGGCCGCCGACGCCGCCGGCCAGGGCGGCTCGAACGATCCCTCGGTGGTCCAGCAGTTCGCCCAGCACTTCGCGATCGTGCTCGACGGCAAGCTCCAGTCGACGCCCTTCATCGACTACAAGCAGAACCCGAACGGCATCGACCCGAGCATCGGCGGCGCCGAGATCTCGAACATCAACACGATCGGCGAGGCCAAGGACCTGGCGCTCGTCCTCAAGTCCGGCGCCCTGCCCTACAAGTTCCAGCCGCTCGAGCGGACGGACGTCTCGGCGACGCTCGGCAAGGACTCGCTGCGCGAGGCGAAGACGGCCGCCCTGATCGGCCTGCTGGTCGTGGCCATCTTCCTGCTCGTCCTGTACCGCTTCCTCGGCGTCGTCGCGGTGATCGGCCTCGGCATCTACGCCGCCTTCCTCTACGCGGCGATCCTGCTCTTCGGCGTGACGCTGACGCTGCCCGGCTTCGCGGGGGTGATCCTGACGATAGGCGTGGCCGCCGACGCGAACGTCGTCATCTTCGAGCGGATCAAGGAAGAGGTGCGGTCCGGGAAGTCCGTCCGCGCCGCGATCTCCGCCGGCTACTCCAAGGGCTTCCGCACGATCATCGACGCCAACGTCGTGACGGTGATCACGGCCCTGGTCCTGTTCGCTGTCGCGACCGCCGGGGTCAAGGGGTTCGCGCTGATGCTGATGATCGGAACGGTGATCTCGCTGGTCACGGCGGTCGCCGCGACGCGGGCGATGCTCGGCCTGCTCGCCGGCTTTCGCTGGTTCGAGAACCCGAGCTTCATGGGCGCGTCCGGCCAGCAGACGGCGAAGTGGCTGCAGATCGACTTCATGCGCCGCCGCTACCTCTGGTTCGCGATCTCGGGAACGATCATCGCGATCGGCGTCGGCTCGCTCGTCACCAAGGGCCTCAACCTCGGGATCGACTTCAAGGGCGGCACGCAGGTCACGTTCAAGACGCAGCAGCCGGTCTCGCTCTCGAGCGTGCGCACCGAGGCGGCGAAGATCGCCACGGAGCCGGTCGTCCAGGGCCGCGGCAAGGTGACCGGGGCCGACAGCTACAAGAGCTTCCAGCTGCGGATGCGCACGCTCAAACCGCCCCAGATCTCGAGGCTCACCAACGACCTCAAGGCCCGCTACGGCCAGAACATCGCGATCGGGAGCCAGGTGGTCTCCTCGAGCTTCGGGAGACAGCTCGCCCGGGCGGCGATCATCGCGATCCTCTTCTCCCTGTTACTGATCGTGCTCTACATCGCGATCAGATTCGATTTCAAGTACGCCGTGCCGGTGATCATCGCGCTGCTGCACGACATCATCATCACCGTCGGGGTGTACTCGCTGACCGGCCGGGAGGTGACGAACTCGACCGTGGCGGCGGTCCTGACCGTGCTCGGCTACTCGATCTACGACACGATCATCATCTTCGACCGGATCCGCGAGAATGTGCCGCTGATGCGGCGCGCGCCGTTCGCGACGATCGCGAACGTCTCGCTCTGGGAGACGATCCGCCGCTCGCTGGCCACGACGTTCATCACGCTGCTGCCGATCGTCTCGCTGCTCATCTTCGGAGGCGCGACGCTGAAGGACTTCGCGTTCGCGCTGATCGTCGGGATCGTCTCGGGCGCCTACTCGTCGATCTTCATCGCGGCGCCGCTGCTGACCATGTGGAAGGAGCGCGAGCCGGAGTACGCGCGGCGAATCGAGACCGCGCCGGAGACAATGGCCGAGCGGCAGGCCGAGGTGGCCGCCTCCGAGGAGGCGCTCGCGGCCGAGCCCGCGGCCGACATGCCTCCGGTCGCGACCGTGGAGCGGGTGTCGTCCCAGACGCAGGCAAAGCGGGAGCAACGTCGGCAACGCCGCCGCTCGAAACCCCATGGCCGAGCTCGCTGACTCCGCCCGCGAGCTGGCAGAGAAGCTCGTGCTCGCCGGGGTCGGCGCCGTCGCGCTGACCGCCGAGCGGGCGGACGCTCTGGCCGAGGAGCTCTCGGCGCGGGGCGGGATGGGGCGCGAGGAGGCCCGTTCGCTCGTCGAGGAGCTGGTCGGGCGCTGGCGGAACGAATCGATCCGGCTCGGCGAGCGGACCGGCAGCGGCCTCGCCGGCATCTTCCGCGAGCTGGGCCTCGTCACGCGCGCAGAGCACGAGGAGCTCGAGCTGCGAGTCGCACAGCTCGAGCACCGGCTCCGGCTGCTGGAGCAGGCGCCGGTCCGCACTTAGTGAAGCCGCTCACCAAGCTCGGAATCCCGAAGCTCTGGGGGGAGGAGCCGGAGCGGTTCTGGCCCGTCTCGCGCCTGATTGCGATCCCGCCGATCCTCGCGCTGACCCGGGCGGCGGGGTACGGCATGGACCGTATCCCGCGAGAGGGCGGCGCGGTCGTCGCAGCGAACCACTTCTCCGGGATCGACCATCCGCTGATTGCGATCTTCTGCCCGCGTCCCGTCTACTTCCTGGCCAAGGCCGAGGTGCTAGAGCTGCCGTTCGTCGGCGAGTACCTGGGCTGGATGGGCGTGTTTCCGATCCGGCGCGGTGAGGCCGACCGCGGGGCCCTGCGCGCGGCCCGGGACCTCGTCGGCGAGGGGAAGCTCGTCGGCGTGCACCTCGAGGGGACGCGGCAGCGCTTCGGTCACCCCGGGCCGGTGCACACCGGCGGACTGATGATCGCGCTGCAGGAAGGCGCGCCGGTGATCCCGTGCGCCGTGGACACCTTCGGGTGGACGCCGAAGCTGGTGAACCGGCGACCGTGCGCGGTCGTCTGGGGCGAGCCGATGGATCTCAACCACCTGCCGCGGAACCGGGCCGGGTACGCCGAGGCCGCGGAGATCGTCCAGGCGGAGATCGTCCGGCTCTGGCGCCTGGCCGCCGGGGCCGCGGCTGCCGGCCTGCCGCCCGAGCTGCCGGACGGAACGAAGCGCGGCCACGCGGTTCTCCGCCAGCCGAGCCCGGACGGCGTAACCGCCGCGTCCGCCTAGCCGCGCCGGGCGCTGGGCGCCCGCCACGCCGCGTGGCACACTGACCACGTGGCAAGCACGAAGACGCGGAATCTCGGGCGCATCTCCGAGATCGCGCAGGTGGCGGTCAAGCACGGCTTCGGCTACTTCTTCGAGACCCACCGCCTGACCGACCTGGTTCCCGGCCGCCAGCGCGTGACGCTCGACGGCAGTCCCTCCGAGCGCGGGCAGCACCTGAGGGAAATGCTCGACGAGCTCGGCCCGACCTTCGTCAAGTTCGGCCAGCTCCTCTCCACCCGCCCCGACGTCGTCCCGCCCGACATCCTCGTAGAGCTCCAGGCGCTCCAGGACGACGTGCGCCCCTTCCCGTACGACGACGTCGAGCGCGTCATCCGCGAGGAGCTCGAGCTCTCGGTCGAGCAGCTGTTCACCGAGTTCGAGGAGACCCCCGTCGCCGCCGCGTCGATCGGCCAAGTGCACCGCGCAACCCTCCCGAACGGCCACCGGGTCGCGGTCAAGGTGCAGCGCCCGAACGCCCCGCGCCAGGTCGACGCCGACCTGGCGCTCCTCTACCAGGCCGCCCGCATCGCGCGCGAGCGCGTCAAGGCGCTCGACTTCATCGACGCGCGCCAGCTCGTGGACGAGTTCGCCCGCTCCATCCACCAGGAGCTCGACTACCGGCTCGAGGCCCGCAACGCCGAGGCCTTCCATCATCGCTTCGCCGGCCACCCGCGCGTGCAGATTCCGCGTGTCTACTGGAGCTACACACGCGCGCGCGTGCTGACGCTGGAGCTGCTCGAAGGCGTCCAGCTCGCCGACCTGCCCGAGGAGGCGTGGTCGATCGAGGAGCGCCGCCGCCTCGCGTACCTGATGACCGAGACCTGGATGACGATGATCTTCCGGCACGGCTTCTTCCACGGCGACCCGCACCCGGCCAACATCTTCGTCCTCGACGACGGCGAGCAGATCGGCATCGTCGACTTCGGCCAGGTCGGGAAGCTCACCGACGACGACATGTCCAAGCTGACGCGCCTGTTCATCGACGCCGCCAACGAGCGGATCGACCAGCTGCCGCGCCGGCTGGGCGAGCTCGGGGTCCGCTACCCGAAGGAGCGGGAGGAGGAGTTCGTCGCCGAGCTGCGCGAGCTGTACGGCCGCTACTTCGGCGCGAGCCTGTCCGAGATCGACCCGCTGCAGGTGATCCGCGAGGCCTTCCAGCTCATCTACCGGCTCAACCTGCGGCTGCCGACCCGGTTCGTCCTGCTCGACAAGGCGATCGCGACGCTCGGCTCGGTCGGGATCGAGCTCTACCCGGACTTCAACGTCTTCGAGGTCGCCAAGCCCTACGCGCGCGGCCTGATGCTGGAGCGCTACACGCCGCGCCGGGTGATCGCCCGTGCGCGCACCGAGGGCGTCGAGCTGGCGCGAATCGCCCGCGATATGCCCTACCAGCTGCACGACTTCCTCGAGGAGATCCGCGACGGCCAGATCGAGGTCGGCTTCGTCCACAAGGGGCTCGACGAGTTCATGCGCAAGCTCGACGTCGCCTTCAACCGGCTGGTGATCGCGCTGGTCGTCGTCGGCGGCCTGATCGGCTCGAGCCTGATCGGGATCTTCTCGAAGACCGGTCCGCAGATCGCCGGCGTCAACTTCCTCTCGTTCGTCGGCTTCGTGCTGTCAGGCGCCCTCGCCGCCTGGCTCCTCTGGGGCGTCGTCCGCTCAGGGCGGCTGTGAAACGCGCCTGCCTGATCGCGCTCCTCTGTGCGTGCTGTGCGCCGGCGTCGAGGGCTGCGGAGCCCGCGGTGGCAGTCTCCTCCGCGCAGGCCCTGCTCACGTACGTGGCCGCGAACGGCGGGGTCTGCCTCATGCGCGCGGACGGGACACATGCGGTCCGAATGACGCCGCGCTCTACCGTCTTCTACCCCGCATGGTCGGCTAGCGGGCGGTACGTCGCGGTCGAACGCTGGGCGGGCCGCGACCGCCATCACGACCTCCTCACGAAGGTCAACGTCTTCGACGCCAAGGGCCGGTTGCGATGGAAGTTTGGCCCCGGCATGAACAACTCCTTGCCGCACTGGGCCCCGGACGGGAAGCACATTGCGTACTTCGTGGCCACCAAGCACAGCGGCTGGTTGGCGGTCGCGACGCCGAACGGGAAGAACGCCCACCGGATCGAGAGCTGTCTCGGGAACCGGGATTTCTGCCCGAGCTACTGGAGATGGAGCGCGGACGGGACGAGGATCGCCTTCGTGAGTCGAACGGCCCTCAGCAGCCCGAACAGCGTCTTCAGCGCCCGCGCCGACGGCAGCGACCGGCGCCTGCTCGTTCCGAATGCGACTGCGCCTGCTTTCTCCCCGGTGGAGCCGAAGCTCGCGTACACGGGACCCAACGGCTCGCATGGGCTCTGGAGCCTTTTCGTTCGCCGATGCCGACGGGGGCAACCCGCACGCGATCACGCCGCCCTGGGGGTCGCCGGCGACTGGTGACGTGATCGCGGGGACGACGTGGTCGCCGGACGGAAAGAAGATCGCGTTCGTGCGGATCTGCATGACGATTTGTGAGTACGCGCAAGAGGTCGACGTCGTGTCCGCGGACGGGTCGTCGCCGGCGCTCGACGTGGGGCCGAACGGCGCAGCTCCGAGCTGGTCGCCGAATGGGAAGCTACTCGCGTTCCTGGTCGGCAGGGCGCTGGTCGTGGCGTACGCTGACGGCACGGGGGAGAAGACCGTTGCTGGGCGCGTCAGCTCCCTGAGCCCGCCGTCCTGGCGTCCGCCCGACGCGCTTCCGGCCGCCACGCGTCCGTCCTGTCCCAAGTCGTAGGGCTGTAGAAATCTCGGCGCACTTTTGCGCGAAAGGACATCTGGCGCTCGCCTGGTCGCGGCGCTAGCGTCGGCTGCATGTCGCGCGCGCTGCTCCTCGCCGAGGCCGAGCCGGGGACACGGGAGTTCCTGGAGCGGCACCTCGCGAGCGACGGGTTCGAGGTGCTCGGCGCGGAGGCGGAGGACCTCGCGCTCGACCTCGCCGAGCGCGTGCGGCCCGACCTGGTGCTGATCGGCGGGCTCGAGGACGCCGAAGGGCCGGAGGTCTGCCGGCGCCTGCGCGAGGGCGAGCCGGGCCGCTCGTGGGACCGCGACGTGCCCGTGATCGTCCTCGGCGAGGCCCGCGCCGACGCTGTCGACCGCGTGCACGCCTTCGAGCGAGGCTGCGACGACTTCGTTCCACGGCCGTTCCACTACGAGGAGCTCGTCGCGCGGATCCAGGCCGTCCTCCGGCGCGCTCGCCCGGCCGCCCGTGAGCGCCTGGCCGCCGGGCCGATCGCGATCGACCGCGCCACCCGGCGCGTGACCGTCCACGGTCTCGGGGTCGCGCTGGCGGCGAAGGAGTTCGAGCTGCTGGCCAAGCTTGCGAGCGAGCCGACCCGCGTCTTCACGAAGGAGGAGCTGCTTCGCGAGGTCTGGGGCTTCGTCGCCCTCGGCCGCACGCGCACTCTTGACTCGCACGCCTCCCGGCTGCGCCGGAAGCTGACGGTGGCCGGCGCCGAGGGTTGCGTCCTCAACGTCTGGGGCGTCGGCTATCGCCTCCTCGCCGACGCCCTGCCCGAGCGCCGTACGGCCTAGCTCGCTAGGCTCGCGGCGTGGAGGACGAGCCCGTTCGCGTTGCGGTCGTTCCCGGCGAGCCCGAGGCCGAGGCGCTCTGCGGCCTGCTTCGCTCCGACGGGATCGAGTGCGGCCACCGCCCCACGGCCGAGGCCGATTCGGCCTTCGAAGGCTTCGGCGGCGAGGGAGGCGACCACGAGATCCTCGTCCACCCGCGCGACGCCGAGCGGGCGCGCGAAATCCTGGCCGACGTCGAGCCCGTCTAGCCGTCCGGACCGCCGCCTAGCCTGTCGCGCGGGTGGCCAAGACGCGCAACCCTCCGGCTCACCACGGCACCTTCGGCCAGGACGCCTTCGGCCGCTACGCGGAGGGCGCGGCGCGGTTTTTCGGAACGCCCCAGTACATCGTTGGCCAGACGATCGTCGTCATCATCTGGATCGCGCTCAACGCGGTCGGGATCGCGCTCGCGTGGGACCCGTACCCGTTCATCCTGCTCAACCTCGCGTTCTCGACCCAGGCGGCCTACGCCGCCCCGCTGATCCTGCTCGCGCAGACCCGGCAGACCGAGCGGGACAAGATCTCCGACGACCGCGCCGAGAAGCGCCACGAGCGCCTCGAGCAGATGGCCGCGCGGCGCGAGGAGGAGATCAAGGCCGGCACCGA
>DASPRN010000073.1:0-26530 GCA_035624425.1 Gaiellaceae bacterium
CTGGAGGAGCCGTTGCGCGAGACGCTCGGAGTCGTGGTCTTCCAGGAGCAGGTGCTCGGCGTGGCGACGGCGCTGGCCGGCTTCACCGTCGGCGAGGCGGAAGGGCTGCGGCGGGCGATGAGCAGGAAGCGCAGCCGGGAAGCGGTCGAAGCCTTCCACGGGCGGTTCGTCGAGGGCGCGCTCGGGCGCGGCGTTTCGCACGAGACCGCGGAGGCCGTCTTCCAGAAGCTGAACGGGTTCGCGGCATTCGGCTTCCCCAAGTCGCACGCGGCCGCGTTCGGGCTGCTCGCGTACCAGTCGGCGTGGCTGCGGCACCACTATCCGCGTGAGTTCCTCTGCGCGCTGCTGAACGCGCAGCCGATGGGCTTCTACCCGCCGGCCTCGCTCGTCCGGGACGCGCAGCGGCGCGGAGTGGAGGTGCTCGGGCCGGACGTCAACTGCAGCGCGGCGCGTTGCGCGCTCGAGGACGAGGCGGTGCGGATCGGGCTCGAGTACGTGCGCTCGCTCGGCGAGGAGGAGGCGCGGGCGGTGGTGGCCGAGCGGGAACGGGGCGGTTCCTTCGGCGGGGTGCGCGACCTGGCGCAGCGGACAGGGCTCGACCGGGCGCGGCTGGAGGCGCTCGTCGCCTCGGGCGTGTGCGACTCGTTCGGCGGCGGGCGGAGGAAGCTCCTCTGGGAGCTCGGCTTCGTCCCTCGCGCCCAGACCGTGCCGGGGAGCGGGGGCGACGAGCAGCAGCTCGCGCTGCCGCTCGACCCGACCGCGGCGACGCCCGGGCTGCGGCAGCAGACGCCGTGGGAGCAGATGCTGGCGGACTACCGCACGACCTCCCTTTCGGTCGGCACGCATCCGCTGGCGCTGCTGCGGGAGCACCTGCCGGAGGGGACGTTGTCGAGCCGCGAGCTGGCGGCGCGGGCGGGGGGCGGGCAGGTGGCGGTGGCGGGGATGGCGGTGGCGCGGCAGCGGCCGGCGACGGCGAACGGGGTCGTCTTCATGCTGCTCGAGGACGAGTTCGGCCAGGTGAACCTGATCGTGCCACCTTCGGTGTACGAGCGTTTCCGCGCGCTGGTGCGGGCCGAGCCGCTGCTGCTGGCGCGTGGCAAGTTCGAGCGGCTGGGCCGGAACCGGAACGTGGTCGTGCGGGAGCTCGAGTCGCTCGGCCCACTGGCCCGGCGCTGCGCCGAGGGCGCAGACGTCTTCGGCTCGCTACCCGCCGCCCACCACTTCGGCCACCGCTGAAGGAAACGACACCCCCACCCACTCAGAGGGTGGGGCTTGCTGCCCACCTCCCTCGCAGTCGACGGTAGCGGGTTTCGGCGCACGCGTGGCTCGCGGATTCGTGCCGATGCTGTGCTTCTTGATCCACCGCGCCGCCGAGGAGTGCGCGACCGCCGCCGCAGGGCAGAATCCCCAGTCGTGCAACGCACCGCCGACGGGTATGCGCCGATCCGCGACTACGCGCTCGTCGGCGACGGCCGTACCGCGACGCTCGTCGCGACGGACGGCTCCGTGGACTGGCTCTGTCTCCCCGACATCGACTCGCCCTCGGTCTTCGCGCGGATCCTCGACTCCGGCCGGGGCGGCTCGTTCCAGCTGGAGCCGGCCGTGCCGTACGAGTCCAGCCGGCGCTACCTGCCGGGCACGAACGTCCTCGAGACGACCTTCGAAACCGCGGCCGGCTCGGTGCGCCTGACCGACGCGATGACCCTTACCGACGACGACCATCTCTCGCCGCTGCGCGAGCTCTGCCGCAAGATCGAGGGCCTCGACGGCGCCGTGCCCCTTCGGTGGCGCTTCGAGCCGCGGTTCGACTACGGCCGTGGCCGGACGCGGATCACCCGGCGCGGCGCTCACTGGGTCGCCGAGCACCGCGGCGAGGCCCTGGCGCTCGGCGTCTGGGACGCCGGCCAGCCGACCCACGACGGTGACGACGCGCTCGCCGGGGAGTTCCGGCTCGAGCAAGGCGGGTCCGCGATGCTCTCGCTCGCCTCGGCGCACCAGCAGCCGCTCGTGCTCCCGGGCCGCGACGACGCCGAGCGACGCCTCGAGCGTGCGATCAGGTTCTGGCATGCGTGGAGCGAGAGGTGCCAGTACGACGGCAGCTGGCGCGAAGCCGTCGTGCGCAGCGCGCTCGTGCTCAAGTTGCTCGTCTTCGCCCCCTCCGGTGCGATCGTGGCCGCGCCGACGGCGTCGCTGCCCGAGGAGATCGGCGGCGGCCGCAACTGGGACTACCGCTTCACGTGGCTCCGCGACGCGAGCTGGGCTCTGGACGCGCTGATCAGGCTCGGATTCGACGACGAGGCGCACGCCTTCTTCTGGTGGCTGATGCACGCCTCGCGCCTGACCCAGCCGCGTCTGCAGATCCTTTACCGGGTCGACGGGAACGACCGCGCGAAAGAGGTCGACCTGCCGGAGCTGCTCGGCTACCGCGGCTCGGCGCCGGTGCGGATCGGGAACGGCGCCGCAAGGCAGGTGCAGCTCGACGTCTACGGCTCCGTCTTGGAGTCGATCTGGCTCTACGCGGAGCACGTCGGCCACCTCGACGGCGAGACCGGAAGGGAAGTGGCGAAGATCGCCGACTACGTCTGCGAGCACTGGCGCGACCGCGACTCGGGCATCTGGGAGGTGCGCAGCCAGCCCGCGCATTTCACGCAGTCGAAGGCGCTCTGCTGGGTCGCGCTCGACCGGGCCCGTGCCCTCGCCGAGCGCGGGCTCATTCCCGACCGCTCCGAGCGCTGGCGCGCCGAGGCCGACGAGATCCGGGCGTTCGTCGAGGCCGAGTGCTGGAGCGACGAGAAGCGCAGCTATGTCCGGGCGCCCGACCTGCACGAGATCGACGCGAGCCTGCTGACGCTCGCAATCCTCTCGTACGACTATCCGGTCAGCGAGCGGCTGCAGGCCACGATCGAGGCGGTTCGGCGAGAGCTGCAGCAGGGGCCGTTCGTCTACCGCTACCGAGGCGAGGACGGCGTTCAGGGTGACGACGGCGCGTTCCTCACCTGCTCCTTCTGGCTCGTCGACGCCCTGGCGCGCCTGGGCAAGCTCGACGAGGCGCGGTCGCTGATGGACCAGCTGGTCGCCACCGCGAACGACGTCGGCCTCTATTCCGAGGAGATCGACCCCGAGAGCCGCGAGTTCCTCGGCAACTTCCCGCAGGGGCTCACGCACCTCGCGCTGATCAACGCTGCGATCTCGATCGCCGCCGCGTCGTCGGAGCGGGAGACGGCGCGATGATCTCGATCTGGGGCGCGCTGGCCGGCGGCGTGATCGGGACGGTCGTGCTGACAAGCGGCCTGCGGATCGGCCAGGCCGAAGGGTGGACGCGGATGGACCTCCCGCTCCTCCTCGGCACGATCTTCACGGACGACCGCGGCCGTGCGAGCGTGATCGGCTACGCCGTCCATTTCGCGAACGGGCTGGTGTTCTCGCTCGGCTACTACGCGATCTTCGAGGCCGTGGGCCACGCAGGCTGGGTCTTCGGGGCGATCCTCGGAGTCGTGCACGCGGCCTTCGGGGGCGGCGTGCTCGTGACCTCGCTGCTGCCGGCTGTGCACCCGCGCATGGGCACGCCGTGGTCCGACGCCGAGGAGACGCCGCTGCTGGAGCCGCCCGGCTTCCTGCTCGTCAACTACGGCCGGCGCACGGCGATCTGGACGGTGGTCGTGCACGTCGCCTACGGCGCAATCGTCGGCGGCTTCGCCGCGCACCTGGGCTAGCGGTTCTCGATCTCCAGGGAGAAGCGAGGGAGATCTCTGCGGACGGCGTCGTTGAACTCCGCCTCGTACCGCTCGGCCGCCTGCTCGCCGAGCGAAGACGCGAAGTGGTCGCGGAGGTCGGCGAGGATCTCGGTGCCGGTCTCGACCAGGTCCTGGTAATCGCCGTACAGCTCTTCCGCCTCGTCGCGGTCGGCCCGGTCGTACCTGTCCTCTGCAGCGTCGATCTCGCCGAACAGACCGGCCTGCTCGCGCCGGAAGAGCTCGAGCTGCCGGTGGATCACGTCGGCGTAGCGCTGCCGTCGAAACACGAACCTAGACTAGTGGCCCCGTGGCGCTCCTCGTCCGCACCTGGAACGTCTTCCACGGGAACGCACAGCCGCCCGAGCGCCGCGGGTTCCTCGAGGTGGCGGTGCGGCTGGCGACGGCCGACCGGCCGGACGTCGTCTGCCTGCAGGAGCTGCCCGTCTGGTCGCTGGCGCAGCTCGAGGCCTGGAGCGGCATGCGCTCGTTCGGCACGGTCGCGGCGCGGCCGCTGGCCGTAAGTGCCGAGGCCGGCCGCGCCCTGACCGAGCTGCACCACGGGCTGCTGCGCTCGGCGGTGACCGGCCAGGCGAACGCGATCCTCGTCTCGCGAGCGCTTCGGCCGCTGGGCGACGATTCGATCGTGCTCAACCCGCGCGGCTTCCGGCGGGCCCAGGCACGGGCGCTCGGGCTCGACCGCCGTGTGCGCCTGGCGTGGGCGAAGGAGCGGCGTGTCTGTCACGCCGTCCGGCTCGACACCAGCGACTGCATCCTCACCGTCGCGAACCTCCACGCCTCCAGTGTCAGCGACCGCCGTTGCCAGGACGGCGAGCTGCTCCGCGCAGCGGTCTTCGCAGACGCGTTCGCCGAGCCCGGCGATGCGCTCGTGCTTGCGGGAGACTTCAACACCGTGATCGGCGAGTCGACGACGCTTGACCGGCTGGCGAGCCCGGAATGGGGCTTCTCCGAGCCGATCCGCGGTCTCGACCAGATCCTCGTGCGCGGGGCGCCGGTCTCGCGGCCCGAGCGGTGGCCCGGGGAGCGCCGTCGCGTCGAAGGCCGGCTGCTGTCCGATCACGCCCCCGTCGACGCGAGGATCGGATGACCTTCGACGAGGCTCGCGCGCAGTTCCCGCTCTTCGAGCGGCTCGCCTACCTGAACGCCGGCACGAACGGACCGCTCGCCCGCACCACGGTCGACGCGATGATCGAGCAGGAGCGCGCCGACCTCGAGCAGGGGCGAGGCGGAGGCGCCTACTTCGAGCGGGCGCTCGCGCTGCGTGACGACGTGCGGGCCAAGCTCGCCGACCTCGTCGGCGTCTCGCCGGAGAACCTGGCGCTCGCGACCTCGACCACGAACGGCTGCAACATCGTCCTCGCGGGCCTCGGGCTCGGCCCGGAAGACGAGGTCGTCACCACCGACGGCGAGCACTTCGGCCTCTTGGGCGCGCTCGGCGCGTCGCCCGCACGTGTGCGCGTTGCAAAGGTGCGCGAGCTGCCGCCGGAGCAGGCGCTGGACGTCCTGCTCGCGGAAGTGACGCCGAGGACCCGCCTGCTCGCGCTCTCGCACGTCTGCTGGGTGAGCGGCAACCGCTTCCCGGTCGACGAGCTGAAGGAGGCGACCGGCCTGCCGCTGCTCGTCGACGGCGCCCAGTCGGCGGGCGCGATCCCGGTCGACGCGTCGCGCTTCGACTTCTACGCGTTCTCCGGCCAGAAGTGGGTCTGCGGCCCCGATGCAACCGGCGGGCTCGCCGTCGCCGATCCCGAGGCGCTGCGGATCGCCGCACCCAGCTACCTCTCGCAGGAGCAGTACGAGCCGGACGGCGAGTTCACCGCACGCCCGGGGACGCAGCGCTTCGACCCGGGCTGGACGCCGCCGCCGGTTCTGGCCGGGCTCGCGGCCGCGCTCGACGCGGCACCCGACTGGCGCTACGAGCGGGCGGCCGAGACCGCCGCGCGCTGCCGCGAGCTGCTGGCCGAGCGCTTCGAGGTCGTGACCGCGCCGGGCCAGGGCACACTCGTCAGCTTTGTGGTCGAAGGCGACACCGCCGAGCTCGTCAAGCGGCTCTACGAGGCGGACGTCGTCGTCCGGGACGTGCCCGGCCAGGGCCTGGTTCGCGTGTCATGCGGCTGGTGGACGAGCGACGACGACCTCGAGCGCTTGGTCGCCGCTCTCTAGGACTTCCCTCGGATCGACCGGTCATTGCAGACGGAGGAACGGGCATGCCCGTTCCTCCTGATGGCGGCGCCGCAAGCGGCGCCTCAGTCGCCGCCCTGCCGTAGCCCGAGCTCCGCGGCGATCGGGCGCATCGCCTCGATGACGAAGCGGATGTGGTCGTCCAGCTCGACGCCGAGCTCCTCGGCGCCCTCGTAGACGTCCTGCCGGTTGACCCCGGCCGCGAAGGAGGGCTGCTTCAGCTTCTTCTTGACCGACTTCGGCTCGAGCGTCGCGATGCCGTCCGGCCGCACGAGCCCGCAGGCGTGGATGAAGCCGGCCAGCTCGTCGCAGGCGAAGAGTGTCTTCTTCAGCGGCGTGTCGCGCGGCTCCCCGAGGTGCGAGGCGTGCGAGAGGACGCCCTCGACCACCTCCTCCGGCCAGCCCTCCTCACGCAGGATCGGCGCACCGTCCTGCGGATGCCGGTCGAGCGTGGGGTGGATCTCGTAGTCGAAGTCGTGCAGCAGCGCGGTCGCGCGCCAGAGCTGCTCGTCCTCGCCGAAGCGCTGCGCGTAGGCGCCCACCGCCGCCTCCACGGCGAGCGCATGCCGCAGCAGCGCCTCGCTCTTGGTGTAGCGGTTCAGCGTCTCCCAGGCCTGGTCACGGGTCGGCTGCAAGTGGGGCTACGATAATCCCTCGGCATGGCCCAGACCGCCGTCACCGACGCGCTCGCCTCGTCGTTCGTCATCCAGGGCGGCCGGCCCCTGAGCGGCCGCGTGCGGGCGGCCGGCAACAAGAACGGCGCCCTGCCCATCCTCGCCGCCTGCCTGCTGACGAGCGAGCCGGTCGTGCTGCACAACGTGCCGCGGATTCGCGACGTCGAGACGATGATGGCGCTGCTGGCCGACGTCGGGGCGGAGGTCCAGTGGACAGGCGAAAACGAGGTGCGCGCCCACGCGGCCGAGATCACGTCGCACGAGCTCGACGCCGAGCTGGCGAGCCGCATCCGCGCGTCGTTCCTGCTCGCCGGCCCGCTCCTGGCCCGCGTCGGGCGGGCGAGCGTTCCGCCTCCCGGCGGCGACGTGATCGGCCGCCGGCGGCTCGACCCGCACATCCACGCGTTCGCCGAGCTCGGCGCCGAGGTCGAGATCGGCGCGCGCTTCGATCTGCACGGCACGCTCCGGGGCGAGCACGTCTTCCTCGACGAGGCGAGCGTGATGGCGACCGAGAACGCCGTCATGGCGGCCTCGCTGACACCCGGCGAGACGGTGATCGGGAACGCAGCCTGTGAGCCGCACATCCAGGATCTCTGCCGGTTCCTGGTCTCGCTCGGCGCGGAGATCGAGGGGATCGAGTCGAACGTCCTGCGCATCCACGGCGTGGAGAGTCTCTCCGGCGGCGAGTGGCGGATCGGCCCCGAGCACATCGAGGTCGGCAGCTTCATCGGCCTGGCCGCGGTCACCGGCGGCGACGTGACGATCGACGACGTCGAGCCGAAGGACCTGGCACCGATCCTGCCGACCTTCCAGCGGCTCGGCGTGTACGCCGAGATCGACGGCGCCACGCTGCGGGTCCCGCCGGGCCAGGAGCTGCAGATCCGCGACGACCTCGGCGGCCAGATCCCGAAGATCGAGGACGGCCCCTGGCCGTCGTTCCCGGCCGACCTGACCTCGATCGCGGTCATCGTCGCGACCCAGGCGCATGGGACCGTCCTGATCTTCGAGAAGATGTTCGAGAGCCGCCTGTTCTTCGTCGACAAGCTCGTCTCGATGGGCGCACGGATCATCCTCTGCGACCCTCACCGCGCCGTCGTCACCGGCCCCGCGAGGCTGGTCGGCCAGCAGATGTCGAGCCCCGACATCCGCGCTGGAATGGCGATGCTGCTCGCGGCGCTCTGCGCCGAGGGCACCTCGACGATCGGCAACGTCGGCGAGATCGACCGCGGCTACGAGCGGATCGACGAGCGGCTGCGCTCCCTCGGTGCCCAGATCGAGCGCGTCGAGGGATGACCCCTCGGACCGGCCAGGCGGACGAGGCGGGCCGCCTGCACGCTCGCGTCGACGTCGCGGGCAGCGGCAGGGCGAACGTCGCGACCGGCGTCTCCGTGCTCGACCACCTGCTGGAGCTGCTCGCGGAGTACGCCTCGTTCGACCTCGCGCTCGAGATCGCGCCCGGCGAGGCCGAGGAGGAGATCGAGGCTGCGGGGCATGCGCTCGGCCAGGCGCTCGAGGCGGCGCTTCGCTCGGAGGGCGCGCGCGGCCACGGCTCGGCGGTCGTGCCTGCCGACGAGGCTCTGGCCCACGTGGCGCTCGAAGCGTCCGGCCGCCCGCTGGTCGTCTCGAACGTCGATCTCAGCGACGCGCGCGTGGCCGGGCTCGGAAGCGACGTGGTCGGCACGTTCCTCGGCGAGCTGGCGCAGGGCGCGGGCCTGACGGTGCACGTCCGGCTGATCGAGGGCTCCGACCCCGAGCACGTGCTCGAGGCGATCTTCAAGGCGCTGGGCGTGGCCCTGGCGCAGAGCTGCAGGCCGCGGAGGAGGGAGCACTGATGGCGGACAAGACGGTGGTGCGGACGGAAGCGGCGCCCGCGCCGTTTCAGGGCGCGCCGTACTCGCAGGCGATCGAGGCGGGCGGGCTGGTGTTCGTCTCCGGGCAGCTCGCCCTGAAGCCCGACCACGGCGAGATCGTGGGCGAGACGATCCAGGAGCAGACCGAGCAGGTGTTCGCGAACCTGGCCGCGATCCTCGAGGCGGCCGGGAGCGGGCTGGAGCGGCTGGTGAAGACGACCGTCTACCTCACGGACCTCGGCGACTTCGCCGGGATGAACGAGGTGTATGCGACGCACGTCGGCGAGCGGCCGCCTGCGCGGGCCACGATCGAGGTCTCGGCGCTGCCCTCGGGCGCCAAGGTCGAGATCGAGGCGATCGCCCTGGCCTCCGCCTGAGCCATGATCAGGGTCACGGTCATCCCCTCGCTCGTCCTCGTTGCGATCGCCGGGTTCGCGCTCGGAGGCTGCGGAGGAGGAGCCGGCGCCGGCGCGCTCTCCACCCAGACCGGGCTGACGCGAACCACACCGACTCGGACGACTCCGACGCGGACGACCCCGACGCGGACCGTGGCAACGTCGGAGACGACCACCTCGGCGCCCCCGCCAGCGGCCGCGACCACCTCCACCCAGCCGGCGACAACGACAGAAGCGGCGCCACCTCCTCCTCCTCCTCCTCCTCCTCCTCCTCCCGCTCCTCCGCCTCCGCCTCCTCCCACCCAGCCCGCGACCACGACGGTGGTGACGACCACTGCGCCCCCGACGACGACGGCGACGACGGCAATCACTCCGACGACCTCTCCCACGACCACGGGCGGCGAGTCCTCCAGCAGCACGCCGTGGGGCTGGATCGCCCTCGGGCTCGGCCTGGCCGCCGCGCTCGTGATCGGCCTCGTGCTGTGGCGCCGGCATCGGGCGGGAGCCGCCGAGTGGGGCGCCAAGACGGCGGACCTCAACCGGCGCACTCTCGTCGCGCTGGATGACGTCCTCGCGCACGGCTCGGTCGTGACAGGGCAGATCGACGCGCTCGCCGCGGAGGTGCGATCGCTGGAGACCCGTGCGCCTGATGATCCCTCGAGGGCCGCTGCCGCGCGGGTGCGCGAGCGGCTCGACGAGCTTGCGGCCACCCTGCAGGCCGACAGGACCCTTCGGCTCGGTTCCCCGCCGCCGAGCGAGGAGCAGCTCTCGTACTCGACAGCCCTGATTCGCCAGCAGGTCGAGCAGCTCCAGAGCGTCCTGAGGCCGCCGAGCACGGGCCAGGCGCCAGGGTCGGCACAATGAGCACATGCGGGCCGAGACCGTCATCGCGACCCACGGGAACACCGACTTCGACGCCTTCGCGGCGCTCCTGGCCGCGCGCCGGCTCTACCCGGGATCCGTTGCCGCCGTCGCGGGCTCGCTCAACCGCAACGTGCGCGAGTTCGCGCGCCTGCACGCCGAGGAGCTGGGCCTCGTCGAGGCCTCCCGGCTCGAGCGCGACGCGATCCGGCGCCTGATCGTCGTCGAGACCACCCACGCGGCGCGGCTCGGCGAGCTCGAGCCGGTCGCGCTCGACCGCGACGTCGAGAAGGTCGTCTTCGACCACCACGCCGGCGAGCCGCCCGCCTGGGCGGCGCCGGAGCACATCGTCCTCTCGCAGGACGGCGCGCTGACGACGACGCTGGTCGGGATCCTGGCCGAGCGCGAGATCCCCGTCACCCCGCTCGAGGCGACCGCCTTCGCGCTCGGGATTCACGAGGACACCGGCTCGCTCAGCTACCCGAGCGCGACCCAGCGCGACGTCGAGGCGCTCGCCTGGTGCCTCCGCCACGGCGCCCGCCAGGAGCTGCTGGCCGAGTTCCTGCACACGCCCCTGACCGAGGAGGAGCGCGAGTTGCTCGGCACGATCCTCGAGACGCTCGAGCCTCGCGAGGTCGCCGGCGTGGAGCTCCTGCTCGGCGCGGTCTCCTGGCCGCGGTACGTCGACGGCGTTTCCAACCTCGCGCACAAGGCGGTCGACCTGACCGACTGCAAGGCGCTCGTGCTGCTCGTGGAGATGGACGAGCGCGTGTTCTGCGTCGCCCGGAGCCGCACGCCAGAGGTCGACGCGGCCGCGATCGCGCGGCTGCTCGGCGGCGGGGGCCACGCTCAAGCGGCCTCGGCCATCTTCCGCGGCGCGCTCGACCAGGCGCGTGCTGCCGTCGACGAGGGGCTCGCCGGAGCGGCCCGCGAGCCGGTCCTCGCCCGAAGCCTGATGTCGGCTCCCGCCCGCACGGTCGGGCCGGACGAGACCGTCGCCGCCGCGCTTGTCGTCTGCCAGCGCTACGGCCAGAGCGGGATCCTCGTCGCAGAGGAGGGCCGGCTCGTGGGCGTCGTCGCGCGCGAGGACCTCGACCGCGCGGTCACGCACGGGCTCTCACACGCGCCGGTGAAGGGGATCATGAGCGCCCGGGTCGCCACGTGCTCCGAGGACACGCCCCTCGCCGAGCTGCAGCGCCTGCTGGCCGGCGGAGACGACCGGGTGGCCGTCCTGCGCGACGGGCAGATCGCGGGCGTCGTCACGCGCAGCGATCTCCTGCGCGCGCTCGGCGAGCAGGTCGCGCCGCCCGAGAAGCGCGGGCCGATGCTCACCGACGAGCTCGCGCGACTGGAGCGCCTCCAGCCCGCCTTCCAGGCTGTGGCAGCCGTCTCCGAGCCGTTCGAGGGCGTCTACCTGGTCGGCGGGACCGTGCGCGACATCCTGCTCGGCGAGCGCAGCTTCGACGTCGACATCGCCGTCGAGGGCGATGCGATCGCGCTCGCGCAGGGGCTGGCCGACGCGCTCGGCGGCCGGGTTCGCGCGCACGAGAAGTTCGGCACGGCGGTCGTGCTCTACGGCGAGGGAGCGCGCGTCGACGTCGTCACCGCGCGCACGGAGTTCTACGACGCGCCGGCGGCGCTGCCGACCGTCGAGCACGCCTCGATCCGCGAGGATCTCTTCCGGCGCGACTTCACGATCAACGCGATGGCGGTCTCGCTCAAGGGCGCCGACCTCGGCCGGCTCGTCGACCCCTTCCGCGGGCGCCGCGACCTCGAGGCGAAGACGGTGCGCGTGCTCCACAACCTGAGCTTCATCGACGACCCGACCCGAATCTTCCGAGGGATCCGCTACGAGAACCGCTACGGCTTCCGGATGGACGACCACACGCAGCGGCTCGCGCGTGGCACGGTCGAGATGGGGCTCGTCGGCGACCTCTCCTCGGCGCGCCTTCGCGACGAGCTGGTCGCGCTGCTCGAGGAAGGAGAGATCGAGCATTCGATCCTGCGCCTGGCCGAGCTCGGTGCCGACCGTGCGATCCACCCGCACCTCGCCGCCGACGAAGAGGCGGTGGAGCTGATCGAACGGCTGACCGGGCTGCGCGACCGCTATGGGCTCGAGGTGCCGTCCTGGCGCCTGGGGCTGGCGGCGCTGGCGCGCAAGCTGCCGCCGGACGAGGTCTACCAGTGGCTTCAGCGCCTGAAGGTGCGCCGCCGGGACGCTGAGGCGATCGCCGCGGCGGTCACCGTCGGCCCGCGCCTGGTCGAGCGTCTGCAGGCCGGGGCCGAGCCGGCGGAGGTGGTCGCGCTGGCCGATCCGTACGCGCCCGATGCGCCGCTCTTCGCGCTGGCGCTCGCCGAGCTGTCGCCGCTGCACGAGTACTTCGAACGGCTGCGCGGCGTCCGGCTCGAGGTCAGCGGCGCCGACCTCGCCGAGCTCGGGCTGGCCGAGTCGCCGCGGGTGGGGGAGGTCCTGGCCGAGCTGCGGCGACGCAAGCTGAACGGCGAGCTCGACGACCGCGAATCGGAGCTGGCCGCCGCAAGGGAGCTCATTTGATCCGTTGGAAGAGCCCGCCGGGGCCCTACGAGGTGGTCTTCTCGACGCGGGAAGGCGGGGTCAGCGAGGGGCCGTGGGCGTCGCTCAACCTCGGGCGGATGACCGCCGATGAGCCGGAGCGCGTCGAGGAGAACCGGCGCCGCCTCTGCGCCGGGGTAGAGGCTGACCCGGACGCGCTCGCGCTCAACTACCAGCACCACTCGGCCACGGTTGTGCGGGCGCGGCCAGGCGCCCGTGGCGACCGTGCCGACGGTCTCTGGACCGACGAGCCCGGGTTGCCGGTGCTGGCGCTCTCGGCCGACTGCCTGCCGATCGTGCTCGCGCGGGCAAACGGCTCGCGCCCAGCTCTCGCCGTGCTTCATGCTGGCTGGCGCGGCCTCCTCGTCGGCATCGTCGGAGCCGGCGTCGAGGCGCTAGGCCCCGGTCCGGTGGCGGCCGCGATCGGGCCCGGGATCGGCCCCTGCTGCTACGAGGTCGGCCCCGAGGTCTCCGCCCAGTTTGACCACGACCTCACGAGCAGCCGACATCTCGACCTCTGGACCGCTGCGGAGCGGGCGCTGCGCGCCGCGGGTTGCGCCTCGGTCGAGCGGATGGACCTCTGCACCGCGTGCAACCCGGAGCGCTTCTTCTCGCACCGGCGCGACGACGGGATCACGGGCAGGCAGGGCGTGATTGGCCTTATCGCCTGAGACCGTCCGCGCCAACTACGAGCGGATCCGCGCCGAGCTCGGCCCCGAGGTGACCGTGGTGGCCGCCGTCAAGTACCTCGCCGTCGACGACCTGGGCGCGCTCGCCGAGGCCGGGATCGAGGTCGTCGGCGAGAACCGCGCCCAGGATCTGGAGGCGAAGCACGCGCGCCACGGGGACGCGTTCCGCTGGCACTTCATCGGGCACCTCCAGAGCCGAAAGACGAAGACGGTCAACGAGCTCTGCGAGCTCTGCCATTCGCTCGCCAGCGAGTCGGCAGCCCGGCGCCTGACGATTCCCGCGCTCGTCGAGGTCAACCTCTCGGGCGAGGGGTCGAAGTCGGGGATTCCCGAGGCCGAGCTCGAGCGCTTCCTCGGCCTCTACGGCGACGTCCGCGGCCTGATGACGATGCCGCCCGAGACATCCGACCCCGAGGGCTCGCGCCCGTACTTCCGCCGCCTGCGAGAACTGGCCGAGCGCTACGGCCTGCGCGAGCTGTCGATGGGAACGAGCCAGGACTACCGCGTCGCGGCCGACGAGGGAGCCACCATGGTGCGGCTGGGATCAATCCTCTACGAGAGATGAGGCGTCGCTTGCGAAGCCGACCAAGGAGGCCGTACCGGCTTGCCGGTGCGGCCGGCTAACGCACCTTCTTGGATGAAGGAGCGACATTCCTTCTCGCCGAGGTAGCGACTAACATCCGCAAATCATGGGATTCGGAGACGCCTGGAACCGTACGCTCGTCTACTTCGGGATCGCCGAGGAGGAGGACGAGTGGGACGAGGACGGCTACCTGACCGAGGAGGATCTCGAGCGCACGTACAGCGAGCGCCCGAACGTCCGCAGGCTCACGCCTCGCCGGCAGTCCCGGCAGGATTTCGACGACTGGACCGATCCCGAGCACGAGGACGAGGCGCCGAGAGCGCCGACGCACCGCCAGCGGCAGCGCCGGACGGACGGCGTCGTGCGGGCGGTGCCGTCGGTGCAGGTGCACCTGGTGGTCCCGCGCAGCTTCAACGACGCGCAGCAGATCGCCGACCGCTTCAAGGGGTCGATGCCGGTGATCCTCAACCTGCAGGGCGCCGACCAGGAGCTCTCCAAGCGCCTGATCGACTTCACGAGCGGCCTCACCTACGGGCTCGACGGCGGCATGCAGCGGGTCGGGGACAAGGTCTTCCTGCTCACGCCGCGAAATGTCGAGGTCTCGGCGGAAGAGCGCCAGCGCCTGATCGAGCGCGGCTTCTTCAACCAGGCCTGAGCCAGGAAACAGCCGGGCAGAGGCGAAGTCACGCCTGATGGCCACGCTTGCCGCTGAGGCGGCGTATTACGACGCCGACCAAAGAGGTCGCGCCGGCTCTGCCGGTGCGACCGTCCAACGACCTGTCTGTGAGACGGGATGACATTGCCCTTCACCTCGGTTGGCCTGCTAGCTGACGCTGCCTCCTCGGCGAACCACTTCATCGACGTCTTCATCTGGGTCTACATCCTCCTGATCTTCGTCTACGTGCTGACGTCGTGGGTGCCGCTCCCCTACTCGCCCTGGGTGCGCCGGGTCTCGGACTTCCTCCGGGATGTCTGCGAGCCCTACCTGCGGCTGTTCCGCCGGATCCTGCCGTCCCTGGGGCCGCTCGACCTCTCGCCCATCGTGGCCGTCCTTGCCCTCGTCGTCCTGATGCGCGTGATCGACGAGCTCTTCAACAACTTCTCGTGAGAGGAGGTGAACCGATGACCATCACCCCAGTCGAGCTCCACCACATCCGGCTCAAGCGGAGCGTGTTCGGCTACCGCCGCGACCCGGTCGACCGCCTGCTGGAGGAGATCGAGCAGTCGTTCGAGCAGACGTGGCGCGAGCGAGCCGAGTTCGCCGACCGGATCGAGCAGCTCCAGTCAGAGCTGAGCCGGCACCAGGATCTCGAGTCGCTGCTACGCACGACGCTCCTCTCGGCGGAGAAATCCGCCCACGAGCTGAAGGCGCACGCCAAACGGGAGGCCGACCTGGTCCTCGAGGAGGCGCATGCCGAGGCCCGCTCCGTCACCATGGCCGCCAAGGCCGAGCGCGAACGCCTGACGTCCGAGGCGAGGAGGGTGCGGGCGCTCCTGGAAGCGGCTCTCGACGCAGCCGAGGATGCTTCCGACGCCGAGGCTGCCTGACCGCCGGCCGAACCTATACTGGGCCAATGGAACCGACGGCCCGCGTCCGCCTGCGCGTCTCTCCAGGCGCCCGGAAAACGGAGATCGCCGGCCGTCACGGCGACGCGTGGAAGGTCCGGGTTACCGCGCCGGCCGAGGGCGGCAGGGCCAACGACGCCGTGCTGAAGCTCCTCGCCGAGCGCCTGGGCCTGCCGCGCCGCTCACTGTCGATCGTCTCCGGGCAGACGGGGCGGGATAAGGTCGTCCAGATGGCAGGCATCGACTCGCAAGAGACCGACCGCCGGCTCGAGCAGGACGTTCGCTCGTGAGCGTGGCCGTGGACACCGAGCAGTTCCGCAAGCGCCTGCTCGCCGAGCGCTTGCGCGCGCAGGGGGCTCTGGACTACCTGCACGACGAGAACTCCGGCTCGCTGGACGACGAGGCGCAGCAGGGCACGAGCGACAACCATCCGGGCGACCTCGCCACAATCACCCTCGACCGTGAGATCGACTACACGCTCGAGGAGAACGAGGAGCGCGTGATCGCCGCGATCGACTCGGCGCTCCAGCGCATCGAGGACGGCACGTACGGAACGTGCCAGGGCTGCGGGCAGCCGATCGCCTCCGAACGCCTCGAAGCCGTGCCGTGGACGACGCAGTGCATCGACTGCAAGCGCAAGGAGGAGCGGGGGTGAGCCACGCCGTGAGCCAGAGGGCCGGCCCGTGACCGAGCCGGGGTCGCGGACGCTCGACGTCCGCGTGGGGTCGAGCACGGACGCGCTGACGCCGATGTCGGTGGCCAAGCGGTCGCTCGCCGCCCGCGGGCCGCAGTGGCTCGGGCTCAGCGTCGTCGTCCTGGCCGCGGTTGCCGCCGATCAGATCACGAAGCTGATCGTGGCCGGCCAGCTCGAGCTGGACGAGTCGCTGCACGTGATCGGCCCGTTCTCGATCCACCACGTCCAGAATCCGGGGATCGCGTTCGGCCTCTTCGGCGGCGCAACCTCGGTCGTGACCGCGCTGACGGCGCTGGCGGTCGGCTGGATGCTGATCTTCTTCGCCCGCTCCGGCGCCCGGCACCCGGTGCTGCCGGTGGCGCTGGGCTTGCTGATCGGCGGCTCGACGTCGAACCTGATCGACCGGATCCGCCTCGGGCACGTCACCGACTTCCTGGACTTCCGCTACTGGCCGGCGTTCAACCTCGCGGACTCGTTCATCGTGGTCGGGGTCGGGATCCTGTTCGTGGCGCTCGTGCTGAGCGAAGCGCCGCGCCGGAAGCACTGAAGATCTCTGTCCCGGACGAGGCGGCGGGCGAGCGGCTCGACCGTTTCCTCGCCTCGCTGCCGGAGATCGGCTCGCGGGCCGCAGCGGAACGGTTGCTCGAGACGGGTGGGGTGCTGGTCGACGGAGAGCGGCGCCCGAAGAGCCATCGCCTTGCGAGCGGCGCGACGGTCGAGCTCGAGCCGCCTGCGGCTCCTCGAGCGCTGGAGCCGGAGGAGGTGCCGCTCCGGGTTGCCTACGAGGACGAGCACCTGCTCGTCGTCGACAAGCCGGCCGGGATCGTCGTCCACCCGTCGCCTGGCCACTCCACGGGCACGCTCGTCCACGGGCTGCTCGGCCGCGCCGCGGGAGGGGAGTCGGCCGACCGTCCGGGGATCGTCCACCGGCTCGACCGCGACACCTCCGGCCTGCTGGTGGTCGCGCGGAGCGAGGAGGCCTACCGCGGCCTGCGCAACCTCGTCCGGCGGCGCGCGCTTGAGCGGCGCTACAAGGCGCTCGTGCGGGGCGAGCCGCGGTCGCGCCGAGGCCGGATCGAGGCGCCGATGGGACGCGACCGCCACGAGCCGACACGCGTGTCGCTCGACACCGACAGCCCGCGTGACGCGGTCACCCACTTTGAGGTCGAGCGGCTCCTCGACGGGCATGCGCTGCTGGACGTGCGCCTGGAGACGGGCCGGACGCATCAGATCCGCGTCCACCTGGCGGCGATCGGCCTGCCGGTGGTCGGCGACCCCGTGTACGGCGTGACCGATCCGCAGCTCGGACGCCAGTTCCTGCACGCCTGGAGGCTCGCGTTCACGCACCCGGTGACCGGCGAGGACGTCGAGGTCGAGTCGCCGCTGCCGCCGGAGCTTCAGGCGGCGCTCGAGCGCCTCGCCTCGTAGAGCCGGGGCGCGGGAGCTCGAAGGCCCGTCGGCTACACTTCCCCGGCTCAGAACCCGACCCGGCGAGCTCGCGCGGGTGGCGGTGCCGGCCCGACCGAAGGCCGGTTCCACCCGACTCTCGCCGGCAGCACCGCCGCAAACCGAGAGAAAGGACCAGAACGTGCCCGTCGTCACCATGCGAGAGCTCCTGGAGGCCGGAGTGCATTTCGGCCACCAGACCCGCCGCTGGAACCCGAAGATGAAGCGCTACATCTTCGGCGAGCGCGGCGGCATCTACATCATCGACCTCCAGCAGACGCAGGAGGCACTGGAGGAGTCGTCCGGCTTCGCCCGCAACCTCGCGGAGCGGGACGGCACCGTCCTGTTCGTCGGCACCAAGAAGCAGGCGCAGGACGCCGTCGAAGAGCAGGCCAAGCGCGTCGGCATGCCGTACGTCAACCACCGCTGGCTCGGCGGCCTCCTGACCAACTGGCGGACGATCTCCGACCGGATCGAGCGTCTGCACGAGCTGCGGCGCCTGCGGGAGGAGGGCCAGCTTGCGCTGCTGCCGCCCAAGGAGCGGATCGCCATGGAGGCCGAGCTCGAGAAGCTCGACCAGAACCTCGGCGGCGTTGCCGACATGCGCAAGCAGCCGGACGCGATGCTCGTGATCGACCTGCGCAAGGAGCAGCTCGCCGTTCGCGAGGCGCGAAGGCTCGGCCTGCCGATCATCGCCCTCGTCGACACCAATTGCGATCCGGACGAGGCCGACTACGTGATCCCGGGCAACGACGACGCGATTCGCTCCTGCAGCCTCGTCGTGCGCGTGATCGCCGACGCGATCGAGGCCGGCAAGGCCAAGGCGACTCCCCAGGACTTCGCTCCGGCTCCGGCGGAGGAAACCCAGCCCGAGCCGGAGGCAGAGGTCGAGGAAGCGCCCGCCGCCGAGGCCGAGCCTGAGCCCGAGACGTCGGCTGCGGAGCCCGAGCCCGTCCCGGTCCCGGAGGGTGCGGAATGAGCCAGGTGCAGATCTCGGCGAGCCTCGTCAAGGAGCTCCGCGACCGCACGGGTGCCGGGATGATGGCCGCCAAGCGGGCGCTGGAGGAGACGGGCGGCGACGTCGAGGCAGCCCAGCGGCTGCTCCGCGAGCAGGGGATGGCCGCAGCGGGCAAGAAGGCGGGCCGCGAGACGACCGAGGGCGAGGTGCTCGCCACGGTCTCCGGCTCCGTCGGCGCGATCGTCGCGATCGGCTGCGAGACCGAGCCGGTCTCGAAGAACGACGAGTTCCTGGGCTTCGCCGAGGCCGTGCTCGAAGGCGTCGAGCAAGGCGGCCCGGAGGCGGTGCAGGCGCTCGAGGAGCGGCGGCTGGAGCTGATCGGCCGGCTCGGCGAGAACGTCGAGCTCCGCGGCGCCGCGCGCCTGGAGGCCCGAGACGGCGAGCTCCTCGCCGTGTACGTGCACCCACCTGCGAACAAGATCGGCGTCCTGGTCAGGATGAAAGGCGGCGACCCGGTCTTCGCCCGCCGGCTGGCGATGCACGTCTCGTTCGCCGCGCCGCGGTTCCGCACCGCCGACGAGATCCCGGCGGAGGAGCTGGAGGCCGAGCGCGCGATCTACGCCCAGCAGCCGGATGTCGTGGACAAGCCCGAAGAGGTCCGCGCGAAGATCGTCGAGGGGCGCCTGCGCAAGGAGTTCCTCGCCGCCGCCGCGCTGGCCGAGCAGGCCTGGATCCACGATCCGTCCAGCACGGTCGCGCAGGCGCTGGCGGAGGCGGGAGCCGAGGTGCTCGAGTTCGTCCGCTACGCCCTCGCGGAGTGACGGAGACGGTTCCCCAGGAGCGCGCGGCCGAGCCCGGCAAGCCCGTCTTCCAGCGCGTCCTGCTGAAGCTCTCCGGCGAGGCGCTCATGGGCGACAGGCCGTACGGGCTCGACCCGGAGCGGATCGCTGCGCTCGCGGAGGAGATCGTCTCCGTGCACGCGAGCGGCGTCCAGCTGTCGATCGTGGTCGGGGCGGGGAACATCTACCGCGGCATCGAGGCGGCCGCCGAGGGCATGGACCGCGCGACCGCGGACTATGCGGGGATGATCGCGACGCTGCTGAACGCGCTCGCGCTCCAGGACGCGCTCGAGCACCGCGGCGCCCAGACCCGCGTCCTCTCGGCGCTCGCCGCCGCTGAGGTCGCCGAGCCGTACATCCGCCGCCGCGCGATCAGGCACCTGGAGAAGGGGAGAGTGGTGATCTTCGCGGCCGGCACGGGCAACCCGTTCTTCACCACCGACACTGCCGCGGCCCTGCGCGCGCTCGAGACCGGCGCCGAGGCGATCCTGATGGCAAAGCACGCCGTCCCCGGCGTCCTCGACGGCGATCCCCGGGTCGACCCCGAGGTCCAGCTGATCCCGGAGCTCACGCATCTGCAGGCGATCGAGCGCGGCCTGAAGGTGATGGACACCACCGCGCTCTCGCTCTGCATGGACAACAAGCTCCCGATCTACGTCTTCGCGCTCGAAGAGGGAAACATCCGTAGAGTCGTCTCCGGCGAGCGCGTCGGCACGCTCGTCTCGACACCCTGACTCGGAGGCACGATGGCGATCGACGACCTGATTCAGGACGCGACCAGGCGAATGGACAAGTCGGTCGAGGCTGCGCAGGGCGAGTTCACGACGCTGCGCACCGGCCGCGCCTCGCCGGCCCTGCTCGACCGCGTCCAGATCGACTACTACGGCCAGCAGACGCCGCTCAAGCAGCTTGCAACGATCAACGCGCCCGAGCCGCGAATGCTGACGATCCAGCCGTTCGACCCGAACTCGGTCGCGCAGATCGAGCGGGCGATCCAGGAGTCCGACCTCGGCCTCACGCCGTCCAACGACGGCAAGCTGATCCGCCTGCCGATCCCGCAGCTGACCGAGGAGCGGCGCAAGGAGCTCGTCAAGGTCGTGCGCCACATGGCCGAGGAGGGCAGGGTCGCCGTCCGCAACGTGCGCCGGGACGTCATGCACCACCTGAAGGAGCTCGTCGACAAGGGCGAGGTCGGCAGCGACGAGGAGCACCGGGCCGAGGAGCGCGTCCAGAAGCTCACCGATGACCACGTCCACAAGATCGACGAGCTTCTGAAGCGCAAGGAAGCGGAGATCATGGAGGTTTGACGCTTGAGGCGCCAAATCCCATAAGTGTGAACGCCGACGCGCGCGGCGAGCAGGCCAGAACCGTCGCGATCATCATGGACGGGAACGGCCGCTGGGCGGCCAAGCGCGATCTGCCGGTCGCAGAAGGCCACCGTGAGGGCACCCGCGCGCTCAGGCGCACCGTCGAAGCGGCGATCGACCTCGGCCTCGAGACCCTCGTCGTCTACGCCTTCTCGACCGAGAACTGGTCGCGTCCCGAGGGCGAGGTCGACTCCCTGATGGACATCTTCGGCGAGACGATCGAGCGCGAGCTCCCGGACCTCGTGCGCCAGGGCGTGCGCACCCGCTTCATCGGCCGGCGCGACCGGGCCTCGGCCGAGCTGCGCGCCCAGATGCAGCGGCTCGAGGAGGAAACGGCGGGCAACGACCGGCTCAACCTCTGGGTGGCGCTCGACTACGGCGGCCGGGAAGAGCTGGTCCAGGCCGCGCGGCGGCTGGCCTCCTCCGGGATCGACCCCAACGAGATCGACGAGAACGTCCTCCGCGCCAACCTCTACGCGCCGGAGCTGCCCGACCCCGACCTGTTGATCCGGACCTCGGGCGAGCTGCGGATCTCCAACTTCCTGCTCTGGCAGCTCGCCTACTCGGAGCTCGTGTTCGTGGACACGCTCTGGCCGGACTTCGGCCACGCGGAGCTGGAGCAGGCGCTTGCGGCCTACGCAGGTCGCCGCCGCCGCTACGGCGGCCGATGAAACCGCTTCTCTCGCGGCTGCTGGTGGTGGCCGTCGGGCTGCCGGTCGTGCTCTACCTCGTCTGGCTCGGCGGGTGGTGGTTGTTCGCGCTGGCCGCCGTCGCTGCAGTGATCGCCCTCCACGAGTTCTTCTGGATCGCGCGGCCGCTTCGGCCGCTCGTGCTGGCGGGGTACTCCGGCGGCGTCCTGGCCGTGCTCGGCGCCTGGCTCGGCGGGCCGGTCTGGATGGTGGGCGGGTTCCTGACCACTCTCCTGCTCGCGTTCCTGCTCAAGGGCATCTCGCAGACGCGCCAGTCGCTCACGGTGGCCGTCGGCGCGACCGTCCTCGGCAGCGCCTGGATCGGGCTCGGCCTGGCCCACGTGGTCCTGCTGCGGGCGATCGACCCGACCAAGCATGGGCGGCTCGCCGTCTTCACCGTTCTGCTCGCCGTCTTCGGCTCCGACACCGTCGCCTACGGCGTCGGGGCGCTGCTCGGCCGGCACCGCATGGCGCCGGTGCTCTCGCCGGGCAAGACCTGGGAGGGCCTGGCCGCCGGGACGATCACCGCGATCCTCGTGCCGTTCTTCGCCCTCTACCACTCCGACTTCATGGACGTTCCCCAGTCGCTCGCCCTCGGGGGCGCGATCGCGGTCTCCGCGCCGCTCGGGGACCTGTTCGAGTCGGCGGTCAAACGCGATTTCGGCGTCAAGGACTCGGGAAGCCTGCTGCTCGGGCACGGCGGAGTGCTCGACCGCATCGACGCGCTCCTCTTCGCTGCCGTGGCGTCGTACTACGCGATTCTGGCCCTCACCTGATCCGCAGACGGCGTTCAGCCGTACACTTCGAATGGAATGAAACGCGTCGCCCTCCTGGGGGCCACAGGCTCCATCGGCCGCCAGGCGCTCGAGATCGTCGGAGGCCACCCCGAGCTCGAGCTCGTCGCCGCCGCCTCCGGCTCGCAGCCCATCGACGGGCTCGCACCGCTGACCCAGGTTGGAGGCGACCCGACCGAGCTGCTCGAGCGGGCGGAGCCGGACGTCGTCCTGAACGCGGTGGTCGGCTTCGCCGGCCTGCCGGCGACGCTCTGGGCGCTCGAGCGGGGCGTCACCCTCGCGCTTGCGAACAAAGAGAGCCTCGTGGCCGCCGGCGAGCTGGCGCTCCGGGCCCAGGAGCGGGGTGGGGGCCTGCTGCTCCCCGTCGACAGCGAGCACTCCGCCGCCTTCCAGTGCCTCGAGGGACGGACGCCCGAGCAGGTCGACTCGCTCGTCCTGACCGGCTCCGGCGGTCCCTTCCGCGGGCGCAGCCGCGAGGAGCTCGAAGCGGTCACGCCGGAAGAGGCGCTGGCGCACCCGACCTGGAGCATGGGCCCGAAGATCACCGTCGACTCGGCCACGCTCGCGAACAAGGGGCTCGAGCTGATCGAGGCGCACTTCCTCTTCGGCCTCCCGTACGAGCGAATCGAGGTCGTGCTGCAGCCGACCTCGGTCGTCCACGCGCTCGTCCGCTTCCGCGACGGCGCCTCGCTCGCGCACCTCGGCTACCCGGACATGCGCGTGCCGATCTCCTTCGCGCTCAGCTACCCGGAGCGCGCGACGACTCCGGTGCCACCGCTCGACTTCTCGCAGGGTTTGGTGCTCGAGTTCGAGCCGCCCGATTCCGACACCTTTCCCATGCTCGCGCTGGCCCGCCAGGCCGGGGAGGAGGGCGGGACCCACCCGTGCGCCTTCAACGCAGCCAACGAGGTCGCGGTGGCGGCGTTCCTGGACGGGCGGCTTCCCTTCCTCGGCATCGCCGCGGCGGTCGAGGAGACCCTGGCCGAGGTCGACGGCTCACCCGCGCGCGACCTGGACGACCTGGTCGAGGCCGACGCGGCCGCCCGCCGGCTCGCGGAGCGGGGGGTCCCGGCGTGACCGTTCTCGTCGCCATCGCCGGCCTCGCCTTCCTGATCCTGATCCACGAGGCGGGCCACTTCTTCACCGCGCTCGCCGTCGGGATGCGGCCGAGGCGCTTCTACGTGGGCTTCCCGCCGGCGCTGGTGAAGCGCGTGCGAAACGGCGTCGAGTACGGCATCGGCATGGTCCCCCTCGGCGGCTACGTGAAGATCCCCGGGATGCACCGGCCGGCGCCGTCGGACCTCGACCTGTACTTCGGCTCGGCGCTCCATGAGGAGCCCCGGCTTCTGCGGGCGGTGGACCGCGTCAAGCGGCCGGTTGCGGAGGGTGACTTCGAGTCTGCGCGCGCTGCGCTTCAGGAGCTCGAGCACTCGCTCGCCGAGGCGGAGCTCTCACCCGGCGCCGACCGCGCCGCCCGCCGTGGGCTGAACGAGCTCGCAGACGCGTTGGGCCAGGACTCGTACTGGCGCCAGCGCACCTGGAAGAAGGTGGCCGTGATCTCGGCCGGGCCGGCGACGAACCTTCTCTTCGCCGTCCTGCTGCTCGCGGTCGTCTACATGGTCGGGATCCCTTCGGCGGCCTCACGCCGCGTCGACGCCGTCGACCCGGGCACGCCGGCCGCCCACGTCGGCCTGCGCTCGGGCGACACGATCGTCGCGGTCAACCGGATCCCGACGCGCAGCTTCTCCGAGGTGCGGGACGCGATCAAGACGAGCGGCGGGCACCCGCTCGTGCTCTCGGTGCTACGCAACGGCCAGTACGTCGAGCTGCCGGCGGCCACGCCGATCAAGCGGAGCGGCAGCTACCTGCTCGGCTTCCGGCCGGCGATCGTGCGCTACAAGCGGTACGGGCCGGTCGCCTCGGTCGGCCTGGCCGGCAAGGACGTCGGCTACGTGGCCAAGGCGATGGGCAGCTGGGTCGTCCACATCACATCGCCCCAGAACCGCAAGCAGATCTCGACGCCGGTGGGGATCGTGCGCACCTCGAGCGAGGCGGTGCACCAGGGCTTCCGCGACTACCTGGCGATCCTGGCCCTGATCAGCCTCTCGCTCGCTCTCCTGAACCTGCTCCCGCTCCTGCCGCTCGACGGCGGGCACATCGCCTTCTCGATCATCGAAGGCATCCGCGGCAAGGCGGTGGGCCGGGCGGTCTACGAGCGCGTATCGATGATCGGAATCGCGCTGATCCTGTTCATCTACGTGATCGGCCTCTCGAACGACATCGGAAACCTGCACGGCGGCTGAGCCGCGGAAAGTCCGGCCCGCTGCGCGAGCCATGACGATTCTCCGCGGAGATGGAGGTCTCCGAGGGCCGGAGTGAGCCGCGCCCGCCATGTCGGTCGCGGCGGCGCGGCCAGTCCCAGCTCGGCTTCCGGGTGACAGGACACTGGCCCACGCAATGCCTTACACGCCTGTCTGCGTCGGCTCTGAATCCTCCGGACGCTCCGGATCGTCTCCGCCCTGATCCCGAGCGACCCGCATTGAGTAGATCTCGCGTCCATCCGTCAGCTCATCGCCCAACTCGTCGAGCGTGCGGACGACAATGAGCCGTCTCCGGACAGTCTCCCCGTCGGCATTGTCGTAGACCTCCTCCATTCCGCGACCGACCTCCAGAGCACGCGCAAGCGCGGAGTCCCAGCCGCTCGCGCGGAAGATCACGACGGAGTCTTCGTAGTCCTCGCCCTCGTCAGCGACAGTGACTCCAAATCGCATCGACGCGCTGAACCATGAATCAGACATGGCCTCATTGTGCCGCTCGCTCGGGTGACATTCCGGGACACTGGCCCAGGCCGGCGGTAGTACGCTCGCGGGGTGGAGGTGCCGTGGCGGTTGCCAGTGATGCAGGCGCCTGTGGGGCCGGCAGCTACTCCCGAGCTGGTTCACGCGGTGACCGATGCAGGCGGCCTCGGAACACTGGCCGCGTCTTGGACGCCGCTCTCTGCGCTGCGGGAGGAGGTTCGGTGGTTGCGAGCGGCTCTTGAGGCGCCGTTCTGCGTCAATCTGGTGCTCGCATTCGAACAGCGTGAGCGCTTGGAACTTGCTCTGGACGAGGGTGCCGACGTGATCTCGTTTTCCTGGGGCGTGGACGCGCAGCTGATCAGGATGGCTCACGAGGCGGGGGCATTTGTCCTCGTGCAGGTTGGAGGGCCCGACGAGGCAACCGCCGCCGCTGCGGCAGGAGCAGATGCGCTGGTCGTGCAAGGAATCGAGGCGGGTGGTCACGTCCAGGCTGAAGGTCCGCTTGGCGAACTGCTGCGCCGGATTAGACCGCAAGTAGATGTCCCAATCGTCGCCGCCGGTGGAATTGGGGATCCGGAAAGCATCAGAGAGGCGCGAGGCGCAGGAGCAGACGCCATTGCCTGCGGAACGGCCTTCCTGGCCGCCGAGGAGGCGGACGTGCATCCCGACTACCTCGATCGACTTATCGAGGCCGAGCCAGCGGACACCGTCTTGACCAATCTGTTCGACGGGGGGTGGCCAGACGCACCACATCGCGTGATTCGAAACGACACGCTCGCCGCGTGGGAAGCGGCCGGGAAGCCCAAGCCCGGCCAGAGGCCAGGCGAGAAAGAACCAATCGCGGCGCGTGCGGGCCACCACGTCATTCGCTACGACGACTCACAACCGACACGCGACACCGTCGGAGACGTCACGCAGATGGCCATGTACGCAGGGACGTCGGTCCGAGCCGTCATCCGCCGCGAACCCGCAGCCGCGATCGTCGAGCGTTTCACCGCGACATCATGAGCCCTGCACCTTCGGGTGACATTCCGGGACACTGGCCCAGGCGAGCGTCACATCTCAGGGACGCTCTAGGGTTGCCTCGGAGACCATGGTGCTATGGCGTCCACAGCGCTGCTTCGTTCAACGACCATGTCGACCGCGTCGTCGCCTGTCCACATCCAGACCATGTCGCTGTCCGGGTAGACGACGGCTCCGACCGCCGCCCCCATCGAGGAGAACATCGCCACGCGGGCGGTTGACTCGCTGTCGTTCCGCACGAAATGTGCTCCATCGGGGCCGGAGGGGAAGAAGACGAGGTCCCACGGTTCGAGCTGCTCCTCGCCACCGGGATGGCGGAGGGTCGGCGTGCCCGAGACGACCAGGAGCCACTCCTCCTCAGGCTCTTCGTAGTGGTAAGGGCTGATCGCCTGCCCGGGAGGTAGCTCATAGACGCTCACTCCGGTACGCGCCGCGCCGAGCTCCGCCCCAACACGGGTGCTGCTCCGTCGAAAGCCCTCAGGCAACTGCGGCCGCGACTCGCACGCGATCGCCGCGAGGTTGGCACGCCGAATAGGGTCAGTACTCACCTGGGTCTCCTTTCCGTGGGACGTCGCCTCAAGAGACTTCATCGAGGTCCGAATCTCATCGCAGCGGACCGTACCCAGCCCCTCAGAGGTCATTCCGGGACACTGGGCCAGGCGAGTGCCTTTGGTCCCGATGGGGCTGTTCCGAGAACCGCCGACGATCGTAGGGTCGCGTCAGAGGGAGTCGACCGTGCGCTTTGCCTCCAGCAGGCTTGCACCTGTCAGAGCGCGTAGTCGGCTCACCGCCTCCGTCGTGC
>DASPRN010000075.1:0-2497 GCA_035624425.1 Gaiellaceae bacterium
AGACGCAAAGGTCGCCGGTGTCGGTTACCGACCCGATCACTCCCCAATGAAGCTCCCACTTCCGACAGACCGCCTCAACAGCGTTGAGGCGGTCTGGCGACAGGACGGCGACCATCCGCTCCTGGCTCTCGGAGATCATGATCTCCCACGGCTCCATGCCCTCCTCGCGCAGGGGCACGCGGTCGAGGTGGACGTCGACCCCGGCGCCGTCGCGCGCCATCTCGGCGAGCGCGGAGGCGAGGCCGGCCGCGCCGCAGTCCTGGAGCGACTCGACGAGACCCTCCTCGACGAGCTCGAGCGAGGCCTCGATCAGCTTCTTGCCGGTGAACGGGTCGCCGATCTGCACCGAGGGTCGCTTCTCGTCCGAGCCTTCGCCCAGCTCCTGGCTCGCAAGCACCGAGGCGCCGCCGATCCCGTCGCGGCCGGTGGTGGCGCCGTAGAGAACGACCAGGTTCCCGGTCCCTCGCGCGCGCGCGCGGGTAACCCGTTCCGCGGGCAGGAGCCCGACGCACATCGCGTTGACGAGGCAGTTGCCGGCGTAGGCCTCGTCGAAGACCGTCTCCCCGCCGATCGTCGGCACCCCGACCGAGTTCCCGTAGGCGCCGATCCCGGCGACCGCGCGCTCGAACGCGTGGTCTGGGGCGCCGAAGCGAAGGCCGTCGAGCAGGGCCACCGGCCGCGCGCCCATCGCGACGATGTCGCGCAGGATCCCGCCGACCCCGGTGGCCGCGCCCTGGAACGGCTCGATCGCGGAGGGATGGTTGTGCGACTCGACCTTGAAGGCGACCGCCTCGCCCTCGCCGAGGTCGATCACGCCCGCGTTCTCGCCCGGCCCCTGCAGCACGCGCTCGCCCGCGGAGGGCAGGCGCCGCAGCAGCGGCGCGGAATGCTTGTAGCCGCAGTGCTCGGACCAGAGCAGCGAGAAGGCGGCGAGCTCGAAGTGGTTCGGCTCGCGCGCGAGCAGCTCGCAGATCCGCGCGTGCTCGGAATCGGTCAGGCCGAGCGCCCGGTGGAGCGATTGTTCGGCTACCCCCGTCAGAGAGTCGAGTGTAATCACCTCACACGACGAGGAGGACGGACGTTTTGAGAGATGTGAGCAGGCAGCGCAACCTCGTCATGCTCCTCGCGCTCGCCGGGATCTGGGGCGCCTCGTTCATGTTCATCAAGATCGCGGTCCGCGAGCTCACCCCGGCGACGCTGATCGTCGGGCGGCTCGGGCTCGCGGCCCTCACGCTCGGGCTGCTCGTGCCGTTCGCCGTCGGCACCCGCGAGACCCTGCGACAGCTCCGCGAGAATTGGGTCTGGCTGCTCGTGGTGGCGCTCGTCAACACGGCGATCCCGTTCTGGCTGCTCTCGTGGGGCGAGACTCGGATCGACTCCGGGCTCGCGTCGATCATCCAGGCCTCGGTTCCGATCTTCAACGCGGTGATCGCGTTCGTCGCCTTCCACGAGGTGCGGGTCACCGGCTCACGGCTCCTCGGCGTCATGGTCGGATTCCTCGGTGTCGCGCTACTCGTCGGCGCGCAGCCGGAGGGGAAGGTGCTCGGCGCCCTCGCGGTGGTCGGGATGGCGTTCTGCTACGGGCTGGGCGGCCTCATGACCGGCCGCTACCTGAAGCGGGCGCAGCCGGTGGTGGTCGCCTTCGCCTCGACGGCGATCGCGGCGCTGGTCTGGCTGCCGGTCGGCGCCGCAGAGGCGCCGAGCTCGATGCCCGGCTGGGAGACGATCGCCTCGGTGCTCGCGCTCGGGATCCCCGGGACGGCGCTCGCCTACCTCCTCTTCTTCGGCCTCGTCAGCGGCGCGGGCGCTGCCTACACCTCGCTCGTCACCTACCTGATCCCGCCGATCGCGCTCGCCTACGGCGCGGTCTTCCTCGGCGAGCGCTTCGGCGCGTCGGCCTTCGGCGGGCTCGCGCTGATCCTCGCCGGCGTCGCGCTGGGCACCGGCGCCCTTGGCTTCCGCCAGGCTCGCGCGCGTACCGCTCCGGCCGACGGGTAGGGGCGGGGTCGGCTGCTCTCGACGTCTCGGGCATGGGCAGGCGCTGGGTGGCAAAGCCCCGAAGGCTGGGACCGACCGGTGGCAGGCAGCGATCCACAGCCATCGGCTCCGTCCGAACGCCCGCGCGACGCGGGCGCGGCGTCGGCGTATGATCGCCGGATGGACGATCCGACGCTTGTTCGGCGATTCGGGCTCATCGAGCAGCAGCTAAGGCTCATCTCCGAGCACCTCGGGATCCCGTGCCCATCATTCGCGAGCGACGGACTTGCATCAACTGCACCTTCAGGCGCCGGATCCATGGCCCCGTCTACCGTGGACGGTGTCCCCGAAGAGGTCGTCGAGCTGGCGCGTGCGGGTCGCACGACGGAGGCGGTGAGCCGACTACGCGCTCTGACAGGTGCAAGCCTGCTGGAGGCAAAGCGCACGGTCGACTCCCTCTGACGCGACCCTACGATCGTCGGCGGTTCTCGGAACAGCCCCATCGGGACCAAAGGCACTC
>DASPRN010000005.1:0-4389 GCA_035624425.1 Gaiellaceae bacterium
AGGGTCATCCTCACGGCCGCTCGGATCCGTGCGAAGCGTCGGGTCGTTGCTCGCGTAGGTGTAGCTCGAGGTGGCAGGAGCGCCCACGTCCGGCGTGATGGGATCCACAGTCTCAAAGCGACCCGTTGCTGGATCCGCTTCTCGGGCTCGCAGGTAGTAGAGCCCAGTCGCGTCGAGCTGCTCGCCTGCGAACTGCATGGGGTTGTCGGGCGCATTCGGATCGTTCTTGGTGGTACTACGGCTCGCTCCGAAGGGGTCATAGGCGTAGGTCCACTCGGTCGCGCCGCTGGAGGAGGTCACGTTGACGACGGAGCCGAGCCCGTCGTAGGCGTAGTAGTAGTGCCGTGGGTCAGAATTTCTTGGACACATCAAACTGGTATCCGGACGCGGAGGGTCGGCATGGGCCGAAAGCCGTTCAAGAGCGCCGACGAGAAGCTGCAGGTCGTGCTCGCGGTGCTGCGGGGGGAGATGACGCAGGTGGAGGCGGCGCGGCGGCTGGAGATGTCGCAGACGACGATCGCCAAGTGGCAGAAGCAGTTCCTGGAAGGTGCGCACGAGGCGCTCGCCCGCGGCGACAACGCGCGCGGTCCTGCGAGCCGGCGCGAGGAGGAGCTGCAGGCGCACATAGACGAGTTGACCAGTGCGCTCGGCGAGGCCTACGTCGAGCTGCGCGCCTGGCGTAAAGGGGGGGCTCTCTACCCTCGTTCGCGGAGCTAGAAGAGATCCGGCGCGAGGCGGCGCTGCCGGTCCGCCGCTTCTGCGCCCGGCTCGGGATCCCGCCCTCGACCTGGTACTACTGGCGCCAGGGCGCGCTCCAAGGGCGGCCGACGAAGCGATGGCCGGCGCCGGTCGTCGACGCGATCGAGGAGCTCGCGGCCGAGAAGGCGTATCGCTACTCAGCATGGGGTCATCGCAAGATCTGGGCACTGCTGCGCGCCGATGGGACCGCAGTCTCGCAGGCCTCGGTCAAGCGGGCGCTGGCGCGTAGAGGCCTGCTGATGCCGGTCCGCTACCAGGCCGAGCGACGGGCGCTCGCGAAGGCGCGGCGGGCAACCTTCGATGCGCCGCCCAGCCAGCGCAACCGGGTCTGGCAGACGGACTTCTCCGAGTTCGAGACGAGCGCCGGCGGCACCTGGCGGATCGACGCGGTCGTCGACTACGCAGCCAAGCTCTGCCTGGCCACGCAGGCAAGCGGCACGCAGACGGCCAGGGACGCCGTCGGCGTGCTCGAGGCGGCGATCGCCGAGGCCGAGCGCCTGCTCGGCCGGCCGCTGGCCGAGCTGTGCCTCGATCCCACGACGGGCAAGCTGCATCCGCTGGTGATCGTCTCCGACAACGGGCCCGCCTACAAGTCTGATCGCTTCGCCTGCTTCGTCGCCTCGCGGCCCGAGCTTCGGCACGTGCGCACCAAGCACCACTCTCCGGAGACAAACGGCGTCGTCGAGCGCTTCTACGAGTCGCTCAAGTACGAGCATCTCTACCGGCTCGAGATCGCAAGCGGCCACGCGCTCGCCCTGGAGCTCGACCTCTACCGCCAGCTCTTCAACGAGGTCCGTCCGCACGAGCGCCTCGACTTCCGAACGCCGCTCGAGGCCTACCTGACACCGCCCGAGCCCAACCTATTCGACCCCGAAACTGTCCAAGAAACTTGACCCGGGACACCTCGGCCGAGGACGAGATCAGGCGCGCCCGCCAACTCGTGCAACGGGAGCGACGTACCCGATTCGTACCCGAAACCCCGAGCAAGCTTCCCGGTCAGCCAGACAAAGAGCCTGCAAATCCTGAAGAGCCGACGCCCGGACTCGAACCGGGGACCCCTTCATTACGAGTGAAGTGCTCTACCAGCTGAGCTACGTCGGCGGGATTCTCAGTTTACCGGCGGTTTCGTAGACTGAACCGCGTGCTTCGCCTCGTAATCGCCTGGGGCATCAACGCGCTCGCGCTCTGGATCTGCAACGGGCTCTTCAGCGGCGTCTCGATCCACGGCGCCTGGGCCTACATCATCGGAGCGGCCGTCCTCGGGATCGCCAACACCGTGATCAAGCCGATCCTCGCGATTCTCACCTTGCCGCTGATCATCGTGACGCTGGGCCTGTTCCTGCTCGTGATCAACATCGCGATGGTCGCGCTCGCCGAGTGGATCGCGCCGAACTTCTCGATCGACGGCTTCTGGACGTACGTCGGCGTGGTCGTGATCGTCTGGATCGTGAACTGGGCCGGGTACCGGCTGGTCGACGCCTTCGAGCGCGACCGCCCGGTCAGCCGCGTGCTCTAGCCGCCGATCTCGGCGAGGTCCTCGTCCGAGAGCTCGAGCCCGGCCGCGGCGACGATCGGGTCGACCTGCTCCGCCCGGCGGAAGCCCGCGATCGCCCCGTCGACTGCCGGATTGCGGAGCGCCCACGCGACGGCGACGGCGCCGGGCGCCACGCCGTGCCGTTCCGCGACCCGCTTCAGCCGCTCGACCAGCTCGAGGTTCCGCGACAGCCTCGGCTCCCGGAAGGCAAGGGCACGCGTGCGCCGCCAGTCGTCGTCCGGGAGCTCCGCGATCCGCTCACGGGTCATCGAGCCGGTCAGCATCCCGGACCCCATCGGCGAGTAGACGATCACACCGATCCCGTGCTCACCGCAGTACGGCAGGATCTCGCGCTCGGCGCCGCGCTGGATCAGCGAATAGGGGGGCTGCAGCGTCTCGACGGGGGCGATCGCCTGCGCACGCTCGAGCTGCGCGACCGAGAAGTTCGAGACACCGATGTGGCGAACGAGCCCCTCCTCCTTCAGGGCGACGAGCGCCGCCCAGCCTTCCTCCACCTCCTCGTCGGGGATCGGCCAGTGGATCTGGTAGAGGTCGACCGCGTCCAGGCCGAGGCGCTCGAGGCTCCCTTCGAGCTCGCGTCTCAGCGAGTCGGCCTTCAGGCTCTGGGTCGTGGTGCGGCTCGGGCCTTCCGGCTGGCCGCCCTTGGTGAAGACGAACGGGCGCGGGTCGAGCCCGGCGATCGCGCGGCCGACGACCGCCTCCGAATGGCCGAAGCCGTACTGGGCGGCGGTGTCGATCCAGTTGACGCCGAGCTCGACCGCGTGATGGATTGCGGCGATCGAGTCGTCGTCGTCCTGCGAGCCCCAGCCCCAGTCGTACTCCGCGCCGCCCATCGCCCAGGCGCCGACGCCGACTCGCGAGATCTCGAGGCCGGTGCGGCCGAGCTCGGCGCTCCTCACGAGCCGACCGCGACCGCGCCGGCGAAGGCGCGGCGCAGCTCGACGAACAGGGCCTCGAGGGCCAGGCCGGCGGAGAGCTGGAACTCCTCGAAATTGCGCCAGGTCTCGCGGACGAGCTCGGCGGCGCGCGCGGCGCCCTCGAGCCGCTCCAGCGTGCCGTCCTCGGCGAGCTGCTCCGCCCGGTCGGCGTGGACGAGGGCGCTCCCGGCTCCGGCCGCCGCCGCGACGAGGTCCCGGTACCAGGCGGCGAGCTCCTCGAGCGCGGCGAGCAGCTCCTCGCGCTCGGCACCGCGGCCTGCCCGCCGCACGCGCTGCTCGGCCTCGCGGGCGGTCAGGTCGAGCTCCTCGAGGGCCGCCTCCTCGCGCTCCTTCGCCTCGCCCGCGCGGGCCCGCGCCGCCTCGAGGAGCTTCTCCGCCGCTGCGCCCGGGTCGAACTCCGGGTCGGCGTAGACCGAGCGCGCCGTCTCGAGCAGCTCCTCGCGCCGGCGCGCCGCGGCGGGGTCGAGCAGCCGCTCCGCGCGGTCGAGCCGCCCGCCGGCGACGCGCGCGATCGAGGTCGCCTCGTCGGCGGAGAGCTGCGGCGCGCGGGCCTGAACCTCCTCGCGCACCGCCCGCTCCGAGAGCCGCCGGAACGGGATCGCCTGGCAGCGCGAGCGGATCGTCTCCGCCAGCGAGCCCACCTCGTCGGCTACGAGCACGATCACGGCGTAGGCCGGCGGCTCCTCGAGATCCTTCAGCAGGGCGTCGGCGGCCTCGTCGTTGAGCAGGTGCGCGCCGAAGAGCAGGTAGACGCGGGTGTCGGCCTCGAACGGCCGCATGTGCAGGTCGCGCCGCAGCTCGCGGACGGCGTCGATCCGGATCTGGTCGCCCAGCGGCTCGAGCACGTACAGGTCCGGGTGCGTGCGCCGCTCGACGCGTGGGTCGCCGGCGAGCAGCTCCGACGCGAACGCGAGCGCCGTCGCCCGCTTGCCGACCCCGGCCGGCCCGTGGAAAAGGTACGCGTGCGCAGGCCCGTCGTGGAGCGCCGCAGCGAGCAGGCGCTTGGCCTCGCCCTGTTCAGGAATGCTCTCGAACACCCTCGAGGATCTCCCGGGCGAGCTCGACCGGCGGTCTCGTGCCGTCGAGAGCGACGAGCCGCTGCGGGAAGGCGGCGGCCAGCTCCTGGTAGGCCTCGGC
>DASPRN010000091.1:0-5107 GCA_035624425.1 Gaiellaceae bacterium
GGCCAGTTCTGGGGCGTGCACACGATCGAGAGCTTCCACACGTACGGGACCCCGGACGTCGAACAGCCGAAATGAGCGTCTCGCTCCGCGAGCTGTTCGAGCAGCCCGACCGCTTCGTGGTCGCGACCGAGCTCGTCACGAGCCGCGGGCTGCTGACGACCGGCAGCGGCCGCGAGCTGCTGGCCCAGGCGCGGGAGCTCAGCGCCGACCCGCGCATCGACGTGCTCTCGATCACGGACAACCCCGGCGGCAACGCGATGCTCGCTCCCGACGCGCTCGGAACCGACCTGATCTCGCGGGGACAGGAGGTGATCATCCACCTCGCCTGCAAGGACTGGAACCGCAACGCGCTCGAGAGCAGAGCCTGGCAGCTCGGCACCGAGGACTTCCACAACATCCTCGCGCTCTCGGGCGACTATCCGGTCACCGGGCACCAGGGCCTCGCCGCGCCGGTGTTCGACATCGACTCGGTCGGGCTGCTGAGCCTGCTCGCGGATCTCAACGCCGGCCTCGCGGACAACCTCTCGCAGACCGACTTCTTCCTCGGCTGCGTCGTCACGAACCACAAGCGACACGAGCGTGAAGTGATGCCGCAGTACTTCAAGCTGCGCAAGAAGGCGCGGGCCGGCGCGCGCTTCGTCATCAACCAGATCGGCTGGGATGCGCGCAAGGACGACGAGCTCCTGCGTTGGATTCGCCGCGACGGACTCGACCTGCACGTGCTCGCGAACGTCTACCTCCTCTCGCGCACGGCCGCGCGCGCGTTTCGCAACGGGAAGATCCCCGGGGTGGTCGTCACCGACGAGCTGCTCGAGCTCGCGGAGCGCCACGGCGCCGGCGCCGACCAGGGCAGGGCGTTCTTCGTCGAGCTCGCGGCCAAGCACGTGGCGGTCGCGCGGGGCCTCGGCTTCGACGGCGTCTACCTCGGTGGCCACACGCCCGCCACGACCTTCGGTCAGATCCTCGATATCGCGGACACCTTCGCCGCCGACTGGCGCGAGCTCGCGCGCGAGATCCGCTACCCGTTCGCGGACGAGTTCTACTTCTTCGAGCCCGACCCCGAAACGGGGCTCTCGTCCGACCGCGTCAACGAGGCCTATCTCGAGTCGAAGCGGCGCAAGAAGACGGATCTCCGCGTGCCGCTCAGGTACCGCTTCAGCCGCAGGCTTCACAACGGCGTCTTCGCCGAGGACGCCCCGCTCTTCCCGGCCGGCCGCACGCTCTACCGGACGGTCGAGAAGGCGCCGAGAGCGGTCGGGAAGCTCGCCCACGCTGCCGAGCAGGCGGTCAAGGTGCCGATGTTCCACTGCCGCGATTGCGGCGACTGCTCGCTCCCCGAGATTGCGTACGTCTGCCCCGAGGCGCTCTGTGCCAAGAACCAGCGCAACGGCCCGTGCGGCGGCACACGTGAGGGGCTCTGCGAGGTGTACGACACCGAGTGCATCTGGTCGCAGGCGTACGAGCGGCTCAAGGCCTACGGCGAGGAGGATTCGATGCTCGACGGCCCGGTCGTCGTCAAGGACAACTCGCTGTCGAGGACGAGCGCCTGGGCGAACACGTTCCTCGGCCGCGACCACAACACGAAACCCAAGGAGGTCGATACGTGAGCGCTCCCTCGAGCCTGGAGATCGCGCAGGCGGCGAGCTTCTAAGCGGGCTGAGGGTCGCCGGCGAACTCGCTCAGGGCAGCGACGAGGTCCGCGGTCCCCGAGAAAGCGGGCGCATGGTCGGTGTCGAGCTCGACGACGCTGCGGCAGGGGTGCTCGGCGATCATCCGGCGCTGGAGTGCGGGCGGGATCGACTTGTCCTGCGTGGTGAGCACGTAGAAGCGTGGGATCGACGCGAGCAGCGCGTCGTCGACGCTCACGGGGTCGGCGAACGGCCCCACCGGCTGCGGCCGCTGGCGGGCGACGCAGACCGTGGCCTTCTCCGTCGTGCAGCAGTTGTAGATCGCCTGCAGCGCGGCCTCGTCGGGAAGCGTTGCGACCGGCGGCTCGCCCTCGATCACGAGGTTCGCCTGGATCATGTCCTCGGCGCCCTCGGGGAGCCGCGTGAGGTCGAGCAGGCTCTGGCCGTCGCTCGGCATGAACGCGGCGACGAACACCAGGGCCGCCACATGCTCGGGTGTGTTCGAGGCCGCCTGGGTGACGACGGCGCCGCCCATGCTGTAGCCGACGAGGATCGCCTTCTCCGGCCGCGACGCGAGCGCCTCGGACACGCGCTGCGCGCAACTCGCGAGCGTGACGTCCCCCGGCGGGGTCTGGTCGTTCCCGCCGCCGGGTAGGTCGAAGGTCTCGACCGTGTGTCCGGCCGCCTCGAGCGGCTCCCGCAGCGGCTCCAGGCTCCAGGCCCCGCCGAACGCGCCGTGGACGAAGACGAATCGTGCCATCGGGCGATTCTACGAGCGGCTCAGCCGACAGTCAGGACGAGCTTCCCCCGGGTGCGGCCGGTCTCGCCCCGCCGGTGCGCCTGGGCGGCCTGCTCGAGCGGGAACGTGTGCTCGACACTGACGCGCAGCTTCCCCTCCTCGACCAGGCCGGCAAGCGCCTCGAGCCCGGGGCGGTCGGGCCTGACCAGGATCCCGGCCACGCGGACCCGGTCGCCCGCAAGCTCGTTCAGGCGGTCGAGCGCGGACGCGGACGGGACGGCGATGTAGAGGCCGCCGTCGCGCAGGCACGCGATCGTCGGGGCGCTCGCGTCGCCGCCCACGAGGTCGAGCACGAGGTCGGCGTCCGAGACGACGCTCTCCACGGCCACGCTCGTGTAGTCGACCGCCTCGTCCACGCCGAGCTCGTAGAGGAACGCCTCCTTGCCGAGCCGCGCCGTGCCGATCACGTATGCCCCGCGCGCCTTCGCGATCTGCACCGCGAGGTGGCCGACCCCGCCGGCGGCGGCGAGGATCAGCACCCGCTGTCCGGGCTGCACGTCGGCGACCCGGACGAGCGCCTGCCAGGCGGTCAGCCCCGCGAGCGGCAGCGCGCCCGCCTCGACGTCGCTCAAGCCGTCCGGGATTCGAGCCAGCTCGTCCGCAGGCGCGGCCACGTACTCGGCGTACGCGGCTGCCTCCTCGGGGAAACGCGGCATCCCGAAGACGCGCTCTCCGACCGCGAACCCGTCGCCGTCCTCGACGACGCCCGCGACGTCCCAGCCAACCGTGAAGGGCGGGTCCCCGAGGAAGCCGCCGCGCGTGCGCACCTTCCAGTCGACGGGATTGACGCCGGCGGCGGCCTGGCGCACCAGCACCTCGCCGGGCCCCGCTTCGGGCCGCGGCGCGTCCTCGAGCTCGAGCACCTCCGGCCCTCCGAGCGAGTGCTGTCTGATGATCTGCATCGGCGGTTGCTATATACAGGCACGAGCCCCGAGGGAGGTGAGCCATGGCCGCACCGACGAAGACGAGCTCCGCGTTTCCGAGCCCGTACGAGATCGCAACTCCAGCCGGCTGCGAGGGCTGGGAGGAGATGTATCCGTACCACGTGCTCTTCGACGAGCGGCGGCGCGAGAAGGACGAGAACCGCTTCTGGTTCTGGAACTCGATGCACTTCCCGGTGCCGATGCCCGCCTTCGACGTCCACGCCATCGACTCCCCCTACCAGGCGGTCGGCGAGTGGCAGAACCGGTTCTTCGCAGTGCCGCCCGCGATGGGGATCGACTACCGGATCCTCAACGGCTATGTCTACATCTCGGGGAACCCCGTCACCGACCCGGCAAAGATCGGCGAGCGTGCGGAGTACTTCCAGCGCCGCGCCGGCTACTACTTCGAGCACTGGGACGAGCTCTACGCGAAGTGGAAGCAGAAGATGGAGGCGCTGATCGCCGAGATCACGGAGCTCCCGGTCCCCGACCTCCCCGAGTACGAACCGGACGAGGTCATGCTCGAGGACGACCGCAACACCGCGTTCTACGAGCTCCTCTCCGCGTACGACCGGACGATTCGTTGCGGCGACCTGATGTGGCAGCATCACTTCGAGCTGCTGCTGCTCGGCTACGGCGCCTACGTCGCGTTCTCGGACTTCTGCAAGGCCAACCTCCCCGACATCCCCGACCAGCACATCGCGCAGATGGTGGCGGGGATCGACGTCCTGCTCTTCAGGCCGAGCGCGGAGCTGCGGCGCCTCGCGAAGGTCGCGATCGACAGCGGCGTGGACGGCGCGTTCGTCGAGGGCCGCTCGCCGGCGGAGATCGACGCCGAGCTCGAGCGGAGCAATGCGGGCAAGGCGTGGCTCGCCGAGCTCGAGAAGGTCAAGGACCCGTGGTTCAACATGGCCACGGGTGACGGGCTCTACCACTACTACGGCAGCTGGTACGACGACCCGACGATCGCCTATGCGTCGATCGTCGGCCACGTGCGTGCGCTGAACGAGGGCGAGGAGGTCGAGCGTCCGACCGAGGAGCTGGCCCGCGAGCGCGAGCGGCTGGCCGAGGAGTACGGGGCGCTGCTCGACGAGGAGACGCGCGGGGCATTCACGGAGCTGCTCGGCCTCTCGCGCATGGTCTTCCCGTACGTCGAGGAGCACAAGTTCTACTGCGACTACTGGTTCCTGACCCGCTGGTGGAACAAGGTGCGCGATTTCGGCGCGCTGCTCGCCAGGCATGGGTTCCTCGAGGACACCGAGGATGTCTTCCAGCTCGGGAGGCACGAGGTCGCGCAGGCGCTCGACGAGCTCGTCCTCACTTGGGCAACGGGCGGCGAGCCGATCGGCCCGAAGCACTGGCCGCCGATCGTCGCGCGGCGCAAGGAGCTGCTCGAGAAGCTCGCCGACTGGACGCCGCCGCCCGCCCTCGGGGTGACGCCCGAGGCGATCACGGACCCGATGAGCATCATGCTCTGGGGCGTCACGACGCAGCGAGTGCAGGAGTGGGCGAGTGCCGAGGAGGGTGGAGGCCGTTTGACGGGTGCGGCCGCCTCGCCCGGTGTCGTCGAGGGGAAGGCGCGGGTCGTGATCGACGTCGAGCAGATCGCGGCCGTGCGCGACGGCGACGTGCTCGTCTGCCCGATCACCTCTCCGGCCTGGGCGCCGATCTTCTCGAGCGTCAAGGCGGTCGTGACCGACATCGGCGGCGTGATGTCGCACGCGGCGATCGTCTGCCGCGAGTACGGCCTGCCCGCC